>JBFYOD010000168.1:0-16874 GCA_041303965.1 Candidatus Aminicenantota bacterium
AGATCCTGAGGAAACTCTTTCCGGACCTTTGACGTATTCCCTTATGAAGGAACATGCCCGGCCGCCGGCCGGGTCGCTCCTCATCGACGTTCGGAGGATGAACATGGACGAAGAAAAAAAACAAGGCAAAACGAGGTACGAGGAATTCAAGCTGAACGGCGGGGAGATCCTCAACAAGGTCAAGGAGATCATCCACGAGGGCAACGTCCGCCGGATCATACTCAAGGACGAGCACGGCAAGACGTTCATGGAGATCCCGCTCACGGTCGGCGTCGTCGGCGCCATCGTCGCGCCCATCCTGGCCGCCGTCGGGGCGGTCGCCGCGCTCGCTTCGAACCTGACCATCGTCGTCGAGAAGATCGAAAGCTGACCTTCCCGGGCGCCGCTTTTCTTCGGCGCTCCTCCGTGCTATAAATAATCCCTCGGACCCCGAAGGACGGAGGAGCGATCATGACAGGACGCCTGTTTGCGAAACCCCTGGTTCTCGCCGTCTTGACCTTCTTGACCGTCGGGAGCGCCCTGGCGATGCACCCGCCGGCCGCCGCTTCCGTCGACGGCGTCCTCAAGCTCATGCCCGTTCCCGCGAGCGTGACCGTCCGGGACGGCCGATTCCGGGTCGATGAAAATTTGGTGATTGGCGGCACGAAGCATGAGATTATCAGGCTCCCGTCCGGGGACACCACGGCGTCCCTTATCATCGCTCGGTCTGACCGGACCTTCAAAGCCGAGGCCCGGTTCATGTCGCGGCTGGCCGGGAAGACCGGCCTTTTCCTGAAACAGGATTTCTTGGCCGATCATAACCCGGCCGGGGAGGGGGGGGTCAGCTACGCGTTCGAGAAAACCGGGGCGCTCTTGCCCAATGAAGACGAATCCTACGCGCTGACGGTCGACACTTCAAAGGTCCTCCTGACCGCAAAAACCGACATCGGCATCCTGCGGGGCCTCGAGACCCTGCTCCAGCTCCTCAGCGCGGACGAGGCGGGTTACTATTTTCCTTGCGTCGATATCGCGGATGAGCCGCGCTTCACCTGGCGGGGGTTGCTTATCGACGCCGGACGCCACTTCCAGCCCGTTGACGTCATCAAGCGGAACCTCGACGCCATGGCCGCCGTGAAGATGAACGTCTTCCACTGGCATCTGACCGAGGACCAGGGCTTCCGGGTCGAATCCAAGATGTTTCCCAAGCTCCACCAGCTCGGCTCGGACGGGATGTTCTACACCCAGGCCCAGATCCGGGACGTCATCGACTACGCGGCCGAGCGCGGCATCCGGATCATGCCCGAGTTCGATATCCCCGGCCATTCAACGAGCTGGTTCGTTGCCTACCCCGAGTTCTCGAGCTTGCCCGGCACCTACGGGATCGAAAGGAAGTTCGGCGTCTTCGGCCAGGCCTTCAACCCGGCCGACGAGCGGATCTATCCCTTCTTCGACGCGTTCCTCAAGGAGATGAGCGGCCTGTTCCCCGACCCGTACCTGCACATCGGGGGCGATGAAGTCGAAGGCCATCAATGGGACGCCAACCCGGCCATCCAGGCCTTCAAGAAAAAGAACGGCCTCGCGGATAACGGCGCCCTCCAGGCCTATTTCAACAAGCGTCTTCTCAAGATCCTGACCAAGTACGGCAAGAAGATGGTCGGCTGGGACGAGATCTTCCAGCCCGGACTGCCAAACGATATCGTCATCCACTCGTGGCGCGGTCCGCAGTCCCTCGTTGATGCCGCCCGGAAGGGCTACCAGGGGATCTTGTCGAACGGGTATTACATCGACCTCTGCCAGACGGCCGAGTTCCATTACTTGAACGACCCCATTCCTGCGGACTCGCCTCTCGACGAGAGTCAGAAAGCGCTCGTCCTGGGGGGCGAAGCGACGATGTGGTCCGAGATCGTGACGCCGGAAACGATCGATTCTCGGATTTGGCCGCGGACGGCGGCCATCGCCGAGCGGCTCTGGTCCCCGGCCTCGGTGACGAACGTCGACGACATGTACCGCCGACTCGGCCCGGTCAGCATCGAGCTCGAGGAGCTCGGCCTCCTCCACCTCAAGAACCAGGACATGATGCTCAGGCGGCTGGCCGGCACGCCGCGGACGGAACCGCTCGCGGTGCTGGCCGAAGCCGTCGAGCCGCTCGAAGGCTACAAGCGCGGCAGCCAGGGTGTGACCTACACGTCCCTTTCGCCCTTCACCCGGTTCGTCGACGCCTGCGCGCCCGAATCGTTCTCGGCCCGCGCCTTCAGCAAAAAGGTGGACCTGTTCCTGGCCAAGAAGGACCCGAAGGTCGGCTTGGAATTAGATAAGACCATGGCCCAGTGGAAGGCCAATCACGCCCTCGTCCTGTCCTTGATCGCGGGCGCGCCGGCGCTTTGGGAAATCGAACCGCTCTCGCGCGGCCTGGCCCGCGCCTCCGAGGCTGGGCGGGAAGCGCTGTCTCGGCTGTCCAAAGGGCAGGGCGAGCCGGCCGCATGGGCCGAGGAGAAGGGAAAGGTCCTGGCCGAAGCCGCCAAGCCGGCGGCCCACGCCGAGCTCGCCGTCATCGCGGCCATAATGAAATTGGTCGAAGCCTGCGCGGGGCCGGGCCAATGACGCTCTCCGGGCCGCGACGCTCGTATACTATCCTGCCGGTCGACGCCGAGTTCTTGCCCGGCGTTGCCTCCGGGCCCTGGCCGGCTATCCCGCCGCTCGCGATCGATCGCTATCTCTGGCTGGACAACGGCTACCGCCCCCCGGTCGAGGTCAAGCTGTGCTATTCGCGAAGCTCCCTCCACGTCAAGTTCCAAGTGGGGGAGCGGCGGGTGCGCGTCAAATATATGCAATTCCAGGACCCCGTTTACAAGGACAGCTGCGTCGAGTTCTTCATCGACGCGTTCCCGGAGAGCCGGCAGGGATACGTCAATTTCGAGACGAACGCCGCGGGGACCCTGCTGGCCGCCTTCGGCCCCGACCGTAACGATCGAAAACCGCTCTGGCCCGAGGACCTTTCCGGCTTCGATGTCGCCTCGTCGATCGCCGGGCCTTGCGACGGAGAGCACGGCGGCGACACGTGGACGCTCGAGTACCGGATGCCGCTCTCCCTTTTCCGCAAGATCTACGGCCGGGAGGTCCTCCCCGGACATCGGGCCGCGGCGAATTTCTACAAGTGCGGCGACGAAACGGATGTCCGCCACTACGGGGCGTGGAACCCGGTCGATACGCCCTCGCCCGATTTCCACCGGCCCGAATTCTTCGGCGAGATCGTCTTCGGATCCCGATGAGATTCCTCGGCCTTTCCGGAAAAAGCCGTCTCCTCCGCGCGGCCGTGCTGGCGCTGATCATGCCGGCCGTCCCGGCCGGCTTTGCCGGACAGGCCGGTGGCCCCATCAAGGTCGTCGACAGCTTGGGGCGAACGGTCGTCCTCCCCGCCAAGGTCGAGCGGATCATCTCGCTCGAGCCGGAGATCACACGGATCATCGTCGCCCTAGGTGCGGGGGAGAGGCTGGTGGGGATCGATTTCTTCCTTCGCCGCCACGACCGGCTTTTCGCTCTCGTCTTCCCCCCCTCCGAACGCCTTCCGGTCGTTTCGAACCAGGGCCAGGACCTCAACTACGAGGAAGCCATCCGGCTGCGGCCGGACATCCTGTTTTCGTCGCCCTCGGAATTTCGGATGACCGAGTCGATCGAGCGGAAAATGAAGCTGCCGGTGGTGGCCTTGGCTTCGATGGGCAAGTTTCGGAACCTTCTTGCGGAGATCGAGACGCTCGGCCGGATCCTCGGCCGGGAGGAGCGCGCGGCGGAACTCGTATCCTTCTTCGGAAGCCGCATGGGCTCGGTGCGCGGGATCGGTCCTGCCCGGGCGGAGGATGTCGGACCTACGGTCTATCTTTCCTTTTGGGGCTCTCTCCTCCGGACGCCGGTCTCCTATGAGCCCGTCGAGGCGGCCGGCGGAAAGAACCTCGCTTCCGGCCTGCTCCCTTCTTATCTCGGCACGGCCGGCGCGACCGTTTCCCTCGAACAGATCCTGCGCTGGGACCCGGAGGTCATCCTCGTTCAGGGCAATTATCCGCCGGCCGAGAGACAGGTGACCGTCGAGGGCATCCTCCTGGACCCCCGGCTGGCCTCGGTCCGGGCGGTGCGGGATGGACGCGTCCATTATACGTTCGGCTTCTGGTACTGGTGGGACCCGGCGCTCGTCCTCGTCGAGACGGCCTACCTGGCCCGGCTTTTTCATCCGTCGAGCTTCCCGGACTTCGACCTGACCCGCGAAGGCGACGCCATTTTCAAGGAATTCTACGGAGCGGAGGGCCTCTTCAGCGCCCTCTGCCGCGTGCTCGACTGCCATGAGTGGAAACCGGAATAAGCGAGCGACGGCGGCATTCGTCCTGGCCGCCGTTTTGCCCGTCGTCCTTCTCGTCCTGTCTTTGAACATCGGCACCTACCGCATTCCGCCCAAGGCGGTCTTCACGACCATCGCCGGCGCGGTTTTTCCGGGCGGCGCCGCGAGCGGCCCCTCGCCCTACGCGGACATCCTTTTCCGCATCCGGCTGCCGCGGCTCCTCCTGGCGCTTTTCGCCGGCGCCGCGCTAGCGGTGTCCGGCGCTTCCCTCCAGGCCATCTTCAAGAATCCGCTGGTCTTCGAATTCAGCCTGGGGATATCCTACGGCGCGGCCTTCGGGGCCGCCCTATCCCTCGTTTTCCTCGGTCGCAAGGTCCCGGCCCAGGCCGCGGCCTTCGTGTTCGCCATCGTCGCCGTCCTGGCCGTCCTGTTTATCGCCGGGAAGGCCGCCTCTCAGGTCGTGACCCTCCTGCTCAGCGGTGTCATCGTCTCGGCCCTTTTCCAGGCCCTCCTGTCCCTCGTCGAGTTCTTCGCCAACCCCTATGCCCTTCAATCCCTGATCTTCTGGCTCATGGGCAGCCTGGCCCAAGCCGACTGGAAGGACCTTGGTGTAACACTGCCCGTCATCGGCGTCGGAGTGACCGTGCTGATCCTCCTCCGCTGGCGGATGAATGTCCTTTCGCTTGGCGACGACGAAGCACGGGCCCTCGGCGTCAACATCAAACGAGAGAAGATCGCCGTCATCGTCCTGGCCGCTCTGACGACGGCCGCCGCCACGGCCGTCACGGGCGTCATCAGCTGGGTCGGGCTCATCGTACCCCACCTCGTTCGCATGGCCGTCGGCGCCGACAACCGGAAGGTCATTCCGCTTTCGGCCGCCTACGGGGCCTCGCTCCTCCTCGTCGCCGACGACATCGCCCGGGGCGCGGTCTCTTTCGAAATTCCCATCGGCATCCTGACGAGCGTCGTTGGGATCCCTTTCTTCATCGTCCTTCTGAAAAGGTCGGGAAAGACCTGGCTATGAAGGTCCGTGTCGAGGGTCTGCATTTCTCCTACGGGGATTTTTCCCTTCGGGTCGCCGGCCTGACGTTCGCCGATGCCCGCGTGACATCCATTGTCGGCCCCAACGGCGCGGGCAAGTCGACCTTCCTCAAGTGCCTCGCCTCCGTCCTTCCGACGTCCCGGGGTTCGGTCTTCGTGGACGGAAGGGACCTGGCAGGCCTGGGCGGAAAGAGCCGGGCCCGGCTCGTCGGCTATGTGCCCCAGGAACCCGCCTTCACCTTCAACTATTCCGTCCTGGATTTCGTCCTGACGGGCCGGGCCGCCTTCATCCCGGTCTTCTCTTCGCCCTCGCATCGCGATGTCGAGGCCGCCGAAGCGTCCCTGGGATATGTCGGCCTGGCCGGCTTTTCGGCCCGGCCGTTCTTCGAGCTCAGTTCGGGAGAGAGGCGGCTCGTCCTCATCGCCCGGACGCTGGCCCAGGAGCCCGACATCCTCCTCCTCGACGAACCGACCACGTTCCTTGACCCCCGCCACGAGACCGAGATCCTGGAGCTCATCCGGCGCCTGACCGGGGAGATGGGAAAAACCGTCATCGTCACCCTCCACGCGCTGGACATGGCCGTGAAGTACTCCGACGAAATGGTGTTCATGAAGGGCGGTCGTATCGTGGCCGCCGGCCGGCCCGGCGACATCCTGAGCGAGGCCCTGCTCAAGGCCGTCTATGACATCGAGATGAGCATCCTGACCGTGGACGGGAGGCGGCTCATCGTCCGCTGACGTCCGGGCCTCGCCGCGGCTCATTTGGCTTTCGGCGGGTCCTCCGCTATAATCCTTTCCTTTATATCTTCCGGACAGAAGGATCCATGACCGCGATTAAGGACGACAACGAGTCCGGCGAGACAAACGCGCGGAACGGCGGCAAACGCGTCCTTCAGCTCTGGGCCCGGGCCGGGGCCCTGGCCGCGGCCGCTGTCGCCTTCGGCGCTCTTTACTTTTTCGTCCGGCAATATTTCAAGGACGGGGTCTGGCAGTTCGACCTGGCCATCGTCAACAAGTCGCTCGGCACGGCCGCGCTCTTGCTCGTCGCCCTGTCGATGTTCCTGACGGGGGTGGCTTACTTCTCGCGCCGCTCCGGAAGGTTGCTGGCCTGCCGGAAGCACTTCGGCCTCATGGGATTTTGGACGGGGCTCGTCCACGGCGCCGTCAACCATTTTTGGCTTCCCGCCGTGGGCCTTCATCCGGAGAGGAAGCTCGACGCGTGGCTATCCGACGTCCCCGGCCTGGCCGCCCTCGTTCTCTTCGGGGCCATGGCCCTGCTTTCCAACGCCGGGGCCAAGGAACGGCTGGGAGGGGAAACCTGGAGAAAGGCCCTTCGCTATGTTGGCTACGCGGCGCTTTTGCTGGCCATGGCCCATACGGCCCTGCTCAAGTGGGCGAGCTGGACGAAATACCTCAGGACCTTCGATTCCGTCCTGCCCTCGCTCAGCCTTCCCGTCGTCGCCTTCGGCTCGGCGACGGTCCTCCTGCGCCTGGCCATGTGGCTTTCCCGCGCCAGGAAAAAATGAGGCCTATTTCAGCTTTTCCTGGCCCTTGAACTCCCGGTAGGGGCTGAGGTAGGAAAGCGTCTGCCGATCCTTTTCGTCGGTCGTGCCCAGGACCATGCGGGCCAGGAGCTCGCCTAGTCCCGGCCCGAGCATGAACCCCTGGCCGCACATGCCGACCGCCAGCATGTAGCCCTTGAGCTCGCGCGTCCAGCCGACGATCGGAAATCCGTCGGGCGTCATGGGGTAGAGTCCGCGCCAGGTCCGCCGGACACGGAGGTTCTTGAGCCGGGGGATGAGCTCGACCATCCGCCGGGCGACCATGGGCAGGAACGAGCTCGTCTCGCGAACGTCCATCCCCCAGATGCTGGGGCTGGGCGTGATACAGAAGATGACCTGGCCCGTGTCGTGCTGATAAAAATAGTAGTTGGCCGAGCCGGCGACGGGACGGATGTCGACGACCATGGGCTCGAGAAAACGGGCGACGGCCTCGGTCACCGCGCCCTCGTGCGAGTCTGGCCGGACGGGCACGTCGATCCCGGCCAGAGCGGCCATCTCCGCTCCCCAGGGCCCGGCGGCATTGACGACGACCGCGGCGGCGTATGCGCCTTTGTCGGTCCGAACGCCCCGGATCTGGCCGCCGTCGATGTCGTATCCCGTGACTCTTTCCTGGAACCGGAACTCGGCGCCCAGCTTTTTCGCCCGGCTGTAGAAGGCGTGGATCGCAAGCAGGGGAGAGGCGTGGCCGTCGTCGGGGGAGAACGTCCCGCCGATGAGACTTTCGGGATTGAGGTCGGGGATGACGCCCAGGAGGGCCTTGGCGTCCAGCCAGTCGATGTTCAGGCCGTAGTTTTTCTGGACGACGAGGAGCTCCTTGAGCGTCCGCTCCTCTTCGCCGCGGTAGGCGACGAACGAGTAGCCGCCCTTGCGCCATTCGATCTTGTCCCCGAAGCGCTCCTGCCAGGTCGAAAAGATCTCGAGGCTGCGCAGGCAGAGGCGGATCTTGGCCGGGTCGGAATGGGTGGCCCGGAGGCCGCCGATGGCCCGCTTGTTCGAGCCCTGCCCGACGCTCGGGTACTGGTCGATGACCAGGACGCGGAGCCCGGTTTCGGCCAGGGAGAGCGCGGCGGGCGCGCCAACGCTGCCGGCCCCGACGATGACGACATCGTAGGACTTATTCCCGACCATGGCCGTCTTCCTCCTGGCCCAGGCCGGCGAACACCCCCAAGGACACTTCCAAGAACAGGGGCCGCTTCGGCTGGTCGACGATCTCGGACTCGGGGACGCCCTCCTCGCGGAAGAGCCGGTGGATGAGGGGCGTGCAGGTCTTGGCGCCACAGGAGCCCATGCTCGCCCGGGTCACCGATTTGATCTCGTTGATGTCCCGGACGCCTTCCCGGATGAGTTTCCGGATGTCCCCGGCCGTGACCCGCTCGCAACGGCAGATGACGGTGTCTTCGGCCGTGCGCTCGACATAGCGGCCCAGGGGCTCGCCGACCTCGGCCGGCTGAACCCGGATCCCGGCGATCTTGTTGGCGTATTCCCGGGGCGCCCTGACCTTGACGATCACGGTCCGGTCGTTGGCCTTGATGGCCTTGACCGCCCCGACCTCGACCCGGCCCAGGGCGTTCCCCAGGGTGTCCTCGACGGTCACGGTGTCGCCGGCTTTCAGGGTGTCCTTGAGGAACTCGAACGGAATGGCCACGGTCGGGAAGTCCGCGTCCTTGCGGTAGTCGACGAGGGTGATGGCCAGACCGGGGCAGATGGCGACGCATTTTTCGCAGCCGGTGCAGCCCTTGCCGCTTTTCTCGCCGACGAACGACGGGAGAAGGCGGATGTCGGTCTCGTCCATTTCGATGAGGTCGTTCGGGCAGACGCCCGTGCACGGGTCGCAAGGGATCTCCTGGTGGCAGTGGATGACCGGGAAGACGCCAGCCGCATCCGCAGGCGTCTGTTCCGGAGTCGTCTTTCCGGGATGGGACTTGAGGATGTCCGCGGTCCGGTACCAGTCCGGCGAGATCTCCCCGACGTCGTGACCGAGGGCCCGGGCGACTTCCAGGCCGCGGATCTTTCCGGAAAAGATGGCCGCGGAAGCCTCGGCGATCTCCTCGGCGTCTCCGGCGGCGAACGAGGGGAGCCCGAACTCGCGGGCCTTCTCGTGGAATTCGTTGACCGGGTCGAGGCCGACGGCGATGAGCACGGTATCGCAGTCGAAGGAGCGCTCCGTTCCCGCGACCGGCTTGAACCGTGCGTCGACGCGGGCGATGGTCACGGATCCGACGGCGTCGGTCCCATTGGCGCTGAGGACGGTATGCGACGTGTAGATGGGCACGCCGAGGCGGGCCAGCTTGTCCCGGTGGACCTTGTAGCCGCCGCACTCGGCCAGGATCTCGACCAGCCCGACGACTGAAATGCCGGCCTGCAGGGCGTGATAGCCGGCGATGAGCCCGACATTGCCTCCGCCGACGATGAACAGCCGGCCCGTCGGTTTGACCAGGTCCCGGTTGACGAGAGTCTGGAAGGCGCCAGCGCCGTAGACGCCGGGCAGGGTGTTGCCCGGAAAGGCCAGGTTCTTCTCCCTCGCCCCGGCGGTCGTGAGAAGGACATCCGGTTTCACCAGGACGTACCGACGGCCTTCGACGAGGACCCCGACGGTCTTGTCGCTGTAGACGGCCAGGGCCGCGCTCTGGAGCCAAACGCGGACATGCGGGAACGCGCGGACCTCGTGTTCGAGGCGCGTGGCGATATCGATGCCGCGCGTGCCGGCATAGACGGCCTCGATCGAACCGAAGAAGCGGTGGGTCTGGAGGACGAGCTTGCCGCCGAGCCGGTGCTTGTCGTCGATGATGAGGGTCTCGATGCCGCGCTTGCCGAGCTCGATCCCGGCCGAGAGGCCGGCCGGGCCGCCGCCGATGACGAGGACGGGCACGTGGAGAGTTTCGACCGGGCGGGGCTTCGCGGTGCCGGCGACGGCGGCGTCCACGCTCGGCAGTTCGGGCAGGCCTTCGACCGGCTCGACCCGCATGCCGGGCCTGACGAGCTCCATACAGGACTTCACCGGGATGCCATCGGCCAGGACGAGACATTGGGCGCACTGGCCGTTGGCGCAGAAAATGCCCTGGGCGGCTCCGTCCTTGGCGTGGTGTCCAAAAACGCGGATCCCGGCCGCGAAAAGGGCGGCCGACAGGGTCTCCCCTTCGAGGGCCTCCAGCGGGCCGCCTTTCCATGTCAAGGAGATGGACTTGCGGGCGGGGATGGGCAGGATAGGGTGTTGCTCAATACGGTACACGGGCGACCATTCTCCTTCCGCTTTTGGCAGCGGCCGGGACGGGCGGGGCGCCGCGATCCACTTCCGCCGCAAAGGCTCGTCCCTTGACGGGTGATCCCCGGCAAAGGCGGGTATTATAGCACAACGGATTTTTCGTGGATAGAAAGATCGGGGGTGGTGTATAATCGGGCCGAAGATGATGATGTTCAAGAAAAGCGTCCGCTCGGCGACGGCCGCCCTGCTCATGCTGGCCGTTCTCGCCGTCCCCGTGGCCGCCCAAAAGAATCCAGGCGAAACAGCTCAAACCCCCGTGCTCAAGAAAGCCGCGCGGGAATTCGTCGAAGACACGGGCCGGATCTGGGGCTCGCCCTTCCGCATCAAGGAACGGCACATAGCCCCGCTCATCCTTCTCGCCGCGTCCACCGGCTTCCTCATCGCCGCGGACGAAAGCGTCCGCGATGCCTTAAAGGGCTACGCCGACGATCGCGGCTGGGTGCAGGACGTCGGCCCGGTCATAACCCAGATGGGGACCTGGGGCGCGGCGGCCACGGCGGGGATCTTCTTCGGGGCCGGGCTCGTCTTCAAGAACGAGCGGGCGAGGGACACGGGGTACCTCGCGGCCAGCGCGATCGTCCAGACGTTTCTCGTCGACCACTTCATCAAGGGGATGACCGGACGGCAGCGTCCTTCCGCGGCCGACGGGGAAGACCAGTGGGCCGGGCCGGCCGGGTTCTTCAAGCGCTACGACCCGGACTACGACGGTCTCTACGACTCCTTCCCGTCCGGCCACTCGGCCACGGCCTTCAGCGTGGCCACCGTCGTCGCCCTTCAGTACCGCCACCGGCCCTGGGCCCCGGTCCTCGCCTACACCATCGCCGCCGGAGTGGGGTTATCGCGGGTGACCGAAGACCGGCATTGGATGTCCGACGTCTTCATCGGAGCGGTCGTCGGCCACCTTGTCGCCCGGTTGGTCGTGCGCAACCACGCCCGGAGACAGCGCCTGGTCCCGGTCCTCGGCTGTTCCGGAAGGGGCATCACGTTGGGCTTCCATTACAGCCTCGACCCGGTTTATTGATACGCTCGAGGGCTGGGAATACTATTTAAGGAAGGGCTCATGAAAACAAACCATGTTCCGGTCGTTCTCGTCGCGTGTCTCCTGCTTTGGGTCAAGGTCACATCCGGCCAGAGGACGGAGAAACCCGTCCTCCACGGACAGAACTGGGTGGCCATCACGGGAAAGCCGCTGGCCGCGACGGCGGGGGCGCTCGTCTTCGCCAAGGGCGGCAACGCCGTCGACGCGGCCTGCGCCATGCTCGGCGCCGTCTGTACCATGTACGACGTCCTGAGCTGGGGCGGCGAGACCCAGGCCCTCATTTACAATCCCAAGACAAAAAAGGTCATCGGACTGAATGCCCTGGGCGTCGCCCCGACGGCCGCGACGGCCGATTTTTACAAGGCCAAGGGCTTCGAGTACCCGCCCGCCGACGGCGTCCTTTCGGCCGTGACCCCCGGCACTCCAGGCGGCCTTTTGACGATGCTGGCCGAATTCGGGACGATGAGCCTCGAAGAGGTCCTCGAACCCGCCCTCCGGATGGCCGAAGGCTATCCGATGGACAAGGAAACAAGTGACCGGATAGAAAAAGACAAGGACAAGATCAAGCTGTGGCCTTATTCAAGGGCCGTTCTCCTGCCCCATCAGGGCGCGGCGCGCGAGGCGGCGCATCCCGGGGAGCTCTTCCGCCAGCCGGATCTCCTCGACACTTTGAAAAAGCTCGTCGACGCCGAGCGGCGGGTCCGGGCCGCCGGCAAGAGCCGGAAAGAGGCGATCTATGCCGCCTACGACCGTTTCTACCGGGGCGACATCGGCCGCGAATTCGTCCGCGGTTCGGCGGAGCAGGGCGGCCTCATCACGATGGCGGACCTCGATGGCTGGAAGGTCCATCTCGAAGAGCCCGTGTCGACCGATTACAAGGGCATCGAAGTCTTCAAGCTCACGAGTTGGGTCCAGGGTCCGGTCATGCTCCAGGCCCTCAACATGCTCGAGACCCTCGACCTCAAGTCCATGGGCTACAACAGCGCCGCCTATATCCATGCCCTCTACCAGGTCATGAGCCTGGCCTTCGCCGACCGGGATTTCTATTACGGCGACCCTTATTATCCGCCCCAGGAGCCTCTCAGCGGCCTGCTGTCGAAGGCCTACGCCAAAGACCGGGCCAGGCTCATCCGGAACGACAAGAACGATCCCGATATCAAGCCCGGGGATCCTTACCCGTACGAGGGGAAAAGCAATCCCTATCTCGGCTTTCTCGACCGCTGGCCCGAATGGGGCAGGGGAGAAGCCGGGGCGCTAGGCCTCGACGAGGCGGCGGCCGTCGAGGAGGCCTTTCGAACGGGGACGACGTCCATCCAGGCCGCCGACAAGGAAGGATGGGTCGTCTCCGTGACCCCGAGCGGGGGTTGGATCCCCTGCGTAATTGCAGGCCGGACGGGGATCGGCATGAGCCAGCGGGCCCAGAGCTTCGTCCTCGACGAGTGGAAGAACCCATTTAACGTCATCGCTCCGGGGAAAAGGCCGCGGGCGACGTTGACGCCGGGCCTGGCCCTTAAAGACGGCCGGCCTTTCCTGTCCTTCGCCGTCCAGGGCGGGGATACCCAGGACCAGAACCTCCTCCAGTTCTTCCTCGATGTCGTCGAGTTCGGGATGAACGTCCAGCAGGCCTGCGAGGCGGCCAACATCACCAGCTACCAGATGCACGATTCGTTCAGCGACCACAAGACGTTCCCGGGAAAGCTCGATGTCAACGACAGTGTCCCGGTCAAAGTCCGGGAGAAGCTCCGAACCATGGGTTATACCCTGGCCGTCAAGAAATATACCTCGGGCCCGATCAACGCCATCTTTTTCGACCGGGCCCATGGCACGTTCTGGGGCGGCAGCAGCAATTACGGCGAGGACTACGGTATCGCCTGGTAGAAGCGGCGCCGTTCGGCCGTCCTATTTTTTGCCTTCGATCTCCTGGATGAGCGCCTTGACCTCCGGCTGTTCCGGATTCAAGCTGAGCGAGGCCTTCAGCGCGGCCAGGGCCCTCTCTTTCTCTCCCGTCTTGTAGAAGCAGGTGCCGAGGACGGCCAGGAGCCCCGAGTCGCTGTTGTAGATCTTATTCCCTTCCTGGAGGCTGAGGACGGCTTCGTCGTAGCGTTCGAGTGCGGCCAGGGCCCGGCCTTTGATCAGGAAATACGGGAACTTGAGGTTGGCGTCATCCTTGACCGTCTCGACGAGCCGCAGGGCCTCCTCGGGCTTCTTGGCTTTGATAAGAAAGCCGGCGTACTCGGGGACCTTGGGCAGGTAGGCGGGATTGAGCGCGAGGGCCCTGCGGTAAGACTCCTCGGCCCGGTCGAGCTGGCCCGTCTGGTCGTACTGGTAGGCCAGCATGTAATGGGCCTGGAAGCTGTTGGCGGTCGGGAACGCCCGGGAGGCCACGACGGGATGGGCGACCGACTTGCCGGGAGAAACGATGAAACTGGCCGTTTTCGTGTCCAGGACGCTTCCCTGGGCATCCTGCAGGGCCAGCTTCAGCTCGTAATAATCGGGCGGGAACTCGGTAGCCGGAAGGGCTTGGGAGAGGCCCAGGGAGGATCGATACGGCTGGCCGTTGAGAGGCAGAGTGAAGGATCGTTGAAAAACGGAGCTCGGACTCGTGCCCTTGATGGTCGCCACAACCTTCCCCTCCTTCCACAGGTCCTGGGTGACGCCCAGGACGCTGAAAACGTAGGCGACCTGGTCGGTATTGGAGTAGGTGTTCTTGGGATCGACGTTGAGTTTTTGAGCGCCAAGTTGGAAGGGCAGGTGGAAGTCCGCGCGGGAGACGACCAGACCGACGCCGAGGGCCGGTCCGAGGATACGGGGGGAGCCGGCCGTGGGCGGGACCACTAGGTCGCGCTCGAGAACGCAGAACTCCTTCCCGACGAGGTTCCTGAGAAGTACGGTCAATTTGTACGAGCCATCGATGACGGGAAAGGAATCGGCCACGGCGAAACCCATGCTCCGGGTCTGGTCCATCTGGCTTTCGGGGATCGTCAGGGGGTATTCCTTGCTGTACTGGAGGATGATCTTTTCGCCCGCGCGGAGGCTGATGTCGACCGCGAAACTGGTCGAATATTCCCTCTTCGGATCGTAGAAATCGACGGAGAGCCGCTCGGGGACGATGACGAAATCGCATGTCGTCAGCCCGGTGCCCGGGTCGTGGATGACGGCCACGGCCGCTTCGCTGTTCAGGAAATTGGTCAGGTATTCGGTCGAAACGACCCCTCGGAGGTTGAGGAAGTGCGTGGCATAGCTGTCGTTCAGGCCCTTTTTCGGGGATTCGTAGATCGCGGCCATGTAGAACGCCGTGTCCAGGGAAGGCTGAAAGCCGGGCGGGATGTCGCCGGGGATGATGGACAGGCAGACAAGGGCCAGGTCCGGACGAAAATCATGTATTCTCTGATACATGGCCTGATAATCGCCGACGTTGAATTGCTCCGCGGCCCGGACGAGGAGTCTCTCCGGGCCATCGGTCATGGGGTCGTAGAGCCGCATCTCTCCGGCGTTCCGGGGCTGGAAGAAGACGAGCTGAAAATGGATGGGCAGGCCCTTGGCCGTGTCTCCGTAGTAGCTCCAGATCTCCGTCGGGTAGATCTCGTTGGAGCCGGCGTCCCAGATCTTGCTCACGGGCGGGCCGAGGATGATGTAGAACCTGGCCCGGTCGGTCATCCAGCCCTCGCGGGCCGAGCCGAAACGGAAGAGGCGGTTGGCCTCTGTGAACCGCTTCATGTGTTCTTCCTTGAATTCGTTCTTCGGCGTCGCCGGGGTCGGGTCCCGGAGCTTCCAGAAGGCGTCGATGAACAGGTCGCGGTCCCGATCAGCCTGAAGCGAGAGAAAAACGTCCCGTTCCTTGTCCTTGATGATGTAGGACACGACCTTGAGCCATTCCTGGTAGGTCGGCGGCAGGTCCTTGACCTTGACTTTCGATTGGGCGGAAGCCGGGAACGCTCCGGTCAGAAGGAGGATCGCGGAGAGCGTTGAAATCAAGAACAACCGGGTAAGAGTTTTCATGTTCCGACACCTTTCATTTCCTTCTATATATAGAGAATATCGCCTAATAAATCAACTCGTTCCCGGGCCGGGCCTGAAGCCCGAAGGATGCTCATGGCGAACTTGGCATCGTCGAATGTGTCTAAGTACTATCTCTTTATAACACTGCGGCGGGCGAGGAAGTTACGCAACTCGTCAGAGCAAATCAATCCGGGCGAGTGACGAGACGTCGCCCTGATGGAGGGATGACTGGCTGTTATCCGGATTTCTGGAGCAGGGGCGAAATCGAGCGCTTTCATTCAAAAAATTGGATAAATTCGCATTATTGGATAATTGATCCAAGCCCAACCGTCAAAATCGCTGATATAATGCAAGATACTATCTGATATATTTGGCACATATATTGCTTAAGAATGAGTGAAATAACATGGTAAATTTTTGTAAACGCGAAAATAGACTCATTAAAGAGAGAGGAGGTCATTCAGGAGAGGAATTTAAAAAATGGGGTATGGTGGAGCGCTCATCGCTCCAGGGATCAAGGCCAAACCTAATTACCTTCCAAGGAGGGGTAATGAAGAAATTCCTAGCGCTTCTTTTCTGCGCCTCTTTCGCCTTCACTTTGGCGGCCCAGGAGAGAACAGGGAACATCAGCGGTACCGTTACCGATGATCAGGGGAACGCGCTGCCCGGAGTCAGCTTGACTCTGACGGGCGCCACGATCGGGGCGATCCCGATGGTGACCAGCGCCGAAGGCAAGTTCCGTTTCCTGTCCCTTTTCCCGGCCAACGACTATGCCATCAAGGCTGAGCTCCAGGGCTTCAAGACGAAGACCCAGACCGGGATCATCGTCAATGTCGGTAAAACATCCGACATCGCCATCGCCATGGAGCAGGGCGGCATCGAAGAACAGATCACGGTCGTCGCCCAGACGCCCATCGTCGACGCCAAGAAGACCCAGATCACGCACACGGTCAGCTATGAGATGCTCCAGTCTCTGCCTTCCGCGCGCGACCCCTGGGTCGTCCTGCAGATGACGCCTTCGGTCCAGATGGACCGCGAGAACATCGGCGGCGTCGAGTCGGGACAGCAGTCGTACTTCCAGGCCAAGGGCACCACGAACAACGAATGGACCCTCGACGGCATGCAGACGACGGACAAGTCCTCGATCAGCTCGGCCGGGTACTATGACTTCGACTCGTTCGAAGAGCTGAACATCTCCACGGGCACGCTCGACGTCGAGCACAAAGACCCGGCCGTCGTCATCAACGTCGTCACCCGCCGCGGCACGAACAAGACGAGCATCGGCGGCCGCTTCTTCTACACCGACTCGAATTTCCAGGCGAAAGTGCCCCAGTCGAGGCTCGACGAGTTCGGCGTCGCCGGGTACAACCGGGCCGACGACATCAAGGACTTCGGCTTCAACGCCGGCGGCCCCTTCGTCAAGGACAAGGCCTGGTGGTGGATCAGCTACGGCATCCAGCAGGTCAAGACGATCAACCAGCTCAACGTCCACGACGACACCTACCTCAACAACTACAACGCCAAGCTGAACTTCCAGATCATCCCCTCGAACCGGCTCGAGCTGCTGTACATGCTCGGCGACAAGAAAAAGTACGGCCGCAGCTCCTCCGAATTCCATCCGCCGGGACTTCGCCAGGGCTCGAAGCAGCACTTCGGCAACCCGAC
>JBFYOD010000169.1:0-2758 GCA_041303965.1 Candidatus Aminicenantota bacterium
ATGCCAGATGTACCCTGGTATCAGAAACAACTTTGCACGAGGCATACGCGCCTCCTCAGGGGCGTCTTTGCGGATCTTGTTTTAAACGATTGGGAGTAATTGTGGCTGTGGCGAAAGCAGGGACATGGAGAGACGGCGAGAGAATACACATCGTAATTAAAGACGCTATTTGTGGCGAAAAAAGCTCAGTAAGGGCCTTACTCGGCTCGAAGAATTGTATATCTTCATATTTATCATTAAGATACGACAGCCAAGGCTCATTATTATTCTCATTATTATTGACTCAGCCGCGCCTGGCGGAATAATCTCCCTTTAGGACTCGAAAAGACATCGGAGGGAGAACCGTGAAGAGAAAAGAATTCCTGAAAATGACGGCGGGGCTGGCCGGCGGCGTCGCCGGACTGCCTTTGATGCGCAAGCTGGCGGGGGCGGCCACCGCGGAGCCCGGACTGCCGGGCGCGGGCGGCGCGGCGAAGGCCGCGGCCGCGTCGTCCCGGGCCGGCTCCGCGCCCTTCGGGACGCTCCTCGCTCAAGCCGCCGCAGCCGGCGACGAAGAATATTTCTGGAAGCTCATCCGCGGCCAGTTCCTCCTCGACCCCGGCTGGACCTACCTCAATTTCGGCGGACTGGGCGCGTGCCCGCTGCCCGTCCTCGAAAGCCTTGTCGAATGGAACCAGGCCGAAGAGCGGGCCCCGAGCGCCGGCTACGACGATAAGCACTGGTGGGAGGTCAAAGAGAAGCTCGCCCGAGCCCTCGGCAAGACCTGCCGTAAAGAAGACCTTGGCCTCATCGGCGGCGCGACCGAAGGCGTCAACGTCATCGTCAACGGCCTGCCCCTGAAGAAGGGCGACGAGGTCATCACGACGACCCACGAGCACGTCGCCGTCCATTCGGCCCTCCTCAACCGCATGCAGCGCGACGGCATCGTCATCCGGCTCTTCGAGCCCGACATCAAGAGCGGTCCGGGCAACGTCGACCGCATCGCCAAGCTCATCACCGCGAGGACCCGGCTCATCTTCATCAGCCACGTCACCTGCACGACGGGCCAGCTCTTCCCGGTCAAGGAGATCGCCGCGCTGGCCCGTTCGAAGAACGTCTGGTTCGCCCTCGACGGCGCCCAGGCCCCCGTCTGCGCCCCGTTCGACATCGTCGAGACCGGCGTCGATTTCTACACCTGCAGCACCCACAAGTGGATGATGGGCCCGAAGCGCACCGGCTTCATCTACGTCCGCCAGGGGATGCTCGATACCCTGCGGCCGCAGACCGTAGGCGGCGGCTCGTCCGAACGCTACGACGCCGCGAAGGGCGAGTTCGTGCTCCAGCCGACGGCCAAGCGCTACGAGTCCGGCACCCAGAACGATGCCCTTTTCTACGCCCTCGGCGCGGCCCTCGATTTCATCGAGACGATCGGGGTCGACCGCATTTCGCGCCACTGCAAGCCTATGGCCGAGCGCTTTTACCGCGGCCTCGGCGAGATCGCCGGTGTCGAGCGCCTCTCGCCCGAGGAAGAGGCCTACCGGACGTTGATGATCGGCTTCCGCATGAAGAAGCATACCTTCACGGAGATCAGCGCGCTCCTGGCCAAGGACAAGATCCGCGTCCGTCCGGTCGCTGAGGGCGGGCTCAACTCGATCCGCGTCTCGTTCTATATCAACAACAGCGACGGCGACGTGACCGCGATCCTGGATTCGCTGAAGAAGTTGGCCGCTTAGGACTCGTTTTTCCGGCGAAAAAACGCGGCTCTAAGCATATTGCCAAGCTGGGCGAATCGCGCAAGACCTTTAGGACCAGTAACTTGGCAAAGCCAAGCAACAGCTAGTAGCGCAAGCAACAGCTAGTAGCGGCCGAATTCGTCCGCGAGCTCGGCGACGCGGCGGACGCGCCGCTCCAGCCCGTCGGGCGGTACCTGGTCGGCGACGCCGAGCACGAAGCGCGGGCTCGCCGTCATCACGCGCAGGACCGCTCGCACGTGCCGCTCGAACTCGGCCTCCGGGACCTTGTCCGTGAAGTACACGCCGGGAAGGCCGCCCCAGAAGACCGTCTGCGTTACGCCGGACCACTCCGCCCAACGCTCGACATCGAGGTCGCCGACGGGCGCGGGCGTCATGGCCTCGACGAAGGTGAAACCGGACTCGCAGACCTCTCTGAGAAGCCCCTTGAGCGTGCCGTCCAGGTGGATGCAGGAGCGCTTGCCCGCCGCCGCGATCCGCCCGCTCCACGTCTGGTGATAGTCGCGCATGTAGCGCTCGTAAAAACGCGGCCCGACGACCTCGGACGAGAGGTTCTCCGGGATCATCAGGACCTCGGCCGGGCTCGCGAGGGCGATCCGCGCCGCCCGGTCGTGGGCTCGACGGACCGCGGCCAGCGTCGCCTCGAGCTCGACCGGGGCGTCGGCATGGATCTCCGTGACCGCCGCGATGCCCGCGTCGAGGGCGACCATCTGCATGAAAGGGCTCTTGGGCAGGTAACAGAGGACGACGCCCATCTCACCGACCTGGCGGGCGCGCTTTTCGGCGAAGCCGTACTCGGGCTCGAACCGCGTGTTCTCGAAGAGGCAGGCGTAGGCCTCGAGATCGGCGGCCGACTTGACGAGATGCTCCGTCGGGGCCTCCGAAAACGACTCCGGCAGCCACGTCCATGTCTCCGTCAAAGCGCCGCGCGGGGTCTCGATCCGGCGCCTGCGCGCCGCTCCCTCCCGCCATTCCGCGATCCGGCAATTCTCGATGATGGTCTTGAAAGGGAAATCGCCCTGAAGGTA
>JBFYOD010000170.1:0-53268 GCA_041303965.1 Candidatus Aminicenantota bacterium
TCCATCTAGCGTGGTGGTTCCGTCCCCCGGCCGGGAACCGCAGAACGAGGCTGTCAATGAAGCGGCCGGCTTCGTCGAAGACGTCCACTTGCTGGTCGTCCCCGCCGGATCTTATGGTGGACGTGAACACCAACAACTTCCCCGCGGTCGCGTGGATCCTGTCGATGTCCCAAACATAGGGATCATCGGGGAGATCGATCCCCTTCGTTTCAGGGTCGGGGTCCGCCGGCTTCTGGCTGCTGCTCTTCACCCGGTCGTATTTCCGGGCGATGACATGCTTTACTCTGCCGGCGCGAAGATCGAAGACGACGACTTGATATTCGGCCGTATGGAGGATATAGAGCGTCGATCCGTGGATCGCCGCGTCGATCGGATCCTGGCGAAAAGCGTTCGCACGTTTGATCACCATGCGCACCGGGAATTCATAGAGCTTCTTCCAGAACCTGAAGTCGGGCGATATCTCGTAAACGGAATTCGGGACGGAGAAGGCGCCCGAGCTCCCGAACGCGTCCGAATGGAATACTTCATCCCGGATACCGTAGATCTTACCTTCAGCGGCGGCGAGGAACCACAGGCCATGGGTATCCTCTTCGACCCTCGATTCCTTGATGTAATGGCCGTCCAGGCCGAAATCCATGATCTTCGGCGGGATCCAAGACAGCACGCGGATCCGGTCCCCCATGACCAGAAAACCCGATGGATTCTGGGTCTCCCCGGGCCCTTGGCCTTTCTTCAAGAGTTTGGAGATGAGCTTTCCTTCGGGGCTGTATCGGTAGAGCCGGGGGCCTTCATCATAATCTATGAAATATAAGGAATCGTCCGGTCCGAGCGCGAGCTCGCGGGGAGATCTGAATATCGCTTTCGCCCCGTCATCCCGGATACGCAGGACCTCTTCGAGTTTGACGACGCGCCCGGCGTTTTTCGCCAGGGCCCGGCCTGGATTTTCGACGCGCGTCTGGGTCAAGGCAACGGACGGGGAGGCGAAAAAGAGATAAGCGAGACAGGGAACGATAGAGAGGATTCTTTGCCGGTTGCTCATTCGAATCACCCCATTTCCTATTTTAGTCCGACTGATGAGCGAACGCAAACCGCGGGCTCCAAATACTAAGCCGGGCAGAATATAGTTGACTTCAGATTCCCTTATTGCCCGGCTAGTACTCGGGGAGCAGAAAGGATTATGTAATCTATTTGCTGCTCCCCGTAGTAATTCGGAAATTGGTATTGTGTCCCCGATTTAGCGGAGGACAAGCAACCAACCCTTGCCGGGCTCGATGGGGATCGGGTCGCCTGGCTTGAACTCCGCGGCCTCCTGGAATTTTTCGATGGCTGCCGCTCGCAGGACGGCCTTCTTCGGGTCGAAGCCCAGCTTCTTCCAATCGATCGCGAGACGGATGTCGACGGGCTCCTTGGCCCAGCTCGCCAGGGCGATGAGGACAGACGGCCGCGCCTCTATCCCGTCGCCCCGTTTGACGTAGGCCGTGGCCAGGACCTCGGGAGTCCCCGTCTTCACCGGATTCGCCTCCACCCACCAGCCAATCATCTCGCTCTCCGTTATCCCGAACTCGTCCCAGACCTTCCACAGCGGACGCGGGTCGCCGGCCCATGGCAGGCGGCTGGTCATGCCGAACGCCATGCCGCGCCAGGGGTTGCCGCCGTCCTGGAGCATCTCGCCCATGAGCCCGAAGGGGATGCCGGACATCTCGACCAGCCAGTAATCGGAGCCGCTGCCGTTGTAGTCGAAGTACTCGCCGAACCAGAGACGGTTGAGGAAGGGGAAGTGCTCGAGGTAAAGGTTGGCGCTCGAGGCGTAGCCGTCACGGGGATTGAACTGATTGGCGCTGTGGAGGTCGATCAGGGCGCCGGGATGATTGCGGTCGAGGACCTTGCGCACCCGTTTCATGGTCGTCCGGTCGAAGGCGACGTCGTCGAGGTAAAGCCCGTCGATGCCGACGTTGCGGGCGACCCAGTCGAGGCCTTCGATGTAGTAGTTGTGCCAGCGCGACATGCCGCTGTTGATGACCGCTGCGTCCTTCAGCTCCGGCACGAACCAGGCGGCGATATAGTCGCTCCCTAAATGCTCCTGGAGCCAGGAATAGCCGCCGCCGGGGCCCGGCGAGAAGATCTCGTGGCCCAGACTGCGCAAGGCGAATAGCTCCGGGGCGCGGTTGGAGAGTTCCCGGACGGTGTCGTAGATCTTGACCTTGAAGCCGCGGCCGTGGGCGTCGTCGATGTACGCTTTCATCTCGCGCGGCCGCAGGAAGGGATAGTTGATGTAGGGATTGATCTCGTTGGCGTGATGGACGTTGAGGACGTTGGCCCCCGTCGCCGCGACCTTGTCGAGCGGTTCGAAGGCATGGAAGTAACGCTCGCGAAAATGGGACGCCGGGTCGAGGGGCTTGAAGGGCGTGATGAGCAGGGTGAAATCGAAGTGGAGCGTCTCGCCTGCCCGGATCGTCCGCGAACCGGAGCGGGCGGACAGGATCACGGACCGCGCCCCGGAGGCCTTTTTGCCCGCTTTGATCCGCTCTGCGCCGGCTGTTCGGACCTCGACCGTACCCTTGCCGTCATTCCACCATGACGGCGGCAGGTTGAGGGGTTTGGACAGGTAGAAATTGGTGTTGAGCGGCCGGGAGTAGTTCTCGGCGCGGAGGGACACTTGCATCCCGGCGTTGACGGAGCCCAGCCAGAGGGCGTCCTGGTTCTTCTTCTGGTCCCAGGCCCAGTCGAACGTCTCCGGCCGGAGCCCGCCCTTGAAGCCGAGGCCCATCATATAGCGGGCGCAAGTCTCGTCGTAGGGGACCTCGAGCCGGATGTCGGAGACGGACGTGTCGCGAAGGGCTGTGACCGCGACCTTGTAATCGACGAAGCCGTCGAATTCCATGCGGCCGGCAATCTTCATGATCAGGTCCCCGGCGCGGCTCTCCGCCTCCCAGATGATGGTGCCGGCGCCTTTCCAGACCGGATGGGGGCCGGGGGCGTTGGCGCCCGTGACCCAGGATAGCTCACGGCCTTGGGGGTCGGTGACGATGAGCTTCATGGGAGCGGCGGTCAGCGGGACGGCATCCTTCCGAAGTCGTGTCATCTCGGGGGCGAAAAAGCTCCGGATGCGGGCCGGGAACCCGTCGCGCCCGATGGTCAGCGAACGGCCGAGACAGCCGATCGTAAGACCGTCGACCGTGAGCGGCGTGTACGGCGGGACGAGGCCGTCGTCCTGGGCCAGGGTCGAGTCGAGCCAGCGGAGGCGGGTCATGCGGAAGGGGTCGCCGTCGCCGGCGTCCTCGAGGACGTCGGCGGTCACGCGGAGCTCGACCGCCAGGATCGTTTCGGGAAGTCTTTTGGGCGCGACCGTCACCGTGCCGCTGAAAACGCCCGGCCGGGCGTCGCGGGGCACCTGGATGCCGCACCAGAGGGCTTGGATCTTCCCGCGTTCGACGGGGACCTCCTTACGGAACGGTGTGGCATCCCAGCCGACGCCGCCCTTGTTGAAGCAGGTCATGTCGGACGCGGCGATGAGCGTCCGTGGGGCGGGAGAGCCGTCCTCGATCCGGGGTACGGATTGGACGAGGTCCGTGAACCGCACATCGAGGTCGGAGATCGGCTCCCGGGCCGCCCAAACGCCGACCTGGAACGTGAAATACTCGCCGCGCGCCGCCTCGCCCCGGATCGTTCCGCCCGGTCCGCCGCCGGCCCAACGTGCGGGCAGGTCGTCCGTCATGCGGATCGAGAGCGCGCGATCTTCGGGAAAGAGGAGGTACGGCGCGGCAGGATGGGCGGCGAGGAGGTCCTTGGTCTCTTTAGCCGTGGCGATCAGTTCCATCGGCGTGAACGCGTTGAACTCGTCGGCGGATTGAAGCGAGAGGACCTCGGCCCGTGGGAACGCGTCGGGGCGGAGTGCCGCGAGCTTGTCGGGCGTGAGGCCGATCGCGGCGAGCCAGACCGGGTCGGCCGTCAGGACGGGCGGGTCATATCTCACGTTCGGATAATTTTTCCGTCCTTCGGACTTGTAGGGCATATAATAAACGAAATACTCTCCCGGGACCGTCCGCGGCTCGAAGACGATGTCGCCATGTTCCCGGTCGACCGCGAGCGGGAGAACGTTCGGGATCCAATCGCCCGAGGCGGCATCCACGACGATGATGTTCTTCTGGTCCGGATCGAGGTCTCGCCGCCGCCAGGGGATAATAACGCGCACGGCCGCGCGTTTCGTGATCACCGGGGCCGCGACGGCCTTTTTCGCGCCCTTCTCAGGCGAAGGGGCTTTCGGCGCGGCCGGCGCTTCGACGCGGACGACGGCCCGGTGGTTGCCCAATCCGGATTCCGGATCCCATGAACCGGCGCCGGATTTCATATCCTGGGCGGAGCCGGCGGTCATCACGAGGCTGGCCGTGGCCAGCAGGAAAAAGCCGAGCGCGATCTCGCCGGGCCCGAGCCTCGACGCCATTATGGGGTGGTTTCGATTCATGAGCCTCTCCTTGGCGGGCGGCACCGCCTGATTTTATTAAAAAAGGGGACACAATACCAATTTTGACTCGGCGCGGGCCGTGCGCTACAATGCCGCTTGATGCGCTGGCTCCTCGATCTTTTCCTCCAGGACGCCGTCGGCAACGCTCTCTTCGTTCTCTGCGCGGTCACCGTCCTGGGAATGGTCCTCGGGACGATCCGGATCCTGTCGTTCAGGATCGGCGTCGCCGGGATCCTTTTCGTCGGCCTGATTTTCGGGCATTTCGGCGTTTCCATCGACCCGATGATGTGGGGGTTCGCCCGCGACCTGGGGCTGATCCTTTTCGTCTACAGCTTCGGGCAGGAGGTCGGGCCGGGGCTTCTCGCCTCCATGCGCAAGCAGGGCCTTCGCTTGAATCTCTTGGCCGGGGGCGTCGTTCTGGGCGGAGGGGCCATCGCGCTTGTCCTTCATCGGTTCGCCGGTATTCCCCTGGCAGCGGCGGCCGGGCTGTTTTCGGGAGCGACGACGAATACGCCCAGTCTGGCCGCCGTCCAACAGTCCCTGAAGTTCGTTCCGGAATATACCGATGCCGTCGCGCAGCTCCCGTCCGTGGCCTACGCGATGGCCTATCCCTTCGGCGTCATCGGAGTGATCCTGGTGATGGGGGCGATACGCCTCGCCCTTCGGGTCGATCCCCGGCGCGTGGCCGCCGAGCTCGATGCCTTGAAGGATAAAGACGCGTCACGGCTCTCCGGCATCAACTTGGAGGTCCGTAACCCGGACCTGGACGGGCTTATGGTCAGCCAGATCATCAGCAAGGTCGGCGGGGGAGTGGTCATCTCGCGGCTCGCCCGCGGCCTGCGGGCCCAGGAGGTCCCCCGGGCCAAGACCAAGATCCGGCTCGGGGACCGGCTTCATGCGGTCGGGACGCCCGAGATGCTGGCCAAGCTGAAATCCGTCATCGGCGTGGAGATCTCCGTCAACCTCACCGAGGTCCCGTCCGAGTTCACCAGCCGGAGGATCATCGTGACCCGGCCGGGGATCAGGGGGAAATCCGTCCAGGAGCTCAACCTGCGTGAGACCTACGGCTTGATCGTGACCCGCGTTATCCGAACCGGCATGGAATTTTCGCCGCGGGCAAGATTTCGCTTGCAGTTCGGAGACGAACTCAGGGTCGTGGGAAAGGCCGAGGCCTTGGACGCGTTCGCGAAGGACGCGGGGGAAACGGGGGAGAGGCTGTCCCAGGCCGCGGTCGTGCCGATGTTCATCGGGATCGCCCTCGGCGTCCTGCTCGGGAGCCTGCCCTTGAAAATCCCCGGCTCTTCCATCACCTTCCGGATCGGACTGGCCGGAGGCCCGCTCATCGTGGCTGTTCTCCTGAGCCGCATCGGCTCGATCGGACCGCTCGTCTGGCACGTCCCGCCGAGCGCCAACCAGATGCTCCGGACGATCGGCATTTCCCTCTTCCTGGCGGCCGTGGGGCTTGGGGCCGGGGCCGGGTTCGTCGAGACCTTCCTCCGGGTGGGCGCCGCCTGGTTCATCGGCGGCGTGCTGATCACTCTCGTCCCGATCCTCCTCGCGACCCTTGTCGCCCGGCTCTTTTACAAGCTCAACTACCTGTCCCTTTGCGGCTTGATAGCCGGAAGCATGACCAATCCGCCGGCCCTCGCTTATGCCAATTCCCTGGCGCCCGGGTCCGACGAGACCTCGATGGCATTTGTGACCGTATATCCGTTGACGATGCTTCTAAGGCTGTTCGTCGTCCAGGCTATGGTTCTTTTATTCATCTGACCCCTGCCGCAATAGTAATAATATGGAAAATTTATAAAAAATAGCTTGACAAACATACTACTATGTATTACATTGTATTTGGTTATAACATGGAAAACAAAATAACCCAGTTGAGAAAAGGCATTCTGGAGCTGGCCATCCTTGCTTCGCTCTCTCGAGGCCGTCACTACGGCTACTCCCTCGTGAAGACCATTTCCGGGGACAAGGACATCGACTTGACCGAGGGGACGATCTATCCCATCCTCGGCCGCTTGGCCAAGGAAGGGCTGGTCCAATCCGAGTGGGTCGAATCCAGCCAGGGACCTCCCCGGAAATACTACACGCTCACGCTCAAGGGGGAGGAGGCGTTCCGCGTGCTCGAAGGGGAATTCAGGAAGCTCTCGGCGATCGTCGTCAACGTCCAGAGCGGGCCCGAGCTGGAAAGAGCGGACGAAGAACACCATGTCCTTTCCGTGATGAAGGAGACGAACAATGGCTAACGGTTTCAACGGGCCCGTCGCCCAGATCGTCGACAACTACCTGGTGCGTTTGAGAAAAGGCATCAAAGGTTTCCCGGCCAAAGACCAGGAGGAGCTCGTCAAGGAGATCCACTCGCACATCTACGAGTCCTTCCGGAACGACCCGACCGAAAACGAAGTCGACAGGATCCTCAAGGTCCTCGACAAACTGGGCGAGCCGGCGAACGTCATTTCGGCCCGCATGCCGGAAGCCATGGTCACGATGGGGAAGAAGAAGAAGCTCCCCTTCTACATCCTGGCCGGAGTCCTCATCGCTTTCTTCGGTGTCCCTCTCGGCATGAGCGGGCTAGGCCTTGCCGTCGGCCTCATCATCGCCGTCCTGGCCCTGGTCCTGTCCTTCTATATCGTGGCCTTCAGTCTGATCCTGACCGGTTGGTTGACCGCCGTCATCCTCATCATCCGTGTCTTCAGCCCGGGGTTCCTCGATCCTTGGATCAACATCTATCCGCTGGTGCCCGACCCGACCTTCAACACGATCATCTACATCTTCGGGGCGCTCCTGATCGCGGCACTGGGCCTCGGCCTGCTCTGGCTGGGAACGAGGATGCTAAGGGGCGTCCGCTTCGTCTTCCGGTTCCTGTTCGAAAAGGTCCGGAATTGGCGGAAGCGGGCACCGGCCCCGGCCCAATAAAAAAAGGGGCACGCTGCCTGTTATTGTCATCGATGGGGGTCACGCAAATCCCACGGCCCCCCCGGAACCAGTCCCGGCGGTTCCCCCGTCCCGCTTCGAGAGAAGCGGGACGGGTCCCCTTCCGCTACGGGGGCTTTGCATGACCCCCATCACAGCCCCTGGCAGCGTCCGCGGAGGGGGGGCTTCAGGGCAATCTACTTATTCTTTATTTCCGTGAATAACGACGGGGCCTCTCTCTTGCTTTTCCAGATGGCCCAAATGGTCCCGCCCATCAGGACGGCCACGACCGCCGCCAGGCCGATGGTCATCTTGTTGTACTTGACGATGATCGGCGCCGCGATCAGGCTGACCAGGTTGGTGACCTTGATCATGGGGTTGAGGGCCGGACCGGCCGTGTCCTTGAGCGGGTCGCCGACCGTGTCGCCGACGACGCCGGCCTTGTGCCGGTCCGAGCCCTTGCCGGTGCAGGCGATGACGTCCTTGGGCTCGTCCTCGATCGACTTCTTGGCGTTGTCCCAGGCGCCGCCCGCGTTGGCCATGAAAACGGCCAGGAGCTGGCCGCTCAGGATGATCCCCGCGAGGAAGCCGCCCAGGGCCTCGACCTGGAGCACCAGGCCGACGATGATCGGCATGAGGACCGAGATCATGGCCAGGGGAACGAGCTCCTTTTGGGCCGCGGCCGTCGATATGCCGACGACCCGGGCGTAGTCCGGCTTGACCTTGCCTTCCATCAGTCCGGGGATCTTGAACTGCCGCCGGACCTCCTCGACGATGAGGCCGGCCGCCCGGGTGACGGCCCGGAGCGAGAGCGAGCTGAAGAGCCAGGGCAGAGCGCCGCCGAGGAGCAGGCCGATGAAGACCTTGGTATCCGAGAGGCGGATGGCGGTCATGATCTCCTTGATGCCGAGCTGGAGCTGAACGCGTCCGACGTCGGTGATATACGAGGCAAAAAGGCTGACCGCCGCGATGACCGCCGAAGCGATGGCCACCCCCTTGGTGATGGCCTTGGTCGTGTTCCCGACGGCGTCGAGGTCGGCCATGATCTGGCGGGCCTTGACGGTCTCCTCGTCGCATTGGTCGTGCCAGGCCATCTCGGCGATGCCGTTGGCGTTGTCGGAGATCGGGCCGTAGGAGTCCATGGCCACATTGTTGCCCGTGTGGCTGAGCATACCGATGCCGACCATGGCCACGCCATAGAGGACGTAGAGGGCTCCGGCCGAGCTGTAGAGGGCCAGGGCGATGATGAAGCTGACGGCGATCATGACGACGGCCCAGACGCTCGACTCCATCCCCACGGCCAGGCCGGAGAGGATGGTCGTCGCCGGCCCGGTCTTGGTCGACTTGACGATCTCCTTAACCGGCCCCTTGCGCGTCGAAGTGAAGTAAGAGGTCAGCGGATTGAAGGCCACGGCCAAGCCGACGCCGACCGAGGTCAGCATGGCCAGCTTCCAGTCGTGGGCGTAATAGACGGCCACGACGAAGGACCAGAGGATGGTGTTGACGCTCGAAACCTCGTAGGAGCGGAACATGGCCTCTTCGGCGTCCTTGGCCCGGAGGAACTTGATCGGGAAGCGCTCCCAGATCGGCACCGTAAAGGTGCCTAGGATCGAGGAGATGACGCCGATGGCCCGGATGATCAGGGGATAGACGATCCACTTCAGAGCGTGGGTCGGGTCGATGGCCACCAGGGCCAACCCCAGGATCAGCCCGGAGACGATGGTCACCTCGTAGGATTCGAAGATGTCCGCGGCCATGCCGGCGCAGTCGCCGACGTTGTCGCCGACGAGATCGGCCACGACCGCCGCGTTCCTCGGGTCGTCTTCGGGGATGTCCTTCTCGACCTTGCCGACGAGGTCGGCGCCGATGTCGGCCGCTTTGGTGAAGATGCCGCCGCCGACCCGCATGAACAGGGCGAGCAGGGTGCCGCCGAAGCCGAAGCCGAGCAGGGCGTCGGGCGCGGCCGTGCCGAAAACGATGAAGATCAGGGTGCCGCCGAACAGACCCAGGCCGTCGGTCAGCATCCCGGTGATCGTCCCGGCGTAGTAGGCGATGGACAGGGCCTCGTTGAAGCCGCGCCTGGCGGCCGAGGCGGCCCGGACGTTGGCCTGAATGGCCATGCGCATGCCGAGCTGGCCGACGAGGAGGGAGAAGCCGGCGCCCATGATGAAGGCGATCGTCCGGCCGATGGCGACGATGATCTGAGCGCTCTTGGCGCCGAATTCGGCCACGGCCTCGCGGCTGGCCGGTACGACGTAGACGCTGAGGAAGAGGGCCACCGTCAATCCGCCGATGATGGGCAGGATCTTGCGCAGCTGCGTCTTCAGGTAGCTGTCGGCGCCGATGCGGATGGCGTTCCAGATCTCCTGCATCTGCGGCGTGCCCTTGTCTTTCTTGAGAACGACCTTGCGCAGCATCCAGGCGTAAAAGAGGCTGATGAAGGCCGTCAGCATGACCCCGACGATGGCGATCTGCTCGAACGAGTTCAATCCATGGCGGGCCAGACCCAAAATGTTCATGCGTGTCTCCTCTGAATATAATAAAAGCGGGGAGAAAGGGCCTATTTTACATAACTCAGGGCAAAAATCAACCCATAATATGCTATAATGCCGCTCTTCTCCCTGGAGATAGGGCCGGGCGTATGAGCGAATATCAATTCCATTTCAAGCCGTTCGGAGAGATGACCGACGCCGACTACGCGGAGGTCGGATTCCGCTCCGGCCTCGAGATCCACCAGCAGCTCCTGACCGAAAAGAAGCTCTTCTGCCGCTGTCCGGCCGGACGCTACAGCCACAAATACGACGCCGAGATCCTCCGCCACATGCGGCCGACGCTGTCCGAGCTCGGCGAGTACGACGGCACGGCCCTCATGGAGTTCAAGACGAAGAAGGAGATCATCTACCGGATCAACCGGGAGACGGTCTGCACTTACGAGATGGACGACACGCCGCCGTTCATGATCGACGAGCAGGCCCTCGACCACGCCCTCGGCGTAGCCATGCTCTACAACCTCGCCCTCGTCGACGAGCTCCACATCGCCCGCAAGCAGTACCTCGACGGCAGCATCCCGACGGGCTTCCAGCGGACGACCATCGTCGGCGTCAGCGGCTCCATTCCCTATAAGGACCGCCGCATCTCCATCGTCCAGCTCGGCCTCGAAGAGGACGCCTGCCGCGAGGTCAGCGACGTCGGCCACCGCCGCATCTACCTGACCGACCGCCTGGGCATGCCTCTCATCGAGACCGTGACCGGGCCCGACATGCGCACGCCCCAGGAGGTCGCCGAGGTCGCCCAGATCCTCCGGCGCCTCGTCCGCAGCACCGGGAACGTCCGGACCGGCATGGGGGCCGCCCGGGAAGACGTCAACGTCAGCGTCCGCGGCGGCACGCGCGTCGAGATCAAGGGCGTACCGCGCATCCCCCGCATCCCGCTCCTGACCTACCATGAAGCGATGCGGCAGTGGAATCTCCTCCGTCTTCGCGAGGAGCTCCGCGGCCGCGGCATCACCCCGGAGACCTTCAAGTCCGAAGCCGAAGACGTCACCCGGCTCCTCCAGAAGACGAGCTACCAGCCCATCCGCGACGCCCTCGACGTCGGCTTGGTCGCCTCAGCGATCGTCCTGCGCGGCTTCCGCGACATCCTCAATTGGCGAACGCAGACGAATACGCGCTTCTCCCGCGAGATCTCCGACCGTGTCCGCGTCGTCGCCTGCCTGACCAAGCTCCCTAACATCATCCATTCCGACAGCCTCTCGGAAACCCTCTCGAGCTCCCGATGGGAGGCCATCCGCAAGGCCGTCAAGGCGACGGGGGACGACACCGTGGTCGTCGTCTGGGGCAGCCCGGAGGACGTCAAGACCGGCGTTCAGGAGGTCGCCATCCGGGCCCGCGAGGCCGCGACCGGGATCCCCTCCGAGACGCGCCAGGCCCTCCGCGACGGGACGAACGGCTTCGAACGCATCCTTCCCGGTCCGGACCGGATGTATCCCGACACCGACCTGCCGCCGAAGCAGGTCACAGAGGAGCGCCTCGAACGGATCCGTCGGGGCCTGCCGGTCCCGATCTGGACTCGCGAGGCCTGGTACCGGGAGCTTGGGCTCCCAGCGGACGTCGTCGAACCCCTGGCCGTCTCGCGTCTGGCGGGGCTGTTCGAAGTCCTGGTCAAGGATTGGAAGATCGGCCCTGTCGCGGCCGCCGTGGCCCTGGTGCAGTTCCGTAAGCGGTTGAAGAAGATAGGACTGGATCCGCGGGCGATAAGCGAAGAGGCCTTCCGGAAGATCTTCGCCCTGCTCAGGGATCGGAAGATATCACGGGAGGGAGTCTTCGCTTTGATGGGCAGGGCCGCCCGCGGCGAATCCCTGCCGGGGCCCGGTGAGGTCCGGCCGGCGACGGAGGAAGAAGTTTACGCCCAGGTCGTCGCTTCGAACGCCGCGCTCGATGGGATGAAGATCCACAACCCGGACAAAAAGGCCCACATCCTGATGGGTCTGGTCATGACCGCCCTGCGCGGCCGGGTCGAGGGCGCGGCCGTCGTCGAACGCGTCCGGGCGGCCGCCGAGGAGAAATGCTGATGGCTGGCGACGACTCCTACAAGGGCTACCGGGGCGAGGCCCTGGCCGTGCTCAAGAGCTTCGGGGCCATGGTCTGGAGCGACGTCGAGGTCAAAACCTCCCGGGGCGCCTATACGGGCATCATCCTGCCGCGCTCGGAAACGGCCGACCCACACCATATCGTCATCAAGCTCCGCTCGGGCTATAATATCGGCCTTCTGGCCCGCTCGATCGAAGCCGTCACCATCAGCGGCCGCAAGGAAGCCCACTACAAGATCCCCGAAAAGGAATTCCCCTTCGACCCGGCGAAACCCAAGGTCAAGCTCCTCGGCACGGGCGGGACGATCGCCAGCCGCCTCGACTACCGGACGGGGGCCGTCATCCCGGCCTTCTCGCCCGGAGAGCTCTACGGCTCCGTGCCCGAGCTCGCCGACATCTGCAACCTCGAGACCGAGAAGCTATTCGGAGTCTTCAGCGAGAACATGGGCCCGGAGCAGTACATCGCCACGGCCAAGGCCATCGGCCGCGAGATCGAGAAGGGCGTCCAGGGCGTCGTCATCGGTCACGGCACCGACACCATGCACCACACGGCGGCCATCCTGTCGTTCATGGTCCAGGACTCGCCGGTGCCCATCGTCATGGTCGGCTCCCAGCGCTCATCCGACCGGCCCTCCTCCGACGCCGCCCTCAACCTCATGCACAGCGTCAAGACCGCGGCCGAGAGCGATATCGCCGAGGTCATGGTCTGCATGTTCGGGCCGACCTCGGATACGTACGGCCTGCTCCACCGGGGGACCCGTGTCCGGAAGATGCATTCGAGCTATCGCTCGACCTTCCGGACGATCGGCGACATCCCCATCGCCATGGTCAGCCGCGACAAGATCACCCCTCTGCGCCAGGACTACAAGCGCCGCCGGGCCGATCGGAGCGTCAAGATCGACACCTCGTTCGAGGAGCGTGTCTCGATCGTTTATTATTACCCGAACATGAAACCGGACATCATCGACTCGCTCATCGACAACGGATATCGGGGCATCGTCATCGCCGGGACGGGCCTCGGTCACGTCAACAAACCGCTCTACCCCGCGCTGGCCCGGTGCCGGGAGAAGGGAATCGCCGTCTACATGACCGTCCAGACCCTCTGGGGCTACGTCCAGATGTACGTCTACGACACGGGCCGCGATATGATGGAGCTCGGTGTCATCCCGGCGGCGAACATGCTGCCCGAGGTGGCCTACGTCAAGCTGGCCTGGGCTTTGGGCCGGACGGCCGACCTCGAGGAGGTCCGCAAGATCATGCTGACGCCGGTCGCGGGCGAGACGACGGAGCGCGAGCCCTCCAACGGCTACCTCATCTTCCAGGGCGGCATTCCCGAGGTCGAAGCGTTCATCTCGACCATCAAAAAGTAGCCTTTCCCCGCTTCCTTCTCGAGGGGGCTTGACAATCCTCCCAGGCTATGCTGAAATCGCCATAACTCAGAGTAAGTTTCGTGAAAGCGACCTCAATTCCGCGCATGAGAGGTGAGAATCGAGGAAATCCAGCCGTGTCCAAATCGTCTGAGGATCTTGTGCTTGAAATCACTTTATCGATGAAAGGAGTCATGATGAAAAAATCTATCGCTTTTCTTGCCGTCCTGTTGTTCCTGGGCGCGACCTTCGCCGCGGCCCAGCCCATCCCCGGAAAGAAGTTCGAGTTGGGCACTTCGGTTAGCTTCTTCAGCGTTAAGTACGAGGTTGAAGACGGCTATTCGGGCAGTTGGACCGTTTTGAACGTCCCGATACGCTTCGGCTGGTTCGTGTGGAAGGGGCTCGAGATCGAACCCGAGATTATCGTGACCTTACCAATGAACGAGGGCAAAGGGGAAGCGTCCTACTTCGCCGGCGTCAATCTCGCCTACAATTTCACAACCAAGGGCAAGCTCGTCCCGTTCGTCGGCGGGAGCGTGGGAATCGGCAACGGCATCCCCTACATGGGTTGGGTCGAGGGGGGCAGCGGAGAAAAGGTGACGGCCTTCGGCGGGCTCGCCGGCGTCAAGTACCTCCTCGGCAATATCGCCGCCATTCGGGCCGAATACCGTCTGTTGCGCTACAGCTGGAAAGATGATTATGACCCCATGTACGACGAGACGGGCACGATCCATCAGATCCTCGTCGGCCTGTCGGTCTTCTTTTAGACCCGACAGCGAATAGCCCGAACAATAACAAAGCCCGCTCCGGCCGAGGCCGGAGCGGGCTTTTCTTTTCCTCGAAGCCTTAGAATTCGAAACGCAGGCCGAGCCGCCAGACGCGGGGATTGAGGATCTCGTTGTAGCGGCCGCTATAGGGGTTATACGCGGATTCTCCGGTGTTGACGTAGTACACTCCGTAATACTCGTCGTAGGCCCGGTTGACGGTGGCCGAATTGAAGACGTTGAAGACGTCGGCCATCAGGTACATCTTCCCGGCGCCGACGGCGATCCTTTTCTCGACCCGGAGGTTCAGGTTGTAGAGGTTGGGCAGGCTGCCCTTCGTCGGGAGCTGGACGTAGACCGTGCTCGACTTGTAGAGACCCGGCCAAGGGTCGTTGCCGGAGTAGGCGAGCGTGAGGTAGGTCGGGATCTTCCAGCCTTCGCGGGCCAGGAACGTCCCGGAGACGTCGAAGCCCAGCGGCAGCTGGTAGAGTGCGCTGATCTTACCCATCCAGCGGGAGTACATCTGGACGTAGGTCTTGCCGCCCGCGCCGGCGCTCCAGTTGCCGAAGGGCTGGCCGTCCAGGGCCCACTTGTTCGTCGGGTCGATGAAAGAGCCGTTCCAGTGGACGCGCTGGTCCTGGAGCGTGACCGAGGCGTTCAGGAACCAGCGGTTCGAGAGTCTCTTGGTGACGATGAGGTCGAGGCCGAAGTAAGTCCTGTAAGCTTTGCTCTTGTCGATCATCCGGTAGGGCGTCTCGCCCGGGTAGCTGGCGTTGGGGAGGTACCAGGTCCTGCCGGCGGCGTCCCCCAGATCGTAGGTGACCCCGCCGATGATCACGGTCGCGGGGATCGTCCCGGCGGGCGTGTACCATGTCTGCGTGTTGTCGATGACCAGGTCGGGTGTCCCGGGGTAGATGTCGGCCGGATAGAAGGCTTTGGCCCAGTCGAAGTTATCGTTGCGCCGGTAGGTGGTGTTGACGGAGAAGGCGAGGTCGGGGCGGAGTTCCCGCTCGAGAAAGAGCATGATCTCGCGCGTCCGGGGCGAGGTCTTGACGCTCTTCACATCCGGGTCAACGTCGTTCCTGTAGAACGTCGTCAGGTTGTCGTAGTTGACGGCCGTGGGGTTGGCCCAGTCGAAGTCGCTGTAGTTGCCCGCCAGGTAGGCGTCGCTCTCGAACCCCCCGACGAGCGCGGCGTTGGCCGCGTCGCTGAGCGTGCCGTCGCTGTTGTAGAGGCCGTAGAGCTCGTAGGGATGGTCGGCATGCGTGGAGGAATACTGCCAGAAGATCTCGGCGAGCTGGACCAAGCCGTCGCTGTCCGCATCGTTCCACCAGAAGCCCATGCCGCCGCCGAGTCCGAGGGGTTGGGGAGTATACGCGCCCGCGGGCATCATGTCGCCGTACTCGGAGTAGGTGAGCTTGGCGACGTTCTTGCCGTCGCCCGAGATGTCCCAGCTCAGTCCGATCCGGGGCGACCACGTGTTCCAGTGGTATTTCGGATTGATAGCCCTGACCGCGATCGGCGGGAGGCTCGAATTCAGGGCCGTCATCGAGGCGGTGGTGAACACGGACGTCCAGGCGACGTTCGCGCCCTTGACCGTTTCCAGGGTGTAGGCGCCCGTCGAGGGCGTCTGGCGGTCGAAGCGCAGGCCCAGCATCAGGGTGAATCGACCTTTGGAGAGTGTATCCTGGATGTAGGCGGAGGTCTGCTTGGCCAAGGCGAAGTCCCGGGTTTCGCGGCCGAACCGGATCTGCTGCCAATCCGCGGGAGGGATGACCAATCCCTCGCCCAGGTCGATGAGCGGGTCGACGAAGTTGCGGCGAACCTCGAAATTCTGCGCGTAGCCCGATTGGGTGGTCGCCTTCTTGTCGGAGAGCTCTAAGCCGGCCTTGAACTCGTGGGACACGCCGAGGAGAGAATCACGGAAATACGTGGTCATGAACTGGATGTTCTTCATGGACCGGCTCACGGAAGTCGAGTCCCAGGACCGGCCGTAGGCCGCACTGAAGGGGACGTAGGTCGAGTTCCCGATATCCACGGTCACGGGGTTCGACATGGTCTCGTCGACCATCGGCCGGGAGGAGTACCCGGCATCGTTGAAAGAGAATTTCATGGACACGTAAAGGTTGTTGCCGATGACCTGCTCGTCCTGGAGCTTGAGGATCGGGTTCCCCCAGCGGTACTTGCCGCTCAGGTGGTCGCCTTCCGGCTTGGCCAGGGAGGCGTTCCAGCCGTATTTTTCTCTCGCACCCGAAGTGACCAGAGCCTCGAACCGGTTGCCGGAGAACGGCTGGGCGTTGAGCTTGAAGCTGTAATTGCTGAGGAGCGACTGTTCCCGGGTGTCGTAGATCGTGTAGGTGAAGATGTCCTGGACGCCGTAGGAGCCCCACCACCAGATCCTGTCCTTGAAGAGGGGGCCGCCGGCGCTGGCGCCGAAGTCCTTGATCTGTTCGATCCTGTTGGTGTTGTGGACGCCCTTTCCCTGGAGCGCGAGGGTCAGGTTGTTGCTCTGCAGGGAGTGGTCGGTCAGGTAGAACCGGGCCGCCGCGCTAACCTTATTGCCGCCCCGACGGGTGACCATGTTCAGGGCGATGCCGCCCGTCTGCATGGTCGCGTCGGCCGCGCCGCCGGTGGTGACGCTCATTTCCTCGAACGTGTCGAAGTCGAAGAAGAGGGCCGAGTCCCCGAGGACCACGGGGTCGGTGACGTTGATGCCGTCGAGCGCCCAGATGTTGTTGGCGCCGTCCACGCTATCGCCCTTGGTCACGAACGAGGACTGCTGGCCGGATTCGTTGCCGCCGACGTTCTCGCGGTCGAGCATGACTGCCGGGACAAGCTGAAGAATGACCCAGGGATCGCGGGCCGTGGGCAGCGTTTGCAGCGCTTCCCTGCCGAAGCTGGTGGATTCGGTCATCTTCCGGACGTCGACGATGGGGAGGAGAGCCGTGATCGTGACCTGCTCCTCGATCTTGCCGGCCTCGAGGGTCAGGTTGACCGCGGTCGTCGCGCCGATCGCGACGATGATGTTGGCCCGGTTCACGGTCTTGAAGTCGATCCGCTCGGCCTTGACGTTGTAGTCCCTGCCAGGATGGACGGAAGGATACCGGAATAGCCCCGTTTCGTTGGTGACGGTCCGCATGCTGCCGATCGAGGGGCCCGAGAGGGTCACGGTGACCTTGGGAAGAGGCTTGCCCTGGGTGTCGACGATCCTGCCGAAGATCGTCCCCGTTCGTTGCTGAGCCGGAGAGGATACCGCGAGTACGAGAACAGCCAGGATCAGCGCGGCTTTTTTCAATGGAGCCTCCTCATTCCGGGACCGGATCCGTCCGAGTCCGGATTCGCGATTATCGGGCTAATGGGCAAAATAACGCTCTTAGATGTTAAGTTATGCTCTATCAAACGATTATGATACAGGAAGGGTTGCGGGAATTCAACGCGTCCATCCAAGTTATTCCATCTTCAGGAAATGGAGAGTCCGGGGTTCCCGCTCCATGTGATAGACGATCAGGGCCTGGAGCGTCTTGCGGATCTTGGCGATCTCGTCCGGCGCGAACGGCTGGACGCACGCTCCCGGCGGCGGGTTCTTCTTGGTCCAGCGGAGAAAGGCCTGTGTCTGGGCCGGGACCTCTTCTTTTTTGATGGGGGCGCAATCGGCGCAGTAGGCCCCGTCCCTTTTTGGGGCGAGCCAGCCGGGGACAAGGGGCTTCCGGCATTTCCGGCAGGCCGAGAGGTCGGGCAGCAGGCCGTTCCCGTGGAGAAACCAGGCTTCGAAATAGGCGGCGGCGAAGGCCCTGTCGCCGCCCTCCTTGAGACATCGGAGGACGGAAAGAAGGAGCCGGTAAAGCACTTCCTCCCTGGCCCGGGCAGGCGCGAATTCCTCGACGAGCTCGGCGAAGTAGGTCAGCAGGAAGGCCGTTTCCGGCTGCGCCTGGATCTCGAAGAACGACTCGACGAGGTCGCAGCCGGACACCGTGACCAGCTCGCGCCGTTCTTTTTCGTAATAGAACACCCGGACGACGGACATGGGCTCCAGGCTGCTCCCGAAGCGGTTGCCGAATTTCCGGGCCCCCTTGGCCACGCCCCGGAGAATGCCCTTATCGCGGGAGAAGAAGACGACGATCTTGTCCTGATCGCCGACGTTCGTCGTCCGCAGGACGATCGCTTCCGCTTGATCGGTGGGCATGGATCTACGGGCTCGGGAGCATGAGGCCCAAACTCAGCCGGCCGGCTGGCCGGGCGTTTCGGCCTCGAGGAAATCCTTGAGGTTGTCGGGCGTGATCTTGATGTCCGTGATGACCTGCCCGGAACGGCCGAGGCGCTTGGCCGGCTTTCCGTTCAGGAGAAAACTGAATCCTCCGGCGTTGCCGGTGTGGATGAGGATCCGTTCTTCCGCCTGGGCCTTGGCCGTGGTCCCCGGCGGGAAGAGGCCGTCAACCGTGAGGACCTCGTCAGCGTAGATCCGGATCCAGGTCTCTGCCTCGAACGCGATCTCGATCGTGACGCCCTTCCAAACGACCTCGACGACGGGAGGCGGTACGGGCTCGGCCTTCGGCGGCGGGGCGGAGACGGGCTCGGAGACCGCGGGTGCCTGGGCCGAGGTCCGGACGGAGGCCGGGTGGGGCCGTCGTAGCATCGGAAGGACGATCAGGAAGAAAGCGGCTAGGAGGACGACCGTCCCCAAGCCGGTCCAAACTGCGGCCCGGGTGCGCAATACTGTTTTCAGAGCGAGCTTCAAGCGTGAAGGCCGCGGCGCTTCCGGAGCAAGTCCCACGAAGAGGCGCTCGGCCGGACCAGCGGCGGGGGTGGGTTTCGGGATGGTTGGGACGGGCTGATCCGCCGGGGGCTTCGGGACAGGCTCGTGCTCGGGCGCCGGCTTTTGGACCGGGGGCGCCGGTTCAGGAGGAGCTTTGGGAACGGGTCGCTCCGAGGGCTCCGCCCCAGGCTTGGGCGATACACCGCCCGCTAAGACAGGTTCGGGTTTCACCGGCTCGGACCTCGAGAGGATATGCCGCTTACGCTCGGGTTCCCCGATGAAGCTGGCCGCCCTATACTTGGCCAGGACGACCTCTCCGTCGAGGCCGATGGCCCGGGAATAGGCGCGGATGATCCCCTTGATGAAGAATTCGCCGGGCATGACGTCCAGACGGTCGGACTCGAGGGCCTCGAGGTAGCGAGTACCGATCTTCGTGGCCGAGGCGATCTCCTCGATGGAGATGTGGCGCGCTTCGCGCTCTTCCCTGAGTTCCTGCCCTAACGATGCCATTTGGCCAGATATTAGGACATTCCCTCCCGAGTGTCAAATAAGATGGGTCCGGAGGGGGTCAAACCTACCTTTTACACTTTTCGGGTCAAAAAGGGTGCAAAAGGTAGGTTTGACCCCTTCTTGTCTTTAACGCCCTCTTCAGGTTGACCCCCTCTTAAACCTTAAGGAACTTCGATACCGATGTCGCGCTGCCGACGAAGCCGGTCGCCGCTCCTCCGAGAAGCAGGCCGACTGCCTGGGTCAGGTTCGGGAAGCGGAAGCTCAGCAGTTCCTGGAGGGCGCCCAGAGAGGCGCCCAGGTAGATCGGGAAAAGATTGATGACCACGAGCAAGAGCCCGAGTGAAAGCAGGCTCCCGAGAAATCCCAGGACGATCCCCTCGAGCCAGAAGGGGATGCGGATGAAGAGATTGGTCGCGCCGACGAGGCGCAGGATCTCGATCTCGTTCTTCCGGGCGAAGACGTTGAGCTTGACGACGTTGGAGATGATGAAGAAGGACGTCAGGATAAGGATCCCGCCCATGAAAGCCCCGATGGCTCCGGCCAGCCGGCTGAACCCCTGCATCTTTTCCACCCAGTCCTGGTTGAAGAGGACGTCGGTGACGCCGGGACGCGTTTTCATCGAATCGACGAAGGCGACCACTTCTCCCGAAGCGGAGGCCTTGCTGTTCACCCTCAGTTCGATCGAAGCGGGGAAGGGATTGGCCTTGAGGCCGGTCACGATATCGGCGAGCTCCGGGAAGCCCCGGCGGAACTTCTCCAGGGCCTCTTCGGGTGTCACCATCTTGACGCTCTCGACGAAGGCGGGCTTGCCGACTTCCTGGCGCAGGGCTTCCGTATCGGCGGCGGACGCGCTCCGATCGAGGTAGAAGGCCACGGTCATGTTGCTCGCGAGGTCCCGGGCCGTGGCCCGGAGGTTGTTGGCGAGCGACATGAAGATACCGACGGTGAGGAAGGACAGGCAGACAATGGTCACGCTGAAGATATTCCGGGTCCGGAATTGCCACAGGTTGTTCCCGGTGACGGTCAGGAAGAACTTGACCTTCTCGATCATGCCCGGCCTTCCTTGCCGACGATCTTGCCCTTCTGGAGGAACAGGATGTTATCGCCGAAGTGGCGGATGAGCTCCCGGTCGTGGCTGCCGATGATGACGGTCGCGCCCTGGCGGTTGATGTCCTTGAACAGGCTGATGATCTCGTAGGCGAGCTCGGGGTCGAGGTTGCCGGTCGGTTCGTCGGCCAGGATGATCTCGGGGTTGTTGACGACGGCCCGGGCGATAGCTACCCTCTGCTGTTCGCCGTAGGACAGGCGGGAGGGCAGATCCCACATCTTCTGGTGGAGGTTGACCTTCTGGAGCGTGTTGAAGACGCGGCGGCGGATCTCCTTGCGGGAGACGCCGGTCACCTGGAGAGGGACGGCGACATTCTCGAAGACGGTCCGATGGAACATCAACCGGAAGTCCTGGAAGACGATGCCCATCCTCCGCCGCAGGGTGTAGATGCGGGAATCGTGGATCTTGAGGATGTTGACGCCGTTGATAAGGATCTGCCCCTCGGTCGGCAGGATCTCCCGGAAGATGGTCTTGAGGAGGGTCGTCTTGCCCGAGCCGCTCGGCCCGGTGATGAAGTAGAAGTCGCCGTCCTTGATCTCGAGAGAAACGTCATCAAGGGCCCAGAACGGCTTCTGGTATTGTTTCCAGATGTGATAGAGCTCGATCATGTCTTGGCGCCCCCGCTTCCCGAGGCCGGGAACCGGACGATTATCGTTTGATGAACAGGAACATGAACCAGCCGAAGGCCAGGGCGCCCACTACCATGACGGCGAAAAGGGTCAGCCCGTAACGGATGCGGGCCTTCTTGTCCGGGCGGCGGATGAGGGCAAGGACGAGCGATACGAAAAAAGCGTAGACGACCATCGACAGGAGGTGGCTTTCGAAGATCATGACTTCTTCCCCGCGCCGATGTCGTAGGCGTCCAAGGCGATCAGGAAGTTGAGCAGCCCGGCCCCGGCGATGTAGGCGGTCCCGAACTCGAACGTGGCCCGCTCGAGCTCGCCGCCGCCCCAGCCGAGAAAGCGCGACAGGCCGTAGAACAGGCCGTTGCCGAGGTCGGCGAAGAAGGCCAGGATGGTCAGGGGGTTGTCGGTCTGGAACGGGTAGACGCGGCCTCCCATGGCCAGCCCGAGGCCGGTCATGGCGAAGATGGAGATGAAGAAGAGGACGGCCCGGAGGTACTTTTTCTGGACCGCGTGGCCCAGGCCCGGGACGGCCCACCCGAGGATCATGACGGCGATGCCCTTTATTTTCATGAGAAAGCATATTAATGGAATCGCGCCGGTAAATCAAGCGCCAGCCGGGCTTGGGGTCATGCTTACTTTTTTCCCCGTTCTTGGTGGGGAGGGAAAAAAGTAGGCTTGACCCCCTCTTGGGGATTTTACTTCTTCTCTTCGGTGGTAAAATATCCCTATGCCCGAACTTCCCGAAGTCGAAACGATCGCCCGGACGCTCGCGCCGGCGGTCCGCGGCCGCGTCATCGCGGGGATCGAACTCCTCTACCGCCCCTTGCTCCGGAGAGGCGGGCGGAAGGGCCTCGAGGGCATGAAGGGCCGGCGCGTCCTTGACGTGAATCGCCGGGGCAAGATGCTCCTCATCACTTGCGAAGGCGGCCGGGCGCTCGTTTTTCATCTGAAGATGACCGGCCAGTTCTCCCTCGCGGCCCCCGGGGAGGCGCGAGATAAGCACACGCGCCTTGCGGTCCGCTTCGAGGACGGCGCGAACGTGCTGATATTCCGTGACGTCAGGAAATTCGGGTTCCTTCTCTGCCTCGAAGGCGATCCGATGACCGCGTGCGGCGAGTTGGCATGCCTTGGCCCCGAGCCGCTCGAAGTCGGACTCGCGGAATTCGCCGCTCTTATCGTACCAAGGAAGGGCCGGATAAAGAGTCTCCTCCTCGACCAGACGGTGATCGCCGGCATCGGGAACATATACGCCGACGAGATGCTTTTCGATGCCCGGATCCATCCCGAGACTTCGGCCTCGTCACTCGGGAAAAAGTCGGTCGAGCGACTCTACGACTCCATGAAGAAGATCCTCGCGTTGGCCATCGCCGAGAAGGGGTCGACCCTTCAGGACTACCGCGACGCTGAGGGGAAGGCCGGGAACTTCCAGTTCTTCCACAAGGTCTACGACCGGAAAGGGGAGCCGTGCGTCGTATGCGGCACACGGGTCAGGATGAAACGGATCGGGGGCCGGTCGAGCCATTTTTGCCCCAAGTGCCAGGGGGAAAAGGCGAAAGGGAAGCGCTGAACGAAGAAGCCGGTCCTCTTGCCGATTCGACCTGACGGGAGCTCCCTCCGGAAATTGAAAACCGAAGGTGATTCGGCTATAGTAAGGTCCATTCCGCCGAGGGCCCCTGTAGCTCAGTTGGATAGAGCAGCGGATTCCTAATCCGGAGGTCGCCTGTTCGAGTCAGGCCAGGGGCATTCCGTTTCTCCCGACCTCGAATGCTCTCACGCCGCAAAGACGTAACGGGTCCCGGCGGTATTGATGATGAATTGACCGGGCATTTCCTTGGCAAAGGCCGTTATCGCCTCAAATCCCGTGCAGTGCATCGGCACCACGATCTCGGGATTGAGGGCCTTGATATCCGCGATGGTCCGCTGGATGATCTCCGGCTTTGCCCCAGTCAAGTGGAATCCGCCGATAACGGCGTTGACCTTTTCCGTTCCGGTGATTCTCTGGGCATGCTTGACCGTATTGACGATCCCGGCATGAGCGCATGAAGAGACCACCACCAGGCCTTTCCCTGTCACATGGAAGATCAAGGCCTGCTCCCCCTGGAACAGATCCTTCTCATGTTCGTCGCCCCTTTTGATCAAAAGGAAGGGGGAGCCCTTTTCATAGTCCGTGACCCTGTCGATATTCCCCGTGAGATAGGCCCCTGGGACAATCGGGGTAGGGTCCTTGATCTCGACAACTTTGACCTGTTCCATGGCATCGAGCTCTTTTCTGTCGAGGATGCCCAGGTCCACCAGGCCGCTTATAGGATCAAACGGACCGGGAGGCATGTCGGCGTACCTCTGGGCGAAAGACTCCTCTCCCACATAAAAGGGAATCCCTTTCTTGATCTTGTCTTTGTTGTCCTTCAGCAGCGAGAAGAGACCACCCCAGTGGTCAAAATGGCCGTGGCTCAATCCCATGGCTTCTATCTTCGATACGTCGAGTTTCAGCAGTTGCATATTTTTCTTGATGCCCTGGTAATCCAGCCCAAAATCAAACATGAAGCTATGGGGCTCGCCATTCACCGTGGTCTCCACAAAATACGCCAGGCCGTGCTCGGCGTGGATGGATTTATCCGGACCGATAAAATGGCGTTTGGCGATCTTGTCGTTCGGCCTGAGGCAGTCAAAGTAGTTATCCGTGATCACGGTCAAGACCAACCTGCTAACCTCTGGAACTTTTACTGAACCCGGAGTTGCCGGCGCGGCGTCTGTCATGCCCGATCCCACCGTCTTAACGCCTCCCGCGATCAAGGCCGCGCCTGCAACAGAGGTTGCCTTCAAAAACTCCCGACGATCCATGTCTCTGAACATCTTGTCCCCCTCGCCCGGTTTATTAACGATCGACCACAGAACGCGACACTCTGCGGCCAATCCCTTCGGGGCCAAAAAATTCCCCTCCCCATTACGAACTCATGTTATTCCCATCCTGGGATGGGCGTCAAGAACTTGAAACCCAAGAGTCTACCTCGCGCTTGTCGGCCGAATCCGTTTGTCGCCTTTTCGAGTCAGGCCGGCGGGACTCCCTTCCTTGACACCTGCCCGGAATGGCCATATCCTTTGATTGTCCGGGGAAGGGATGATTTTGTGTCCGAGACCGATGCCTACCCTGCCGATGAAAAACATCGGACTCGCCTGAAGGAGACCAAAAGCCATGCGAACTCTCGTCACCCGCCCGATCGCCATCATCGTCGCGCTCGGCCTGACTGCGGCCGTACTAGCGCAGGACTCGCCGGCGCGCAAGGAAATCAAGCGCGAAGACCTGACCGGCGCGCCCGGGATGGAGGTCATCAATTCCATTTCCGAGCTCAAGTCCGGCGACACCCTGGTTCTGCACTTTCATCACGGCATTGAAGCCGGCATCGTATTGCAGGGCGGCATGGTGCAAGCGCCAGGCAAGGATCCCATGCCGCTGCCCACAGGCGCGCCCATCATGAATCTGCGAGATGTCGTCCATGGCGGCTGGAAAGTTGTCGGCGAAACGACGATCCGGCTTTTCACCGTGCACATCGTCGACAAGGGCAAACCCCTTTACGACACCACTAAGTAGCGGCCCCCCGTCGCAGGCGAGCTCGATCCGTGCACACTCATGCGCGCGACCTTTCTAATTACGTTTATTATCAGTAATATGAAACATTGCCCCGATCTCGGAGGCCAGGAAGTCGGCGAGCCGCTCGAGATAGACCTCGCCCTTCTCGGCGGACGCCTTCCGAGGGTCGCCCAGGATGCCGTTGGCCGTGAGGGCGGGCATGCCCTTCTCTAGGATCAGCTTTATCTCGGCTTCGCCGGTCGGCCCGAGGTAGCCGGGCGCGAAGCGGTCGGCCGCGACGAGCCCGCCCTCCAGCGCCATCATCATCGAAGCTTCGGACTCTCCGGCATGCGCGCCGGATTCCTCCGCTGATACGCCGTATTCGGCAGAAGCCCGGTTGAGAAAGGCCACCATCCCAGACAGGTCCGTGTAGCCCGTGACATCGACCTCCGGATGGGCTTGGCGCGCCTCTTCGATGGCTTGCCGCACCGTCGCGAAGTTGCCGCCGTGGCTCGGGATGAAGACGATGCGTGTGAAGCCGTGGCGTACGAGGCTGTCCACGTAATCGCGGATGATGAGCGACAGCGTCTCGGCCTTAAGCGAGATGGTGCCCGCGAAGGCGAGGTGGTGCTCCGAAAGGCCGACGTCGATCGTGCGCGCCTGGAGCGCGTGATCGAGTTTGCGGGCGACGCGCTCCGCCAGGTCTTCACCGATCCGCGCATCGGTCATCGTCGGCAGGTGCGGGCCGTGCTGCTCGGTCGAGCCCACGGCGACGACAGCCGTCGTGGATCCCGACTCGATCGCCCGCTTGATCTCCGGCCAGGTCATCTGTTCCATACGGATGGTCTTCATGGTCTGCTCCTCAACTTTCGACTGGATCTCATGCTTCTCCAACTCCGCCTTTACCGCCCTGTCCTGGCCGGTCATTCTGAAGCGCTTGTTATTTTCCGCCCGGGCCGTCGGACGGGGAGATCACGATCCGGAACGGCGAGGCGGATCCCTTGCGGATCCAGAGCACGAGGTCGTCGCCCTCGAGTCCGTAGATACGTCCGGCCCGGACGTCTGGGCCGATCTGGGCCGCCCGGCCGTCGATCTCGACGCGGGGAGTCGAGGGTCCCCATCCACGAACGAGCAGCACCGGGTTGACGACCGGAGATCCTTCGGAAGCGCGGAGCAGAACGGACAGGGCGGAAGTCGTGTTCGGCCCCCGCCGGGACAGCACGAACGCCCGCTGGGTCGGATCGTAGCCGTCGGAGACGAATCCGTCCCCGGCGATCTCCAGCCGGGGCGGCGAGAGCCAGGATTTGGCCAGGGGGAGCAGTGCGGCGGCCGATTTTTCCGTTAGGCCGTTCAGCATGAGCATGGTCACGCCGTCGTCCGTCTCTTCATAGGGCCGCCAAGATTGGATGTGGGCCAGCGAGCTGTGCGAGACCCGGTCCGGGGCCACCGCCCAGCGGCCGTTGGAGCGGATCTGCTGAGAGACGGGCCAATGGTTCCACCAGGGGAACATGGACCGCTCCCGGATGATCTCGCCCGCGTAGCAATCGATGGCCACATTCCTCGGATCGACGACGACATAGGGGCTGAACTTGGCCTTGAGGTTGACGCGGAGGATATTGCCGCCCTTGGGGCGCGTCAGCCATTTGTGGGCGGCCGGGTCCTGGTCGCTGATCCGGCGCAGGAGGGTCAGCGTTTCCCGGTCGAAGTCGGCCGCGTACCCCGGCGCCTCACGGGCCCAGGAGTAGGTCCGGGTTTCCCCCTTCATGTTGGCCAGGGTCAAGGCCTCGGCGTTGATATTGTCCTCCGGGCGGGTGCCGGGCGGATTGATGATGATGGCCTCGTGATACTGGCGGAAATTCTCCAGTCCCTTGCCCTCGGCCGGCTTCACCCTCGGATTGGATGACCAGACCCTGATCTTGCGTACGCACGTCCCGTCCGGGTAGACGGTATAGGTTTCCTCGACCCAATCGCCCCAGCCGGTCAACGCGTCGACGTTGACGAGGTCGTAATTGACGCTGACAGGGGCGTATCGCCAGAGCACGACCACGCGGGCGTCGTTGCTTTCCAGGATCCGGGGCTGCGAGAACCGGGCCTGCTTGTCGGCCATGGGCTCCGCGCTCGTCTCCATGGCCCGGTGCTGCGTTTCATAGAATTCGTTGGTATACCAGATCCCGTTTTCCGTCACCCAGGCCGGGATATAGCTGGTACCTCGCCAGAAGATGAGCCGGTTCGGGTTCTCGTCGAAACGGACGACGATGTCCGCCGCGTCCCCCACGCGCCAAGGGTTTTCCCATTCCTCGTCATACCGGAGTCGCGTGTAATAGGCTCCGAAGCGGCCCGGCCCCTTGGGGCCGGACGGCAGCACCGGGGGCTTGAGCGGCGCCGGTCCGGTGGGGGCCCGGACCGCGGCGGCCTCGGACCCTCCCGCGTCCAGGACTCGGTCGAAGATCCGGATCTCATCGATGATGCCGTCGAAAGAGAAGGCCACCGGGGCGACGACCTTGATCTCTTCGCTCAGGCCGAGCGGGGTCTGGTTCCGGCCGATCCACACGTCGGCTTCGGACGCGAAGCGCGGCGCCCCGGGGGTTCTCATTTCGCCGACGAGCTTCCCGTTGAGGTACAGCTTGATCCCGGAAGCCGGGTCGAACGTGCCGGCGAGATGGTTCCATGCGTACAGGGGAAGCCTGACGGCCGATCGGCTCTCCCGCCACTGGCCGTCGATGGCGATCTGCAGCCCGAAGCGCCCCTCGGGATCGATCCCGAAGAAATAGCCGGACTGGCGGTCCTTCTCCTGATTGACGACGGCGCACCAGGTCCAGGGATAGGTCTGGATAGCGACCCAAGCCTCGATGGAGAACGGGCCGCCGAGACGGGGCGCCTTCGACGCGACCCGGACCACCGCCGTCGTTTGTCCGTCGAAGCGGAGGCCGTTGCCGGCGACGCCGGGGACGAATTTCCGGAAGCCGCGGATGGCATCGACGCCGGTCTCCTGGTCGAAGGACCAGGATGCGACGGGAGGCTTGTCCGCCGCAAAAGCCAGGCCGATGAAAACGACGACGAAACTTAAAGTGGCCAATCGACTCATCGGGCCTCCATCCGGGACTCTTCCCTGTGGGCGGGATCAGGAGGCTCATTATACGTCTTCCCGGATGCCCGGAGTAGACCTTTTTTCGATCCGCTCTCGCACGACAGGGGCCAGGAAGGACTCGTGCGGCCCGCGCCGGAGAGTTTGACGGAAGGCGCCGTTTATTATACTGTCCTCACGCGCAAGACCGGGGAAAAATGGCAGTGCCCGGCCCCGGCACGGAAGGAGATCCCGGGATGACAAGAGTGGGGAATGGCCGTCGGGCGCTTCTCGTCGCGATCATCTTGTCGGCCGCGGGGTGGATTCCGATGGCCGGCGATCCGCCTCTTTTTTCGAGATCCGTCGCCTCTGGCGGCGCCGCGTTCTATGTTTCGCGCTCCGGCAACGACCGCGATCCCGGCTCGAAGTCGGCGCCGTTCGCCACCCTGGCCCGGGCGCAGCAGGCGCTGCGGTCAAGGAAAAGGACGTCCCCGGGCCCGGCCGTGGTCGAGGTGGGTCGAGGCACTTATGCCCTTGACCGCCCGTTGGTGTTCTTGCCCGAGGATTCCGGATCGGAGGCGTCTCCCGTTGTTTTCGCCGCGTCCCCCGGGGAAAGCGTGACCATCAGCGGAAGCCGCACCCTGGATTGCCGCTGGAAGCCGTACCGTGACGGGATCCTGATGTGCGACCTGCCCGCCGCCAAACAGGGGGAGCTCCGTTTTTCCCAGCTCTTCGTCAACGGCAGACGCCAAACGCTGGCCCGGTTCCCCAACCGCGACGATTCGAAACCCGGACGAAGCGGCTACATCCAGCCCGCGGCCCGGATCCCGGACGGCCGTCCGGACCCGAAGCCCGGAGAGAACGATGACATGACCTTTTCCGGCGGCGCCCCGCGCGGCATCTTCTTCGATCCCGCATCGTTCACGGCCAAACGCTGGGCCCGGCCCGAGGAGGCGGTCATCCACATCTTCCAGGATTGGGAGTGGGGCAATCTCCAATGGCAGCTGAAGGCGATCGAATATGACAGCCGGGCCATCTGGTTCGGCGAGGGCGGGTTCCAGATGGGCGCCAAGTGGTTCGACGACCCGGCCAAGATCGATAAGGATTCCCGCTTTTTTATCGAGAACGTCTTCGAAGAGCTCGACGCTCCGGGAGAATGGTACCTGGACGTCCAAGCCGGGGTCCTCTTCTTCAAGCCGGAGCCGGGAGTCGACATGGCCGCGGCGAGCGTCGAGGCGCCGCTCCTCCAGCAGCTCGTCCGGTTCGTCGGGACGCAGGAAGCGCCCGTCCGCCATATCGCCCTCGAAGGTTTTCGCCTGACCCAGACGGCCTCGACCTTTCTGGAGCCCTACGACGTTCCCTCTCTGAGCGACTGGGCCATCCACCGCGGCGGGACCGTTTTCCTGGAGGGCACCCGGGACTGCGCGGTCAGGAACTGCTGGTTCGACGCCGTCGGCGGCAACGCCGTCTTCATCAACAACTACAATCGGAACGCTACCGTGACCGGGTGCAAGTTCACGGAAGCGGGCGACAGCGCGGTCTGCCTCGTCGGGACCCTGGGGACAACGAACGGCACGCGCCGCGCATTCCCTTACGAATGCGCGGTATCCAACAACCTGATCCACGACTGCGGCATCTTCGGCAAGCAGATCGCCGGCGTCTATATCTCCCGGGCCAAGCGCGTCACGGCCGCCCACAACACCATTTACAACATGCCCCGGGCGGGGATCTGCATCGGCGACGGGACGTGGGGCGGGCACGTCATCGAGTTCAATCACATCTACGACACCGTCCGCGAGACGGGCGACCACGGACCGTTCAACGCCTGGGGCCGCGAGCGGTTCTGGAGTCTGACCCAATCCCACTCCGACTATAGCGTCTCCCGGAGCCTCGAGGCCGGAGCCGTGAAGATCGACGCCATGGAACCGGTCATCCTGCGGAATAATTTCTTCGAGGACGAGTCGGGCTGGGGGCTCGACATGGACGACGGCGCCTCCAACTACGAGATCTACAACAATATTTCCAAGGGCGTCAGCATCAAGCTGCGCGAGGGGGCCTACCGGAACGTCTATAACAACATCTGGGTCGACAGCAACGTCGCGCCCTGCTTCCACGTGGGCAACGAGGACAACCATGACCGATATTTCCGGAACATCACGGTGATGGCCCGCGACGACGTCTATTCCATCATCGCCCCTCCGGCCCGGGGCCCGTGGCTCGAGGAGATCGACCATAACTGCCTTTTCAGCCGGTCCGGTCGATTCACGGCCCGGATCAGCCAGATGCGCGGCGAGAACGGACCCGAACGCGGATCCCGCCGGCTCGACTTCGAAGAGTGGCGCAAGCTCGGCTTCGACCGGAACTCTGTTTTTGCCGATCCCCTCTTTGTCGACCCGGCCAAGAACGATTACCGGGTGCGGCCCGGATCGCCTGCACTGCGGGTCGGCTTTATTAATTTCGAGATGGGGCAGTGGGGCATCACCAAAGAATTTCCCCAGGAGCTTCGTTGACGCGAACGTTTCCGCCAAAGCGGAAACCGGATGGCAAACCCTTCTGGCATCATACATCGAATGTTGATATATTATCGTCCCGATAGGGAATTGAATGCGGAAAGTCTCGCAGGCGATCTACGACCGCATCGACAACGGGGTCTACGCCGTTCAGAGTGACCAGTGGTGGCAACCGGAATCCGCCTGGTATCAAATGACGGTCTCCTTCAATCCCGTCCGGGTGGGCTACGCGAAAAAAAAACTGATCGAGGAGCTCAAGATCGATCCCAAAACCACGGCCGCCCTGGAGGTGGGCTGCGGGGGGGGATTTCTGACCGAGGAGATCGCCCGGATGGGCTTCGTCACGACCGGCGTCGATCCCTCCGAGCCGTCCCTCCGCGTCGCCGCCGACCACGCGCGGCAAAGCGGGCTGGACATCCGGTATCGGAAGGGCGAGGGCGAGTCTCTCCCGTTCGAAGATCGCTGCTTCGGCGCCGTTTTTTGTTGTGACGTCCTGGAGCATGTCCGCGACCTGCCCAAGGTCATCTCCGAGATCTCCCGGGTCCTGAAGCCGGGGGGCGTATTTTATTACGATACCATCAATCGCACCTGGGCCAGCTTCCTGGTCGCCATCAAGATCGGCCAGCTCTCGAAGCGGTGGGCCTTTTTCCCCCCGAACCTCCACGTCTGGCGGATGTTCATCAAGCCCCGAGAAATGAAGTCGCTTCTCCGGCAGAACGGCCTGGAGTGGAAAGAACACAGAGGCACGATGCCCGACGTCCCCATCCCCCGGCTCCTCGGCCACCTGCGCAAGAGGGCCAAGGGGGAATGGACCTACGGCCAACTCGCCGGCCGGGTCCGGATGATCGAAAGCCGCATCACGGCGGTCATGTACATGGGTTATGCCGTGAAAAAGGATCCGTCAGGCGCCGATGCCGGTCCGAAGAAGCAGGAGAGAAGCGATGGATGACGTCCTGAAGATCGCCAAGAATTGCCGGCACTACGCGATGTGCAAGATCGATTATCTGGGGAGCGGCGTCTGCGCCTCGGGGCTGGAAAAACATTATGTCAGCTATTATCCCGAAGGCCGGATGGACCTTTATGCCGCCATCGCGGAGAAGACGATCCCCATCACCGATAAATGCGTCGAGATCGCGGACAGCTGTAACCTCTGCGGCAAATGCGATTACCAGTGTTACTTCGTCATGGAGCTGCGGCCCTCGAAGGTCATGCAGGCCCTCAAAGACCACGTCGGGGCGTATCTTAAGAGCGGCGGGAAGATCGTCCCCGCGAAAGAGGACGGGCTTCTCGCTGAAATGAAGGGAATTGTCGGTGATTTCTGGGCCACTAACGATGCCGCGATCCGGATAGCCTATCATCACGACCTCTGTCCCCACGTGACCTTCAAAATGCCGGAATATGTCGTCCTGCCGAATTCGCAAGAGGAGATCTCGTCCATCATCAAGCTCCTCAATAAAAACAATATTCCTTACGTCGTCCGCGGCAACGGCGCGTCCAGTCACGGATTGGTGTTCAGTGAGGGAGCGGTCCTGGACCTCAACCGCATGAAGACCATGGAGTTCGATGAAAAGAATTGGCTGGTGAAAGTGGGGCCGGGAATTGCCGCGTTCGATCTTCAACGGGAAGCCCGAAAGCGCGGCTTCAGGATCCATACGGCCGAACCGGCGGCTCTCGTTTGCGCCAACATCATGACGTCCGGCTTGCTTTCCACTTTCTCTACGACCTACGGCGTCTCCGCCGATAACTTCATCGACGCGGAATTCATCGCCAGCGACGGCTCGTTTTTCAGGCTGAACGACATCGCGGCGCCCAATCTTTTCGCGTTCCATAATGCGAACGCCGAGCATGAACCGTTCGCCATATGCGCATCGGTCAGCATGAAGCTCCATCCCGTGACGGAGGATGAAGAGGGGATCCTCGTGCCCTTCGAGTCGCTGGAAAAGGCTCTCGATTTCGCCAAGGATTGTGCGACTCGGCATATCGGTCTGGCGATAGGGGTTCTCGGGGAGGAGTTCATATCGTCTTTCCTGGCCCCGACCCAAAAACGCACCGACGAAGTCCGGGATATCTTCACCCAAAAGTTGGGCATGCCCTATCTCGTCCTTCTTATCGGGGACCGATACGCGTTACGTTCCGTCCGCGAGATGGGCTATCCCGTCATCGACCAGAAACTGTTTAAAACGCTTTTCCATGGATTGTCGGCGCTCAAGTCCGCGAAGTGGCTGGACTTGCTTAAGGAATTATCAAACGATGAGCCCTTCTCTTACCTCCGGCTCAGTCCATTCGCCGACCTCGCCGAGACGGCCCTCGCCCCTTCTCCCGCCCAACTGACCCGGGACATGGACCCGGATCTTAGTCCTTTTTATGAAGAAGTCTATTCCAGGCCGGAGATGACCGATCTCGTCTGGCTGAATACGTTCAGGATCATGAGTTCGCGCTATAACCGGGAGAAACCTTGCGTAGCTCTCGTTTGTTATCTCCCGATCGACGCGGCATTGATCGCAGAGATCGAAGGCCGATTTCGGGATATCGCTCGAAAGCACCACCTGAAAAGCGCGTTGGGGTTCATCACACCGATCGACAACGGAAAACGATGCGTCTGGGAACATGATTACTATTTCGACCACAACGATCCGGTCGAAGTATCGAGGATCCAACAGGCGGCCCTTGAAGCCGGCGCCCTTTTGGATGATTATTCCGTGAAGACCGGCACGATCAGGCAGGTCCGTTATGTCGTCAACCAGGGCTGCTGCCGGAAAGAAAACCTCTTGTACTCGTAGACATTCGAAAACGCTTTTCAATGCGAAAAGCCCATTTAGGAGCGACCTCGATGCGAAGAACAGTCAAACGGAGTTTCGCGTTATTCCTCATGGTTCACGGATTATTGGCCCTGGGCGCGGGCCAAGTCCCGACGCCCGAGTCCATCCTCGGTTTCAAGCCGGGCGCCGACATGAAACTGGCGACCTACGACCAGGCGATCGATTATTTCAAGCAGCTGGCGGCGTCAAGCCCTTGCCTGAAGCTCATGGAGGCGGGTATGACGACCCAGGGCCGCGTCGTTTACTACGCCCTGATCTCGAGCCCGAAGAACTTGGCCGCAATCGACCGCCTGCGGGAGATCGCCCGGCGCCTGGCCCATCCCCAGGGCCTGACCGATGACGAAGCCCGCGCGCTCGCCCGCGAAGGCAAGGCCTTCGTCCATATCGACGGAGGATGTCACGCGACCGAGGTGGCCGGTCCGCAGATGACCCCCCAGCTCGCCTATGACCTCCTGTCGCGCCCGGAGGACCTCCAGGTCCAGGAGATCCTCGAGAACGTCGTTGTCATGCTTTGGCCGACCATGAACCCGGACGGCCAGCAGATGGTCGGCGAGTGGTTCCTGAAGAACCTCGGCACGCCGTACGAATCGTCGGGACTGCCTCGCCTCTATCAGGAGTACGTCGGCCACGACAACAACCGCGACGGCTACATGATCAACATGATCGAGTCGCGTCTTATGGAACACGTCTGGCGCCAATGGGAGCCGCATATCATCTATGTCCATCACCAGACGGCGCCGTTCCCGGCGCGCATTTGGCTCCCCCCGTTCTCCGAGCCCGTCGGGCTCGAGGCGCCCTATCTCTCCGCGCGCGAGGTGAACATGATCGGCATGGCCATCGCCAAGGGCCTCGAAGAGCGCGGGCAGACCGGCGCCATCCACATGGGCACCTCCTTCGACGCCTGGTATCCGGGCTATGTCGACTACGCCCCCATTTTTAAGAATATCCCGGCCTTCTGGACGGAGACGGCGGGGAACATGGCCGCCCCCCGCGAATATACGGCCAAGGACCTGCCCCAGGCCTTTCGCGACCTCCGGCCGCAGAGCCTGTACCCGGGCCCCTGGAAGCCCGGCTGGTGGCGGCTGGGCGACGCCGTCGCCTATAACGAGACGGCCTCGTTGGCGGTTCTGGAATACGCGGCCAAGTACAAGGCGTCGCTGCTCTACAACCGCTACCAGGCCGGCCGCGATCAGATCGGTCGCGGAAAAAAGGACGCTCCGTACGCTTATGTCTTTCCGCAGGACCAGCGCGACCCCGTCGCCGCCGTCGAGCTTCTTCGCCGCCTCGCTTTCGGAGGCGTGCGCGTCCTTCAACTGACGGCGCCGGTCACTTTGGACAACGTGGTCTATCCGACCGGAACATGGGTCGTCCCGACCGACCAGGAGTTCGCCGCGATGGCCCGCGAAGTCCTCGACGTCCAGAAATACCCCGACCTTCGCCAATACCCGGGCGGTCCGCCGATGCGGCCCTATGACGCGGCCGGCTGGACCCTGCCCCTGCAGATGGGTCTCAAATGGGCGGCTGTCTCGACGCCGCTCGGCGATGAAGTTCGGGCCAAGATGAAGCTCTTGGGCCCCCCGGCGGAGCCGAAGATCGAGGTCGTGCCGTATAACATCGCCGCGTCCGCCGACCCGGCCCCGTTCGACAGCGTGCCCGGTATCGGCTTCGATTCGGATCCATCCGCGGCGGCCATCGTTCCGCCGGCCGGCAGGATCGCGGGCAGCGGGCGGGCGCTCGCGGTCGATCCCGCCCAGAACAACGCCTTCCGGGCCATCAACCGTGCCTGGGAGCAGGGTGCCGCCGTCGAGTACGCGGCGGGCGCGCCGGGCAAGGGCGGGCGCTATTTGATCCGGGGCCTATCGAAGTCGGCCCAAGCGGCGCTCGTCGGATCGCTGGCTCTCGTCGCCGAGCGCACGGCCGCCGCCGGCCGGCCGCTGAAGAAGCCTCGCCTCGGTCTTTATCAGCCGTGGAGCGGCAGCATGGACGAAGGGTGGACCCGCTGGCTGCTCGAGCAATACGGTTTCGAGTTCGTCAGTATGCGTCCCGAGGATTTCCACGCCCCGCTCCGCGGCAAGGTCGACGTGATCATCCTGGCCGACGACGCAAGGATCCCGATGGAAAACGCGGCCGGCGGCCAGGGTGGCAGGGGAGCGGGAGCTCCCGTTCCCGCGGCCGGAGCGCCGCCCGCGGGAGGACCCCCCGCCGGGGGAGCCGGCGCTCAACCGGCCGGAAGCCGCGGTGGAGGAGCGGGTCGCGCCGTCCGGCCGGAATACACGTACGCGCTCACGGCCGACGACATCAAGGGGTTCGAAGCGTTCATCCGGGGAGGCGGCACCGTCGTCTGCTTCAACGCGGCCTGCCGATTCGCCATCCAGCAGTTCAAACTGCCGGTCAAGAACGCCGCGGAGGGCCTCAAGGCGGAGGAATTCTTCCTGCGCGGATCGATCGTCGAAGTGAACGCGGACGCGACGCATCCAGTGATGGCGGGCATGCCCGAGAGAGCGGCCGTCTTCGTCGACGGCAGCCCGGTCTTCGACTTGCTCGAGGGCTTCAAGGGCAGGGTCCTGGCCAAATATGCGGAAACGGGTTCCCCGCTCCTGTCGGGTTACCTCATCGGCGAAAAATATCTCACCGGAAAAGCGGCCGCACTTGACGTCGAGCTCGATCAAGGGCATGTCATTCTGCTCGGTTTCCGTCCCGAGTGGCGAGCCCAATCGTTCGGAACGTTCCGGGTCGTTTTCAACGCGGCGCTATTTTCTTCCGCTTCTTCCCGGTGATATCGGCCAGTCCGTTATCGACACTCATGCGTTGATCTCTTGCCTTGTCCCACTTCGACCGCCCGGCGATAAGTGATGGCCGATCCTCAAAAGAGGAGTTTGGCGTTGAAAAATCATCTTGAGTCGGATAGGATCACACATCATATAATGTGCCCGAACAGGAGAGGCCGACATGATCCTTACATCTCGATCTTTCGCTGGCCGCATTCTCGATAGAAGTGAATGTCGGTGTCTATTCATGCGCACGGCACTCGCCATGGTCGTTCTGGGGGCCATCCTTTCAGGCGGGTTATCGGCGGCGTCGGGGGATCGGGGTCAAACCGCCGACGCCGGTGCCGCGAAGGAGAAAACATTATCCTACTTCACCCGGCTCTGGGAGCTGGACAAGGAAGCGCGCAAAGGAAAACGCGGCGTCACCTACCACCGGTCCAATTACGCCCTGGCGTTCTCCTACAACTCTTCGCCCAATCTCGCCCCCCTTCAGGAAGCGGACCCGACCAAGACGCTGACGAAGCCGGAGGTCACCTTCCAGCTGAGCTTCAAGGCTAAGCTTTGGGAGGACGTTCTCGGCCGGGAGATGGACCTGTGGTTCGGCTATACGCAAAGGTCCTTCTGGCAGCTCTACAACTTCAACGATTCCTCTCCGTTCCGGGAAACGAATTACGAACCCGAAGTCCTTCTCAACTTCAGGACCCGTTTCAGCATTTTTGGCCTGCAGAGCCGTTTCGTCACGGTCGGCTTGAATCACCAGTCCAACGGTCAGTCTGAACCCCTGTCTAGGAGCTGGAACCGGATCGTGGCCAACGTCGGGCTCGAACGGGGCGCTTTCTCGCTCCTTCTCAAGGGCTGGTTCCACTTTCCTGAAAGCGAAGTGGAGGACGATAATCCGGGGATCAACGCGTATATGGGCTATGGCGAAGTCTGGGCCTATTATTTCCTGAAAAAGCACCGCTTGGCGGTCATGCTTCGCAATAACCTGGATTTTAGCGAGAACCGAGGCGCCCTACAGCTCGAGTGGAGCTTCCCGCTCTTAGCCCAGTTCAGCGGCTACGTCCAGTATTACCTCGGCTACGGCGAGAGCCTTCTCGATTACAACCACAAGGTCAACCGGATCGGGGTCGGCTTCATCTTGTCGGATTGGAACTAAGGCTCCGACAGACCTCCTATGGCCTCTTGGATGCGTTGGAGATTCGCGGCCGCGGCCCGTTCCCCCCGCATGACGATCTTCCGGGTCTCGGAAAAATCGAGGGTCCCGATGTCGACGGGGACCCGGAGAACAAGATCGGCATGGCGGGCCCTTTCTTCAAAGGACGCGGCCCACGCCACGTCGATCATCCTCTGGACGACCTGGAACGTGTTTTTGAGTTTTTCCGGGGCCAGCTTCTTGAGGGGCCGATGGATGTCCACGAGGACCGTGACCTCGGCCCCCGCTTTCCCGGCGGCTTCGACCGGCGCGCTGTTGAGGACCCCGCCGTCGAGAAGGAGCATGCCCCGCATCCGGACCGGGGCGAAGACGAGCGGCAGGGACATTGTCGCTCGGAGGGCTTTGGCGAGCTCGCCCTCGGTGAACAGGACTTCCTTGCCGGACACCAGGTCGACGGCGTTGCAGACGAACCTGATCGGCAGGTCTTCGATGCGGACGTTGCCGACGCAGCTCTTCAAGTAGGCTTCGATCGCGTCCGCCTTGTCCAGGCCCATCTTGCCGAAGAACCTGTTCTTGTAGTCCGAGAGCATGACGTACTCGAAAAGGTTCCGCGGGCGTTTGAAAAGGTTTCGGCGGGCCGGTTTATCGACGGAGTTGTCCAGGATCAGGCCGCCCAGCATTTCCGTCAGCTTCGCCCCCGACAGGCCGGCCGCGAACAGGCCCCCGACGATAGCCCCCATGGACGTCCCGGCGATGATGTCCGGAATCAATCCGTTTTTCTCGAGAACGCGAAGAACCCCGACATGGGCCAGCCCTCGCGCGCCGCCGCCCATGAGTACCAGGGCCCAGCATTTCGCCTTTTTCGCCGGGCCCGCGGTCATCGTATGCCTTCGAGATAGATGCCGGCCACTTGGAGTGACAGGGCCGCGGCATCGAGGTCGGCGCGGTTGCAGAGGACGACGACGGTCAGTCCGTCGTCCGTGAAACGCTGGATGGCCGTCCGGAAGCCGACGGTTTCGCCGTAATGCCACATCCGGGGGTGGCCCTTCCAGCCGTTCAAGAACCAGCCGAAGCCGTAGTCCGCCGGGGCCCCGTCAGGCCCGGTCGGCCCCTTGGAGGGAACTCGGACGGGCGTCAGCGCCGGGCGCATCTCGGCCTCGCCGAGCAGGCTGTGCCTGCCCAAGGCCTCGTCCCACTGAAGGAGATCCGCGAGCGAAGAGTAGATCCCCCCGTCGCCCAGAGTCGCCGACGTCGGGCTCTGGTCCGTCATGTTCCAGCGTTTGTCCTCCTTGGTGTAGCCGAAGGCCCGATTCGATACCCTGTTCTTGCCGCGGACGTAGGCCAGCGTATCGATCATGTTCAAGGGTTTGAAGATGCGTTCCTGAAGGAAATCGGGGAAGGACCGGCCCGAGGCTTTCTCGACGATCAGGCCCAACAGGACGTAGCCCGAGTTGCTGTAGCGCCAGGACGACCCCGGGACGAACCACCCGGCTTTCTGCCGTTTCAGGAGATCCAAGACCCCGGCGTCCGGGATCTGCACGTCCTCCACGGGAACGGTCCGGTCGTAGGCGGGCATGAGATCCTCGTAATCGGGCAGGCCGGACGTGTGATCGAGGAGGTTCCGGATGGTTATCTCCCGGCCGTATTCGGGGAAATCCGGGAAGAGATCCGTCAGGCGGTCCTCATAACGGAGCTTGCCGTCGCGCACAAGGAGCATGACCGCCGCGGCCGTGAATTGTTTCGTGACCGAGGCCAGGCGAAAGCCGGTCCGGAAGTCGATCGGGCGCATGGCCTGCAGGTCCGCGACGCCGCGCGCGCTGTTGTAGACGGTGCGCCCGTCCTTCGCCACGAGCACCGCTACCCCGGGCTCGCGCTCGCCGACGAGGCCCTTGAGAAGCGCGTCGACCTGTTTCGCCCGCTGGTCGGCGCCGTCCAGCCGGCACAAGGGGATCAGGAGGAGCGCCAGGCCATAGATCGCGATCGTCCTTATCGTCCGTCCCTGGAGGATTTCCACCTTGGGGCCATCGTAATGCATGCGGCCTGGAAATATCAAGTCAGAGGAATCACCGCCCGAATCACCCCAGAAGGCGATTGCCCCCGGCGGGCCGTCAACGGACAATCCCGGGCAGGGAATTAATACCTCACCACGGGAGCGCGCGATGGTGAACAGACGCAAAAGAAGCCGGTTCGTCGAACGGAACGAAGTCCTCATCCGGACCTCCCTGAACAGGTACCAGGGGACGGGGACCCCGGCCTACACCTATGACATCTCCACGGGCGGGGCGCGGATCATCACCTCGAAATGCTATGCCGTCGGGACCGCCGTCAGGATCCGGGTCGACCTGGCCAAAACGAACGAGTCCGTCACCCTCGATGGCGAGATCAAATGGCTCAAGGCCAAAGAAGGGCAGGACCTGTATGAGCTCGGGGTCGGATTCCAGAATCTGAAGTCCCACACGATCCTGGCCCTGCTCAGGCACCTCTACGGCCAGAATACGGGCATCCCTTCGTCCATCGCCTGAGACGCGAGCCCCCTCACTCGAACTTGAAATTCTTTTCCCGGAAGAGCATCAGGCAGGCGTCCACGACCTCGCGGTCGTAGAGGATGCCCCGTTTCTGGGTGATCTCGTCGAGGGCCGCCTGGATCCCCAGGGCGGGCCGGTAGGGGCGGTGGGAGGACATGGCCTCGACGACGTCGGCGACGCACAGGATCTTCGCCTCGAGGAGGATGTCCTTTCCGGATAGACCCTGGGGGTAGCCCGAGCCGTTGATGGCCTCGTGGTGCTGGTGGACGATCTGGGCGATGGGCCAGGGGAAATCGATCTTGCTGAGGATGGTGTAGCCGACCTGGGCGTGCATCTTGATCATGGAATATTCGAGGTCGCTCAGCTTGGTCGGCTTGCTCAGGATCTCGGCCGGGACGTAGAGCTTGCCGATGTCGTGGATGACGCCGGCGATCTCGATGGCCTCCACCCTCTCTTCGGCCAGGCCCATCTCCAGGGCGATGGTCCGGGCCAGCCGGGTGACGCGCTCCTGATGGCCCGCCGTGTAGGGGTCCCTCATCTCGATGGCCGAGGCCAGGGAATCGATCGAGGCCTTCAGGGTCGAGCGCAGCTTGGCCAGGCCCTCGCGCATGTTCTCCTCGGCCAGCTTTCGCTCGGTGATGTCGCGGCAAAGGAAGACGATGCCGTAGGGAGTCCCGTCCTGGTCCCGGAGGACGGCGCCGTCCACCTCGAACTTGATGCCCGGCTTGCCCTTGAACACTAGGCCGATCTCCTGGGGCCCGATCTTCTTTTCGAACATGAGCTTGGAGCTCTTGATGGCCGTTTCGAGGTCTTCCGGGGCGACGAAGGAGAATACGCTGCGGCCGACAAGGCCTTCGGCGGTGGAGGACCCGCTCAGGCGCTTGGCGACCTCGTTGGCGAAGATGATGTTCCCGGCGAGGTCCGTCCGGATGATCATGTCGGGGATGGCAGCCACGAGCCGCCGGTGGAGCTCCTCGCTGTCCCTCAGAGCCTCTTCCACTTCCCTGCGCCGGCCGACGTCGAAGGCCGTTCCCAGGATATATGTCCGGCCTTCGATCACCGCCTTCGCTCCGGTCAAGAGGGCGGGGAACTTGCGCCCGTCCTTGGTTATGAGGTTGACCTCCGCGCTGCCGATCCCGCTGACCAAGGTCTCCTTGATCTTTTCGGCGGCCGTCGCTCGGTCCTCCGGCGCGATGGTGGAGAGGGGGTCGAGGCGGGTCAACTCGTCGGCGGAGTACCCGAGGAGCTTTTCCTGGCTGCTGTTCCAACGAACGTAGTTCATCTTGTTCCCGTCGGCCTCGATACAGAAGAAGATCCCCGGCAGGCTCTCGATGATCGTGTCGCTGAAGCTCTTTTCGTGCATCAGGGCCCGCTCGGCCTCTTTGCGCGCGGTCATGTCGAGGGCATAGACGGCGACGCGGGTGACCGCCTTGTTCTGGTCAAGGACCGGATGCATGTAATTGAGAAACACTCTTCCATCCCGCTCGTCCTCGAAGACGACCGACTGCTCGGTCTCGAGGCAGCGGATGAAACGGCCTCGGCGGGCGCGGCCCGTTTCGACGGGGAGGAAAGAGAACGCTTTCTGGCCGATGATCTCGCTACGGTCACGCCCCAGGCTCCGGGCCATGACCTCGTTCGCCTCGAGGATGAGCTCGTCGCGGTCCATGAGGATGGCCGGGCCGGGCAGGGCGTCGATGAACACCCGGAGGATGGTTTCGCTTTCCCGGACCGCGGATTCGGCCCTCTTCCTGTCGATTGACCGGGCGACTTGAGAGGAGACGAATTCGAACATGCGCAGTTCCGCGGCGCCGTAGGCGTTCGGGTCGCTGTAGTGCTGGACGACCATGGCCCCGATCGTATTTCCGTCGACGATGAGCGGAACGCCGAGCCAGATAGCGGAGGGCACGCCGATGAGCTCGACTTCGCCGCGGCCGCGCAGATCCCGGTCCGCGGCCTCGTCGCAGAGCAGCGGTTTGCCGGTCCGGATCACGTACTCGGTCAATCCCTTGCCCGGCTTCTTGGGGGCGGGCGGTGAGTCTTCCTCGTCGACGAAATAGGGGAAGCTGATCAGGTCCTCCTCGTCGTTATAGAGGGCGAGGTAGAAATTGCCGGCCGGCATGACGGTAGAGATGATCTTATGAACGGACTTGAAGAGGTCGCCCAGCCCGGCCGATGTGTCGGCGGCCTGGGCGATCCGGTAGACGGCGTTCTGAAGAAGCTCGGCCTGCTTCCTGATGTGGATGTCCTGCATCATGCCGATCATCCGCCGGACGTTCCGGTCGTCTTCGATCAGGAAAAAGCCGCGGTCGTGCAGCCAGCGGTAACTCCCGTTCTTGCATCGGAACCGATAGTCGACATCGTAGGCCCCCCGTTCCTTCTCCGCAACGTCAAGGAACCGCAAAGCTTCGGCCCGGTCCTCGGGGTGGATCATCTCCGCCCATTCCACGATACCGCCCATCTCCTCCCGCGCGTATCCCAGGACCTGTTCCAGACTGCCGCTCCAGACGATATCTCCCGTGGTCAAGTCGTAGTCGTAGACGATCTGGCCGGAGGCCGCGATGATGAGGTCGTATTTTTTGCGCTCGTTGATATAGGGGACTTTGACGTGCCGAGGCTCCGTCCGGGCGGTTGGGCCCGCGGACATGCCCGCGGCGGGCTGGATCTCGACGGACATGACAGGGGGGCCCGGGGGGGAGAAAGGAGCGCTGCCGGGCCTTTGCCCGGGCGCATCCGTCGGGCTTTGGGGCATCCGGTCGAAAATCCGCATGATATTCTCGTAAGGATTGTGAGGCAAGATACTGCGGCCAGCCATCCCCCTCCGGAATCATTCGGGGGGTGATATTCGGCCTTGCCGTCTCCCCCGAAGGGGGGAGGCGGCGGTTTTCTTCCCGGGAGCTAAAAGAGGAATCCGCCGCTGCGGTTCTTCATGGCCAGCGCGGCCATCCGAACGATCAAGAAAATGATGCCGCCTCCGAGGGCGGCGGCGTAGAGCGTCAGGAGGGCGGCGTTGAGGCGGGGGAGTTTCTTCGAATAGACCCAGGGATAGATCAGGTCGAAGAGGGTCTTGCCGAAGAAGATGATCAGCAGGGTGAGCCCGAGGGCGGACCGGTAGAGGTAAGTCTTGACGTTGGACATGTCGACACGGTCGAGGTTGACCAGGGGATAGAGAAGCCAGGCCGCGAGGGCCCAAAAGGCGAGGGTCAGGACAACGACCCAGCCCCGGTCCTTCGCTTTTTTTGACATGTCCACCGCCGGCCTTAACCTATCTCACCGCGGCGGCTATTTCAACCCCATTTACGAGACTCCAACGGACTTCCGTCCCAGAAGTTCCACGAATGGGACAGGCGCTCCAACGCCTGCAGATCAAGAGATCCCACGGACGCGAGCCCTTGAAGCGTCAGCGGGGTCCGGGGTGCATTCTCGGTCCGAGGGGGACCGTCGCGGGCGATAGGGGGAACGGAGCCCGGAGCGCCGTCTCCGGGCCCCGCCCCTTTTTCGCGTTGTTGTCCCGGTTTACTTTTTTTCGGCCGCTTGCTTGGCCTGCTGGGCCTTTTCCTCGGCCTTGCGGACTTGTTCGAGCTTCTTCAAATACTCGTCGCTCTCGGCCTTGAGCGCCTGGAGCTTCTTCTCCAACTCGGCTTTCTTGGCCGCGTCGCCTTCCTTGGCCATGACCATCTCGAGCGACTTCATCTTGAGCATGCGCTCTTTCGCGCCGATCTCGAGGGACATGATCTTGTGCTCTTGCATGGCGGCCATGATCTTGGCTTTGGTCTCGGGATCGGTCGTCTCCTCGAGCTTGGCCTTGAGCTGGGCCATTTTTTCCGCGCTGTTCTTCTTCATCTCCTCGAGCTTGGCGGCCTTTTCCTGGAGGGCTTTGGCCATTTCCTCATCGGACAGCTCCTGGGAGGGAGCGGGCGCGGCCGAGGGGGCCGCGACGGCCGCCGGGCCGGCCTGAACGACGGTCCTGGACTCGGCGAAAGCCAGGACGAAGGCCACGGCCAGCGGCAGGATCAGCAGAGGTTTCCACCGGGCCAATCCTTTTGTCTCCTGCTTGGATAACATGGTTATTCTCCTTTTGATTTGGGATGTCCGGAAGCTGCTCGCAAGCTCGAGCAGCCTTCCGCCCACATGCTGCTCGACGATGAGCAGTTGATACCGGGTGAGACTGCAGCCTTGCGCGATGACTGCTCGGTCCGCCAGGTATTCGTGGGTTTCGCGCAGCGATCTTTTGTACGGCCATACAAAAGGATTGAACCATTGGACGACGGTCAGGAATTCCGAAAGAACGATATCGAAGGAATGGAACTGCCGGACATGGGCCAGCTCGTGGGCCAGGATCCGGTCGAAGGCTCCGTCGGGGATCTTCGCCTTGTTGAGGAACACGAAATGGAAGAACGAGAATGACTCGCCGGGATGGCCGCAGAGGACGACCCGCAGACCGCGGTGCCGCTCGCAGCCGCAGCGCGCGGCCATCAGCGCGAGACGGCCTATCCTGACGAAGAAAAGAAGGAGAAAAAAACCGGCGCCGGCGGCATAGACGGGAAAAAGGACGTCGAAGAGGCCCGGGGCCCCTGACGGAGCGAGAACCGCCGCCGGGTCCGCTTGGGGCGGAATGGCGGAAGCGTAAACCACGGTCTTGAAAAACGGCGACGTGATCCGGAGGAAGGGGAGGACGAGAGAAAGGACCGCCCCCCCGAGAAGGAAAGCCCGGTTGAGCCCGAAATTCGTGTCCCTCATCAGGACCAGACGGTAAAAGGCGTAGAAGAGGGTGAGGCACGCCGCGGAACGCAGGAGATAAGAGAATAGATCAGCCATTTTTTTCCGCCTTTTGCTTCTTGATCTCCTCGCGGAGGGCGGTCAGGATCTCCTCGAGCTCGGAGACGGACAGGTTCTTGTCCCGGGCGAAAAAGGACACCAGCTCCTGGTAGGAGTCGCCGAAATAATTCCTGACGAAGCTCTGGAGGAACGCCTGGGTGTAGTCCTCCTTGTCGACAAGCGGCCGGTAGAGGTGGGTTTTCCCGAAGGCCTCGTGGCCCACGAAACCCTTCTTCTCCAGGATCCGGACGATCGTCGAAACCGTGTTGTAGGCGGGTTTGGGCGAGGGCAGGCGTTCGATGATGTCCTTGACGTAGGCCTTTTCGAGGTACCACAGGACATGCATGATCTGTTCTTCGGCGCGGGTGAGTTCTTTCATGGCCCTCCTAATATAAAACTAATTTATTAGTTTGTCAACTAAAATATTAGTTATGTAAATTTTTTTTCCTTCAAAAAGGGGATTCCCGCCGGGGATCGGAGCTGCCTTGAGGGTGGCCTTCATCGCTGCGCGCCAATAGTCTGAACCCCTCAAATCACATGCAAGTCGTGTGCCACAGTCGCGGGATTCAGGCGGGATAGGGAAAAGTACGGACGTCCGGAACAAGCGGAACCGGGCCGGCGGCCGCTCTCTTCGGCCTAGTACCGCCAGCTCTTGAGGTCCGCGCCCTTCGGCGCCGTGGCCTCGATGCGCTTGACGATCCGCGGGACGTACATCTGGTGGTAGCGGAGCCGCGAGATGGCGTTCGGCTGGCCGTGGTCGCCGTTCCAGCAGTGTTCGGCCCTGTCGCCATAATCGATGTCGCCGGCGTAATAGGGGTTTTTCGTGTTCTCGAGGAACGCTTCCGCCAGGTATACGGCGTTGTTCAAGTAATAATTATCCATGTCGCCGACGTAGATGTGGATCTTGCCCTCGAGCTTCGGGCCGAGCGTCTTCCAGTCGCGCTGGAGGATATGGGTGAGGTCGAAGTTCTCTTTCCAGTAGTTTGCCACGTCGCGGTCGATCTCGCCGGTGAGCTTGTCCCAGATGGGTTGGGGATAGCCGTCCTTGCCGACGGGCCCGAAAACGGCCTGCCAGATGTCCCACTGGTCGCCCGACCGCGAGTGCGTCCCCAGCGCAAGTTCCCGGTGGTTGGTCTCCTCCAAGGTCGCGCTGACTTCGCCAAGGTAGTTACGGAGGGCCGGCCGCGGCGTTCTTTTCCACGGGCTGTCGACGAAATAGGCGTTCCGGTGCTCGTAGATGTTGACGATCGTGTAGGCGCGGAAGTCGATCGGGTCCGGGCAGCAGGCAAAGCAACCGTTGAACTCGTCCGGGTAGAAGACCTGGGCGGCCAGGGCTTCCCAACCGCCGGTCGAACCTCCGTAAAGGAACCTCGCCCAGCCCTGGCCGATGCCCCGGTACTTCTTTTCGATAAAGGGAATGAGTTCCCGGACGATGGCGTCGCCGTAGGGACCGAGGTTGGCGGAATTCACCGCGTAGGAGTCGTCGTAGTAGGGGTTGGCGTGCTGGATCTCCACGATGATGACCCGCGGGAAATCCTTTCCCGTCCATTCCTTGTAGAACGCGTGGGCGTATTCCTCCTGGATCCTGTTGTAGCCCGCGAGGCGGAAGCGCTCGCTGTAGTCGGGCTCGAGGCCGGGGTCGGGGGGCGTTTCCCGGAAATCTCCGAACGTGTAAGGGAAGTGGCCGTGGAATATGACCAGCGGGTAGCGGGCTTCGGGATGCTCGTCGAATCCCTCGGGGAGAAGGAGGCAGGCCCCGAGATGCATGGGCCGCCCCCAGAACTTGGTCAGCCGCTCACTGAGGATCTTTTCGTGGCGGATGTATTTCGTGTCCTTGGGCGGGGCGATAGGCGGGATCTCCCTGTCGAGGACAATGCGGACGGCGGCCGTTTTGCCGGGATCGATAAAAAGCTTAAGAGGCGTGCTGTAAAGGTTGCCGGGAGCGGCGTTCCAGCGCTGGCCTTCGCCGCGGTCCATTGGCAGTTTGACCGTGTGACCGTCGGATCGCCGGAAGGTTTCGTAACGATGGAGGAGGGCCTGGACGTAGTATTCGCCGGCCGGGAGTTCGGCCAGGCTCCGCAGAGGATAGCCGAAGGCCGCCGCGTCGATGACGGCTTCGGCGCCCGGCGCGAGCCCTTCGACGTCGACGCCGAAGACGAGCTGGGTCGCCGGGCCGTCGCTTATCTGGAACCGCGGCTCGGCGTCGCCGTTCGTCGACAGGAGCAGGAGCATCCGGCCGTCGACGGGCGTCTTCGACCGTTCGGCGGGGAACGAAACCACGAATTTGACCTCGGCGAAGGAGCCGATCGGCGCCGCGAGCAGGATCATCATTGCGGCGAGCCGCGCCGCCCAGGGATCGAGCCGGAAACGGAGTTTTTTCATGGAACCCTCCTCGGGGGAATATCAGCTTCCCTCAGGAGGGAAAATACCACAGGCGCGCGGGGTTTGTCGACCGTGGCCCCGACGCGATGATAAAATCCTCCAGGCGTTCACCCCTAGGGGTGATTGACCGGGGTCGGGGGGTAGCCGGATGATAGGGCCGGAATAAGCCGATGAACTCGCGTCCGGGCGCTCCCGTGATATGATCCGCCCGGTGCAATTCGAAAGGAGCCGGCCCATGGCCAAGATCCTGTTGCTCGATTTCAGCGAAGCGGAGAGGGACCAACTGGTCGCCAAGAAATACGACGTCGAGGCGCGGTCCACGGGCTGGACGACGGGTAAGGACGAACCCTTCGACCTGACCAAGGAATGCGAGATCGTCTTCTACCAGGTCGGCGGCGCCGCCGCCGAAGGCCGGGCCGACCTCCATGCCGGGGTCCACGAAGCCCTCATGGCGCGGGTCAGGGAAGGCGCCCGGGTCGTCTGTTTCGTCGGCGGCGGGGAGATGCCCCAACTGACGAACATCGTCGGGCCGATCGAAGGCCTTCAGATCAAGGACAGCGCCCGGGCCGACGCGGTCGTTTTCAATCCCCGAGCCCTGTTCCATGTTCCTTTCGAACGGTTCCGGCCGTTCATCGCCAAGGCCTACCGCCTGCTGCCCGAAACCTTCGCCGAGGGCGTCTGGGAGAAAGAGACGGCCTCGAACGGCAAGATCGAATTCCTGGCCAAGAGCACGGACGGCGCGCCCGTGGCCATGATCCTGAACAAAGGCAAGGGCCATGTCCTTCTCCTGCCCTCGTTCGGGGCGAAGAACGTCGAAGTTGTCGACTACATCCTGAAGGACAAGCTTCCGCTCGGCGCCGAGCTCCCCGAAGAGCCGGCCGGCGATTGGCTCGATGGCGAAGACTACGCCTTCCCCGACCTCAAAGCCCTGATCGTCAAACGGGACGAGGAGAAGAGGCGCTTTGACGAGGTCCTCGCCGACTTCGACCGTCAGATCAAGGAGATGAAAGCCGTGGGCCAGGAGGAGTTCCATCGCCTGCTCAAGGGGGACGGGGCTGCCCTCAAGAAGGCCGTCGTGCACGCCTTCCGCTATCTCGGCTGGGGCCGGGTGGTGGACGTCGACGAGTACTGGAAGAACGTCATCCGTAATAAAGAGGAGGACGCCTGGCTCATCGATCCCGGCGACGCCCCCGTCGAGACCGGCATCCGCAAGGGCGAGCTCGTCATCATCCTCGTCCGCGGCGGCAAGAACTGGGCCACCGACGACGAGTGCGCGCTCCTTCAGAAGTACAAGGGCCGGCGGATGCAGGAATTCGACAATACCCGGATGAAGACCGTCCTCGTCGGCAACTACTTCTCCGCGACAGAGGCCAAACTCAGGGACAATCCGTTCTCCGCGTCCCAGGTCGAGGAGGCCCAGAAGGACGGCAACGGCCTGCTCACGACCTACGAGCTTTTTCGGGCGATCAAGGCCGAAAAGGAAAAGCGCATCTCCAAGGACGCCATCCGCGAGCAGATCAAGCTCAAGACCGGCCTGGTCAAGTTCGACATCTGAATCAACCCTGGCCGCCCCTGGCTCCAGACCGGGGAACCGAGCGGGTTGAATTTTAGCCCCTCCCCATATAGAATTCCCTCCCGCGGGCGGATCCCGATGACGCGAGGAGGACTTCTTTGAACCTCACCTGGATCGACTGGGGCATCGTGGCCGCCGTCCTGGCCTTCATCGTCGGCGTCGTCATCGTCAGCAAGCCCCTGATGCGGAGCGTCTCCGATTTCCTGGCCGCGGGGCGTACCGGCGGGAGGTACCTGATCAGCCTGTCCCAGGGCACGGCCTCCCTCGGGGCCATCACCATCGTCGGCATGCTCGAGATGAACTACATCGCCGGCTTCAACATGCGCTGGTGGGAGATGGCCATGGCCGTCGTCATCGTGGGCATCAGCGTCTCCGGCTGGGTCCTCTACCGTTTCCGCCAGACCCGGGCCATGACCATGGCCCAGTTCTTCGAGATCCGCTACAGCCGGAATTTTCGCATCTTCGCCGGGGGCCTGGCCTTTCTCTCCGGGATCATCAACTTCGGCATCTTCCCGGCCGTGAGCGCCCGCTTCTTCATCCATTTCTGCGGACTGCCCAAGACGATCGACCTCCTCGGCCTCCATGTCTCCACGTTCGCCCTGATCATGATCGTCATCCTCTGGATCCCGCTCTACTTCGTCTTTTCCGGCGGCCAGATCGCCGTCATGATCACCGACTTCCTCCAGGGGATCTTCGTCAACGCCGTGTTCATCGTCATCGTCATCGTTCTGATGCTCAAGGTCGACTGGGCCCAGATCTTCCAGGCCCTGTCCCAGGCGCCGGCGAACGCCTCTCTCGTCGATCCGTTCAAGACGGGAAGCACCAAGGACTACAATTTCTGGTATTTCTTCATCGGCATGATCGGGGTCATCTACGGCAAGCTCTCGTGGCAGGGGACGCAGGCCTACAACGCCTCGGCGAAAAGCGCCCACGAGGCCAAGATGGGCGACGTGCTGGCCAACTGGCGGGGCATCCCGCAGTGGGGCCTGTTCCTGGTCTTCGTGCCCATCGTGGCCTACACGTTCTGGCACAGCCCCGGATTCGCCGCCGAGGCCGCGTCGGTCAAACCCGTTCTCGACGGCCTGGGATCCGAGGCCTTGCGGAGCCAGCTGACCGTACCCTTGGCCCTGACGAAGCTGCTGCCTGTCGGGCTCATGGGGGCCTTCGCCGCGGTCATGCTCGCCGCCGCCATCGGCTGCAACGAGACCTATCTTCACTCCTGGGGGAGCATCTTCATCCAGGACGTCGTCATGCCGCTGCGGAAGAGGCCCTTCGCGCCGGAACAGCATCTCAAGCTCCTGAAACTCGCCATCCTGGCTGTCGCCGTTTTTAGCTTCGGCTTCAGCCTCCTGTTCCAGCAGAGCGAGTACATCTTCCTCTTCTTCGCCATCACCGGCGCCATTTTCGCCGGCGGGAGCGGGGCCGTGATCATCGGCGGCCTGTACTGGAAGCGCGGCACGACGGCCGCCGCCTGGGCGGCGATGGTCGTCGGGTCCGTGGTCGCGGTCGGAGGCATCGTCCTCCATCAGGTCAAGCCCGATTTCTTCATCAACGGGCAGATGTTCTGGGGGCTGGCGATGGCCGCCTCGAGCCTGGTCTATGTCTTCGTCTCGCTCGTAACGGGACGCCGGAAGACCTTCGACATGGACAAGATGCTGCATCGGGGGAAATACCTTATCCGGGAGGAGTACACCGTGGTCGGCGCGGCGCCCGTCAAGGGCTGGAAGGTCCTGGGCATGGGCCGGGAGTTCACCCGCTCGGACAAGGTCATCTATGTGGCCACATACGCCTGGACCGCGAGCTGGGTCGTCGTCTTCGTCGTGGGCACGCTCCTCAACCTGACCGGCGAGGTCGGCGCAGCTTCCTGGATGCGCTTCTGGAAGACCTATATGATGATCTATCTCGCCGCCTCCATCTTCGTCATCGTCTGGTTCTCGGCGGGAGGCATCATCAACCTTAAAGAGATGATCCGGACCCTCAAGGTCATGAAGCGCGACCACGCCGATACGGGTTTCGTGACCAGGGACGGACCGGAGGAGTCCGGGCGGTGAACCGGACGGACGGCGGGGCCCGATGAACTACGGACATTTTTCCGACGACGGCCGGGAATTCATCATCACCGACGTCCGGACGCCCAGCCCCTGGATCAACTATCTCGAGAACGGCCGGTATTTCGCCACGATCTCGGGGAACGGCGGCGGGATATCCTACGACCGGAGCCCGCTCCACGGCCGGGTCGCCCGCTACCGGATCAACGACGTCCCGCCCGACAGGCCGGGAAAATACATCTACGTCAAGGACCTGGATTCCGGGGAGATCTGGAGCCTGACCTGGCAGCCCATGGGTCACGAACCTGCCGCTGACTACCGGGTCGCCCACGGATTCGGCTACACCCGGGCCGAGGCCGAGGTCGCCGGGATCGCCTCGTCAGTCGTTTTCTTCGTGCCCTCGGACGACGACCGGGAGATCTGGAAGGCGGTCCTGACGAACACGTCGGGGCGGGCGCGCCGCCTCGCGGTCGTCGGATATGTCGAATTCGCTCTCGGCCACGCCCTGGTCGATCTTATCAACCAATGCGACGACCAGCACTTCAACCGCGTTCATTTCGAAAAGGGTTTCAACGCCTTGTTCGCCACGAAAACGTATTGGGTCACCGAGACCCGCGGTACCCAGCATCAGGAGAACAAGGAATGGGACCGCTGGGCCTATTTCACCGTCAACAGGCCCGTCGTCGCCTACGAGACGTTGCGCGAGCGGTTCATCGGGCCATTCCGTAACGAGACCAATCCGGTGGCGCTCGCAGGCGGCCTGTCTTCCAAGGACATGGATTGCGGCAACGCGGTCGGCGCCCTCCAGGTCGAGGTCGAGCTCAAGCCGGGGGAATCCCGGGACGTCATTTTTTCGCTCGGCGTCATCCCCAAGCCGGAGTTCGACCGTTTGAAGCGGTCCGCCGTCGAGAAATACCGTGAGCCCCCGGCCGTGGATTCGGCCCTGGACCGCGTCCGGGAGGAATGGGAGCGCTTCCTCGGCCATACTAGGGCCGAGACGCCGGACCCTGAAGTCGACATCTTCATGAATTTCTGGACCCCCTATCAGGCGAAGGTCGCCTTCGACGTCGGACGGGTGGCCAGCTTCTATTATTGGGGGATAAGCCGGGGATTCGGGTACAGGGACACGGCCCAGGACACGATTGCCATTACGATCGCGGAACCGCGACGGGCGCGGGACCGGGTCCTCCTTCTCGCCCGGCAGATGCGGAGCGACGGAAAGGTCTATCACCACTTCTACGGCGACGGGCAGGGGGAATTCACCGAGCACTGCGACGACCCGCTGTGGTTCATCCTGGCGGCGACGGAATACATCAAGGAGACGGGGGACGTCGGCCTCCTCGACGCGGTCGAGCCATTCCTCGACGGAGAGGCCGGGTCGGTCCTCGAGCACCTGCTGGCCGTCGTCTGCTTCGCCGGGGCGAACCTCGGCGCCCACGGCCTGCCTGTCTTCGGGCGCGGCGATTGGAACGACACGCTCGACTATATTGGCGGCAAGGACGGCGGCGAGAGCGTCTGGGGCGGGATGTTCTATGTCGCCATGCTCGACCGCCTGCTCGAGCTCCTCGAATTCCTGAAGATCGCCGGTCGGCATGCCGGGGTCCGCGCATTGCGCGACCGGCTGGTCGAGGCCGTCGAGAAATTCACGTGGGACGGCGAGTGGTACATCCGGGCGTTCGGCGAGGGCGAGCGGAAGATCGGTTCGAGCGGGAACCGGTACGGGAAGATCTTCATCAACACCCAGAGCTGGGCCGTCATCGCCGGCCTTCCGGACAGGGGGCGGCTCGTCCAGGCGATGGACAGCGTGGCAAGACATCTCGACACGCCCTACGGTCCTAAGATCTGCGCCCCGGCCTTCCGCGAGATCGACCCGACGATCGGCCTGATCACCCGCTGTGTCCCGGGGAAAAAGGAAAACGGCGCGGTCTTCTGCCATCCGGCGGCCTGGGTCATCCAGGCGGAGTGCCTCCTTGGCCGTGGCGACCGGGCCTTCGGTTATTTCAAGAAGCTCCTGCCGGACAGGGTCGATTCGGATATCTTCACGGCCGAGCCCTATGTCTATTCCCAGTACATCACGAGCGACGAACACGAGACGGCCGGCCGGGCCAGCCATTCCTGGCAGACGGGGACGGCCGCCTGGATGTTCCGGGTCAGCTTCGACCATATCCTCGGCATCCGGCCGACCTACTTAGGGCTCGTCGTCGATCCCGTCGTGCCGCGGGCCTGGAAGGGTTTCAAGGCTGAGCGCGTCTTCCGGGGCACGCGGTATCTCATCGAGGTCGAAAATCCGGACGGCGTCGGATCGGGCGTGAAGTCCATCCGTGTGGACGGACGCCCGATTGCCGGGACCGTCCTGCCGCGGGCTCAAGGAAAGGTCTGCCGGGTGGTCGTCACGATGGGAGCGCCGGGATCTTCGGGAAAGGGGGACCATTCATGAAGCGTCATCCGGGAAATCCCATCCTGACCAGGGCGAGTGTCCCGGCGATCCCGCCGCTGCTGACGGATGTCACGTCGGTCTTCAATCCCGGCGCCGTCAAATTCGGAGACCGGTACCTGCTGATGCTCCGCGTCCAGGGCCGGTCGCGGGAGACCTTCATGGTCATGGCCGAGAGCCCGGACGGCGTCCGCTTCGCCGTCCGTCCCGAGGTCGTGGAATTCAAAGGCCTGGAGAAGGTCAAGGACAGGATCTATCACGTCTACGACGCCCGGATCACCCGGCTCGACGGCGCGTTCTACATCATGTTCGCCATGGATATGGACGGCGGCTGTCAGCTGGGGCTGGCCCGGACGGAGGATTTCCAGGACTTCCGCTTTCTCGGCATCACGTCGACGGACGACGTCAGGAACGGCGTCCTGTTCCCCGAGAAGATCGGCGGTGTCTATCTCCGGCTCGAACGGCCCAACCAGGCCCGGCTCGAGGGTGGCCCGACGACGGGGAGCGCGATCTGG
>JBFYOD010000171.1:0-17936 GCA_041303965.1 Candidatus Aminicenantota bacterium
GGGAATCCCTGCCCAAGGTCCGCCTGAAGAAGTCGATTATCTTCTCTTACGCCCCTTTTTCCTGATTAAAAAAGTTACTTCTCCTAAAAAAAGGGCCCGCCCCGCTTCTCTCGAAGTGGGACGGGCCCGTGATCGGCGTGGGTGCGGGCTTATCGCTTGGGGGCAGGGGTGATCGGTTCTATGTAGTCCCCGAAGTAGATCGTCAGATAGCCGGTCGCCGTGACCGGCTTGTCGTTCAGGTCGTGGCCGAAGATCTCGATCTTGGCCTTGGACTGGATGACGTTGGTCGTCCCGACCAATCCGACGAGCGGCGCGGCGAGCTTGGCCGCTTCGAGAACGACCACGAACGGGACGGCAGTCGATTCGTCGACCGGGCAGAGGACCGTGGAAAAGTTGCCGTCGAAGGGCATCGGGACGTCGGTGCCGGGCACGCCCGGTTCCAGCGGCAGCTCGTAGGTCACCCGGTAGCTCGTCAGGATGACGTCGTTGAACTGCGACGGGGGGCTGAGGGGGTCGGGATTGACAAGCCGGATGATGATGTTGGCCGTGGCCACGTCCGCCGTGACGTAGGTTCCCGAGACTCCGTTCCTCAGGACGTCGGACTGGAGGAAGGCCACGACTTCGCCTTCCGTCGTCGTGCCCGTGAGGCTCTCGATGACGATCAGGCTGCTCGATTCGGCCTCTCGCGACAGCTTGTTGCAACCGGACAAGGCCAGGAAGGCGGCCGCCACGGCCAGGACCTTAAGAGTCGGTTTGGTCGTTTTCATGGTTCGTTCTCTCCTATTACTTGATGATCCTGGGCGTGATGAAGATCAGCAGCTCCCGGCTCTGCTTCGTCCGGGCGAAGTTCTTGAAGAGGGAGCCCAGTATCGGGATCTGATGGAGGAAAGGGACCCGTTCCCGGGTGACCGAGTCCTCCGTCCGGTAGATGCCGCCGATGACCGTCGTGCCGCCGTCGGGGACCATGACCGTCGTCTTGGCGCTCTGCATGGTGATCGGCGGGATGCCGTTGACGAGGTTGGCGAAGTCGGCCGCGTTGTTCTGGATCTCGATGGTCATGATGATCGTCCCCTCGGCCGTGATCTGCGGCGTCGCCCTCAGCTCGAGGGCGGCGTTGACGTACCGGGTCGTCACGGTGAAGTTGGCCACGGTCTGGACGGGGATCTGGCGGCCCTGGATGATCTCGGCCTGCTGGTTGTTCTGGGTGACCACGGACGGCCGGGAGATGATCTTCCCGTCGCCGCCCGTCTCCAGGGCGGACAGGGCGACGTCGACCCGGAAGGTGTCGAGGACGTTGGCAAAGGAGAAACCCAGGGCCGTATTGAAGGAGGGGGCGGGCAGGTTGACGGCGTACCCGCCGAGGGGCCCCCCGATGCCCTTGGTCACTTCACCCTGGGGGATGAGGGCGCCGTCGACGAGGACGCTGTTGGGGAACTGGAGGGAGGTCGCGTTCCCGTAGAACGGGTCGGCGATGCCCTTGAAGCCCCATTGGATGCCCAGGTTACGGACGAAGGTGGTCGAGGCCTCGACGACGCGGGCCTCGATGGAGACCTGCGGGGTCGGTGTGTCGACGACGGTGATGAGCTTTTCGAGGAGCTCGAGCTTGTCCTTGACCTCGGAAATGAGCAGCGTGTTGGTCCGGACGTCGACGATCATCTCGCCGCGCGTCGAGATCTTGGAACGGAGGAGGGTGGCGACATCACTGGCCTTCGAGTAGGACAGGGTGATCGTTTTGACAATGACCGGGCCGCCGAGCTCCTTGCTCTCCTGGAGACGCCGCTGCTCCTCGTCCTCGCGGGTCAGGACGCTCATAGGCGCGATGCGCAGGATGTTGCCCTCGATCGTCTGCCCCATCTTGTTCTGCTTGAGGATGATCTCCAGGGCCTGGTCCCAGGGGACGTCCTGGAGATTGACGGTGACAGCGCCCCGGACTTCCGGGTCGAAGACGACGTTCAAGCCGGCGAACTCGGCCAGGTAGAGGACGACATCCCTGAGGTCGGAGTCCTTGAGCTTGAGGCTAAGGATGTCGCCGGAGTATTTGGCCACTTCGCCGGAGATCGTTTTAGGTTTGAATTTTTCCTGTTGCTCCTGGGTCGCGGCGGGTGGGGCCTCCTGCACAGGGACGGTGACTTCGCGCGGCAGGCGTGGGGTCTCGGTGGTCACGGTCTTGGCTTCGGCCTTCGGCTCGATCTTCGGGGCGGCCGGCGGCTCGGACTTGGCCGGGGTCGGCACTGGGGCGGGGGCCGGCGCCGGGGCCGGCTGGACGACGCTCACGGATGCCGCGGCGGCCGGATAGAACGAAACGACGAGTCCGTCCGTCCGTGAATCCATCGCGTAACGCCCCGCTTCCTTAAGGTCGAAGACCATGCGGGTGATCGGCCGCGGAGCGGCGCCCTGGAACTGGGCGACCCGGACCCTCTGAACCATGGACCGCGGGTCGTTGATTGGCCAGGCGTCGGACTTGGCGGTGAGGACGGTGTCGAAAAGGTCGACGACCAGCCGGGACGGGTTCTCCAAGGCGAAAACCTGGGTGATGGCCGGTCCGGTCAAGCTGGCCTTGACGGAGACGCTCTCGGCGCCGGCGGTGGTATCCAGCTTGCTCAGGAGGATCTCGCTCTTGGCCTTGCGGTCGAGCTCGGCCTGAGTGGCGGCGTCGATGAGGTAAGTCCCCTGGGCCCTCTGGATCCGGTTGAGCTCGACGACCGTACGGCCGGTCTCGGCGATGACCCGGACCGGAACGCGCTCGCTCAGCCGGACGAGGAGGCGCAGGTCCTGGGCCCCGGATTTCTGGACTTGGATATCCCGGATGAACGCGGCTTCGGAGGAGGGGACGATCGGTGCCGAAGCCGTCTGGGCGCCGGCGATGTCGAGGACGAGCGTTTGCGGGGATTCGGCCAGGTAGTTCGCCCTCTGGACATAAAGTAAGCCGTCGGTTTCCATGATCAATTTCGTCGCCAGCGCGCCCGGCTGGACCTGGATCTTGCTGATATTGACGGCGGGGCCCGGGCCCTGTGCGTGCATGATGGAAAGAAGAAGCACGCACAGGCCGGTGATGACGGCTGGCAGGATTCTCTTTTTCATGTTACAGCTCCTCCGTGATTTCTTTGATGACGTCTCTTGGCCTTATGAGGGGGATGCCCCGCTCGTGTGTTTTCCGCAAAACCACCTGTGACTCGCTGATGGACAGGACGTACCCGTCCGTGAACTTGTCGCCGACCTTGACGAACATGGGGAAGCCCTGGGGCATGCCGATCATGGCGGTGTAGATCTTATTGTTCTCGACGATCCCGAAGAGGATGAGGTCGTCGATGAACACTTGGACTTCGCCCGTGGCCGTCTTCTCCCGCATGTCGCGTCCCTTCAGGAGGTCCTTGAAGGGGTCCCGGCGTCCCTCGGGATTGTAGCTGAATCCGGACGGCGGCGCGACCGTCTGCGCGGCCTCGGGCGGCGGCGCGGCGGTCGTCTCCTGAGCGAGAAGAGGGAGAAGTCCCGTCAGACCGACGACGAGGAGGATGAAGGCTATTTTTTTCATCGTTTTGGCCTCACTTGATTTTGGCCGGGGCGGCGACTGGCGCCTCGGCGAAGAAGTAAGTCTTGGCCGTCCAGTCGGCGGAAACCGTGCTCAGGTCCGTCTGGGGGGTTAGGGACCTGATGGTGAAGTTTTCGATTGTGAACACCCGGGCGAACTTGCTCAACCGGTCGAAGAAAAGTCCCAAGTTGTGGTAGTTGCCCGAGACCTGGATGGGAATGGGCCACTCGAAGTAGAACTCCTTATCGATCTCGGCCCCCGGCGCGAAGCTGAGGACGTCGAGGCGCGAGTCATAGGCCAGGGTCTGGATCTGCCGCAGGATGTCCGCCGTTTCCTTCCTCTGGGGGATGTTGACCTCCAGGGTTTTGAGCTTGGCGGTCATGGCGGCGATATCGGCGACGATCTTGTCCAGTTCCCGCTTCTTCTGCTTCAGGTTCTGGACCTCCCGTTCGACCTTGATCCGTTCGGTCCGCAGCGCTTCCAGCTTGGTATTCTGAGGTTTGAAGTAAAAGAAGAAGGCCAGGGCGAAGATGAGGGCGGCGAAGAGGACATATCCGTACCAGGGCCAGTTTTTCATCACTTCTCCCCTTTCTTGTCAGTGGGTTCCGTCGTAGCGGGAGCGGGAACCGGCTCCGGTTTCTTCTCGATCATGGCCCGGAGGGTGAACTCCAGGTACTGGTCGCCTTGGCCGGCTCTCTGCGTCGAGGAAACGAGGTTGACGTTCATGAACTGGGGGCTGGCCTCGAGGTTGTCGATATAGTCCGAGATGAGGTTGTTCGACAGGGCCCGTCCCTTGATCTGGATGCTCTTGCTGTCGTAGGTCACATCGCTCAGCCAGACCCATTCCGGAATGCGCCGGCTCAGCTCGTCCATGAGGCGAGGGGCCACGTCGCGCTGGGCGTTGAGGCTCTCGATGAGGGTGATCTTCCGGTCCAAGGATTCCCGGACTCTCTTTTGCTCCTCGAGCTTGGCTTCGACGTACTGGAGCTGGCTTTTCTCCTGGCGGGCCGTGGTGAGAAGCGCGTTTTCCCTATGGAACGCCTTTTGCTGGAAGAAATAGAACAGGCCGAGCCCGATGACGAGGAGGAGGAAGATCAGGTTCCCGACGTTCGCGCCCTTCTTGCTTTCTCCCTCGGAGATACCGGCGGAGACGACGGTTTCCCTGATGTCCTTGTTTTCCGGCTTGAGGAGGTTGATCCGTATCATGGTTACTTCTCCACCTTTCGGGTTGCCAAACCGACGGCGACACCGAAGATCGGCGCCATGTCGCTGAAATAGATGGCGTCGAACTTCTTGTCATCGACCCGGATATTGCGGAAGGGGTTGAGGATCTCCGCCTTGATCCTGAACTTGGTCTCGAAGGCGCTGACCATGTTCATGACGTTGGCCAGTCCGCCGCTGAGGACGATCTGGTCGATCTTCCGCTCCCGTTTCTCCGAGGCCTCGTAGAAGGAGAACGTCTTCTCGATCTCGTCGAGGAGGTCGCGGACGTTCATCGACAGGAGCGTCGCGAACTGGTCCGGGGTCGTCGATTTCCCGGGAATGCCCTTGAGGAGCTTTTCCGCCTCTTCGAACGAGATGCTGAGCTCCTTGCGGATGTTCTCGGTGAAGAAAAAGCCGCCCAGGGACAGGTCCCGGAAGAGCTGGGGCGTGCCCCGCTCGACGATAACGACGTTGGTGATGTTGGCCCCGATGTTGATGAGGGCGATCGTCTTTTCGGCGAATACTTCGGGGTAGCTGATCTCCAGGGCGTTCTGGAGGGCGAAGACGTCGACCTCGATGCTCTGGAGGTTTTTCCGGGCTTGGTTGATGACGTTGCTGTAGTTGGCGATCTTGTCCTTCTTGGCGGCCACGAGCAGGATATCGAGGTTCTTTTCGTCGGTCGAGCGCGCCGGCTTGAGGATGGCGTAGTCGACGTTCGTCTCCTCATAGGGGTAGGGGATGTTGTGTTTGGCTTCCCAGATGATGGATTCCGCGAGCTCCTGCTTTTCCATGACCGGGAGGGAGATCTTCTTGATGATGACGGAGTTGCCGGAGATGGAGATGGCGACATCCTTGGTCGCGATCTTGTTCTCCTCGAAGACGAGGCGGATGGTCTCGATGACGGCGGCCGAGTCGATGATGGTCCCTTCGACGATGGCGTCATGAGGCAGCGGCTCGTAACCGATCTTGGCCACCTCGTACGCCTCCTCCGCGCCCTTCTTCCGGGCACGGAGCTCGACGGCCTTGATGGAATAAGAACCGATATCCAGCCCGACCACGCTTTTTTCTCGAGAGATACCGAACATGTTTCCCTGCCTTTATGAAGATTGGACTTTTTTCGACTTGTTGATCTTATCCCTGAGCTTGCGGGCCACCTGCCCGGGCACGAGGCCTTCGACCGAGCCGCCCAGCGCGGCGACTTCGCGGACCAGGTTCGAGCTGAGGAACGAATAGTTGACGTTGGGCATCATGAAGAACGTCTCGATGTCCGGGGCCAGGTTCCGGTTCATCAGGGCCATCTGGAATTCGTATTCGAAGTCCGAAATGGCCCTCAAGCCGCGCATGATGACCCGCGTCCCCCGGGCCCGGGCAAAATCGACAAGGAGCCCGTCGAAGGCCCGGACTTCGACCTTCCCTTTCGAAGCAAAAATATCTTGAATCATTCTTACCCTCTCTTTAGTCGTGAAGAGGGGGGCTTTTTTGGGGTTTTGGAGGACGGCGACGACGATCCGGTCGAAAACCCTGAGGCCGCGTTCGATGATGTCCACATGGCCGTTCGTGATGGGATCGAAAGATCCGGGGTACAAGGCACTCGTTTCCGGCATCTGGACTCTCAGTTAGTTCCTCAAAGCGATTTATTATCCAAATATCAAAAATTAACCGTCTTGTCAACGAAAATTCTCGGGTAAAGGGGAGCCGCCAGAACTTTTCGGCGGAACCGGCTTGTGTCATAATATAGGAAGGAAGGAGGGCCGGTGGGAAGAGCGGCGGGGAAGGGGAGCCGGAGGAGGTGCCCCTGGCAGGCGTGGCCGCCTAACCTGTTGTCACCGCTTGGGGTGACCCTCCTTGCCCTGGGATCGACCTTCATTGCGGCAGCCTTCGGTCCTCAGGACGACGCGGTCTTTGCCCGAAGGCGGCAGAATATGATCTCCTCCCAGATTGCGGCCCGGGGTATTCGCGACCCGCGGGTCCTCCGGGCCCTGGCCGGAGTCCCCCGACATTTGTTTGTCCTTCCAGCCGATATGGACCAGGCCTACGAGGACCATCCTCTGCCGATCGCGGAGGGGCAGACGATCTCCCAGCCCTATATCGTGGCCCTCATGACCGAGTGCCTAGCTCTGAAAACAGGCGACAAGGTGCTCGAAATAGGGACCGGTTCCGGCTACCAGGCGGCCGTGCTCGGCCTGATCGTCGACCGCGTTTTCACGGTCGAGATCCACGAGGACCTGGCCCGCCGGGCGGCCGAGATCCTGAAGCGCCTGGGTTTCCGAAACGTCCGGGTCCGCTCCGGCGACGGTTTCTTCGGTTGGCCCGAAGAAGCCCCCTTCGACGGCGTCATCGTCACCTGCGCCGTCCCCGAGGTCCCGCCGGCCCTGTTTGCCCAGCTCGCGGAAGGCGGCCACCTGGTCATCCCCCTCGGCGACACCCTGACTTATCAACGCCTGACCGTCATCACCAAGAAGGCCGGAAAACCCAGCGTCCAGCAAGTCCTCGACGTCCGTTTCGTCCCCATGACCGGCGAAGCGTTAAAGAAAAAATAGTCTACGTTAGCGAGCGAAAGCGATCCCCGAGGGCCATACGTTGCTTTTGGCCGGCGACTGTGCTACTTTTTTAACGATGATGATCCGATTCGGCACCTCCGGCTGGCGGGGGGTCATGGGCGAGGAATTCACCTTCCACAACGTACGGGTCGTCGTCCAGGCCATCGCCAACCACCTCCGGAAAACGTACGGGGACGGTCCGACCTCGGTGGTCGTCGGCTTCGACACACGGTTCCTGTCGGAGCGCTACGCCCTCGAAGCGGCCAAGCTCCTGGCCCGGAACCGGATCGAGGTCTTCCTGGCCGAACGGGACGCCCCGTCCCAGGCCCTGGCCTACCAGATCATCAAGAGGAAATGCCAGGGCGGGATCAATTTTACCGCCTCCTTTAATCCGCCGCGCTATAACGGCCTCAAATTCAACGTCGAAACCGGCGCCCCGGCCCTTCCGGAAGTGACGGACGCCGTCGAGGAGGAGATCCGGCAGCTGATGCCCGGCTTCTCCACCCTGGTCGTCCAAGCCCCGGACGAATCCATTTCCCGCATCGACTTCCAGGCGGACTATCTGGCCTTCCTCCAAGGCAAGATCGATTTCGGCGTCATGCGGGACGCGAAGCTGCGCGTCGCCGCGGACCTGCTTTACGGCACGAGCCGCGAATACCTCGACGAGATCCTCGAGGAGAACGGCGTCGAGGTCGAGAGCATCCACGGCTATGTCGACCCCTACTTCGGCGGTGTCAGCCCCTCCTGCACGGAGGAGAACCTGGCCGAGCTCAAAGCCCATGTCCTTGAGATGAAGTGCCACCTCGGGGTGGCCACCGACGCGGACGGCGACCGGTTCGGCATCGTCGACGAGAAGGGGGCCTTCGTCCACCCGAACATCATCTTGGCCCTGCTCCTCGACTACCTCGTCCGGGTCAAGGGCTGGCGCGGCGGCGTCGCCCGGTCGGTCACCACGACCCATCTCCTCGACCGCATCGCCCGCAAGCACGACCTGCCGCTGACCAAGACGAAGGTCGGTTTCAAGTACATGGCCGACCTGTTCCTCCAGGGCCGGATCATGTTCGGCGGGGAGGAGAGCGCCTGCATCGCCGTCAAGGACCACCTGCCCGAGAAGGACGGCATATTCGCCGGGCTCCTGGTCGCGGAGATGATCGCCGCCACCGGCCGCAGCCTGGGCGGGCTCCGCGACGCCCTCTATAAAGAGTATGGGGAAATGATCAGCGGCGAGCGCACCCTGCCCCTGACCCCGGAGCGGGCCAAGAGGCTGAGGGCCCTCATCCAGGATCCCCCGTCGAAGCTGGGCCGCCGGAAGGTCGTCTCTGTCGAGACGATCGACGGCCTCAAGCTCGACTTCGACGAGGACCGCTGGGTCGTCCTCCGCCTGTCCGGGACGCAGCCGCTCATCCGTTGCTACGCCGAAGCCGGGAACTGCGACGAGGTCGGGGCCCTCTTGAAAAAGGGGATTGAGGCGGTCAGGTGAAGAAAAAGATCTTCATCCTCGGCGTGGCCTGCTTCTTTTTAATCTTGATCGTCACGTCGCTCTTCGGGAAGAAGGGCGTCATGGAACTCCGCCGGGCCCGCCGAACCCTCGCGGCCGCCGAGACCAGGATCCGGGCCCTCGAAGCGGATAAGGCCCGACTCGAGGCGGAGATCGACCGGCTCGAAAAGGACCCCCGGGCCGTCGAAAAAGCGGCCCGGGAGAAGCTGGGGCTCGTCGAACCCGGCGAGAAGGTCGTCGTCATCCCCGCCCCGCCGGTCAAGAAATAGATGCCCCGGTCCCCCAAGCTCAAAGGGCGCCCGGAGGAGGCTGCCCTCGTCGAGAACCTCAATCCGGCCCAGCGCCGGGCGGTCCTCCACGGGGCTGGGCCGCTCCTCATCATCGCCGGCGCGGGGACGGGGAAGACCAAGGTCATCACCCATCGGATCGCCCGGCTGATCGCCTCGAAGGCGGCCCGGCCGAACGAGATCCTGGCCCTGACCTTCACCGAAAAGGCGGCCAACGAGATGGAGGCCCGGGTCGACGTCCTCGTTCCCTACACGTCGTCCTTCGCCGAGATCAGCACGTTCAATTCCTTCGGCGAAAGGGTCCTGCGCGACTTCGCCCTCGACGTCGGCTATCCGCCGGACTTCCGCCTGCTCGACGACGTCGAGCAGGCCATCTTTCTCCACGAGCACCTCTTCCGCCTGCCGCTCGACTATTACCGGCCGCTCGGCCAGCCGACCCGCCACATCCAGGAGCTCCTTTCGGCCATCCGCAAGCTGAAGCAGGAGGACGTCCGCCCCGAGGACTACGCCCGCTACGCGGAAGGCCTCGGAGAACGGGCGGCGGACGAGAGCGAAAAGGAGACGGCCCGTAAACACCTCGAGGTGGCCCGGGTCTTCGCGGAATACCAGACCCTCCTCCGGACGCAGGGCCTGATCGACTTCGAGGACCAGGTGACCCTCGTCATCGACCTCTTCAGGCGCCGGCCCGCCGTCTTGGAGGAATTCCAGCGTCGCTACCGGTATATCCTCGTCGACGAGTTCCAGGACACGAATTACATCCAGTTCGAGCTCCTCAAGATGCTCGCCGCCGGGCACAGGAACCTGGCCGTGGTCGGTGACGACGACCAGAGCATTTTCCGCTTCCGAGGCGCCTCGCTCAGCAACATCCTTGGCTTCGAGGAGGTCTACCCCGAAGCCAAGAGGATCGTCCTGACGCGTAACTACAGGTCGACCCAGCCCATCCTCGACGCTTCCTACCGGCTCATCCAGCACAACAACCCGGACCGGCTCGAATTCAAGTACGGGGTCGACAAGCGCCTGAAGGCGGACGTCCGCGGCTCCGGCAAGAGCATCCACATGCTCCAGTTCGACACGCTCTCGCACGAGGCCGACGCCGTGGCCGACCGCGTCCTCGAGCTGCACGGGCAGGGCTCCGCCTGGAGCGACATCGCCGTCCTTGTCCGGCGCAACGCCGACGCCGACCCCTACCTGCGGTCCTTCAACATCAAGCGGGTCCCCTTCCGTTTTTCGGGCAGCCGGGGACTCTACCAGCAGGAGGAGGTTAAGGTCCTCGTCGCTTTCATCCGGGCCCTGACGGATTTCGACAACAGCCGCGATCTCTTCTACCTCGCCCTCTCGGACGTCTACAAAGCCGGCCCTTACGATATGACCCGGATCGCCGGGCACGCCGAAAAGAAGCACCTGACCCTCCACAGCGTCTTCAAGACGATCGCCGAGGGCACGAGCCCCGTGGAGATCGCCAAGGAGACGGAGGAGACGATCAAGAGGATCTTCGCCGACATCCTGGCGTTCGTCGATCTGGCCCGGGCGCAGAACGCCGGGGCGGTCGTCTACGCCTTCCTCGAAAAAAGCGGCTACCTCAAGTCCCTGGTCAGCCCCATGACCCTCGAGTCCGAGGTCCGTATCAAGAACATCCGCCTCTTTTTCGACAAGATCAAGGGGTTCTCCGACCTCGTCGACAACGACTCCCTCCGCTCCTTCGCCCGTTACCTCGACTTGCTCGGCGAGGTCGGCGACAACCCGGCCACGTCGGAGGCGGAGCTCGACGAGGACGCCGTCAACGTCCTCACGGTCCACAAGGCCAAGGGGCTCGAGTTCGGGACGGTCTTTCTCGTCGGCCTCATCGAGGACCGCTTTCCCGGCCGGGAACGGCGGGAGAGGATCCCGGTCCCGGACGGGATCCTCAAGGAGATCCTGCCGGGGCGGGAGAACTATCTTCAGGAAGAGAGGCGGCTCTTCTACGTGGCCATGACCCGGGCCCGGCGGGCCCTCTACCTGACCTATGCCAGGGACTACGGGCTCAAGCGTCCGAAGAAGGTCAGCCCCTTCGTCCTCGAAGCCCTGGATATCGCCAAGATGCCGGAGGACGTCCTGCGGGCTTCGGTCCTCGAGGAACTCCGGCGCTATGCCCAGTCCGGCAGCCGGCCGAAGACGCCGGCCCCGGTCCGGCGGCCGGGGATGCTGAGGCTGAGCTACGTCCAGGTCGAGGATTACCTTCTCTGCCCCCTCAAGTACAGGTTCCGTCACGTTATGCGCGTGCCCGTCCTGCCTCACCACTCGCTCGTCTTCGGCCGCGTCCTCCATGCCACGATCCACGACTATCTTACGCAGAAGATGAAGGGCAAGCGCCCTGCCGAACAGGACGTCATCGATGAGTACCATAAAAACTGGGTCAACGAGGGCTTCCTCAGCCGGGAGCACGAAGAGCTGCGCAAAGCGGCGGGCGAGCAGGCCCTTCGTCTCTTTTCCCGGCGGGAGGAAGGGTCGGCGAGCCTGCCGGCTTTCCTCGAAAGGCCCTTCCGCTGGCAGGAGGGCGGCATCCGCTTTTCGGGACGGTACGACCGCGTGGATTTCGAGGACGCAGGTCCGGTCATCATCGATTTCAAGTCGACGGAGGCTTCCTCACAGAAGGAAGCCGACCGCCGGACGGCCGACAGCCTGCAGATGGACGTCTACGCCCTCTCCTTTTTAAAGACGGAGGGGATGCTTCCGGTCGAGATGCGCCTCCACTTCCTGGCGTCCGACATCGTCGGACGCGCCGCGAAGGGGGAGAAGGAGCTGCGCCGGGCGGGGGAGAAGATCCGTCAAGCGGCCGAGGGCATTCGGAGCGGCGATTTCGCGGCCCGGCCGGACTGGCGCAACTGCTCGATCTGCGAATTCAAGACGATCTGTCCTTCATCTTTCGCCTATTAAAATCTGTTTATTGCGGCTTTCCCCCATCAAAACGACGGCTTTGATGGGGACGGCCCCTATCGGGGACCGACCCAGAAAGGCATGACCGCCCAGATCTTCGTTTGGTCCATCAAGCGGGCCGTGTCCAGGATCCTTTCCCGTCCGGCCGCACTCTTCAGATCGAGCCCGATCCCGGGCCGCGATAGAAAGGTCTGCCAGAACGAGCGCTTCTTGGGCCAGACATCCAGGTGGACTTCCTCGTCGGCGTCGATCGCGGCCTCCTTCTTGGCCAACCCCAGGGCCATGGTCAGGCCGCCGAGCTCGTCGACGAGCTTGAGGTCCTTGGCCTGCCTCCCCGTCCAGATGCGGCCTTTGCCGACGGCATCAACCTCGTCCCGGGTGAGGCCCCGCCCCTCCGCGGCTTTGGACAGGAACTGTTCATAGGTCCACAGGATCTCTTCCTTGAGGACTTTTCGTTCGTCGGGCGTGAACGGCCGGAAGGGCGAGAAGACGTCGGCCTTCTCGCCGAAAACGAGCTTCTCCGAGGTCACGCCGAGCTTGGCGAGGAGACCGTCGATGCTGAACTTCCCGGCCAGGACGCCGATCGACCCGGTCAAGGTCTGGGGTTGGGCCACGATCCGCGTCGCGGCCATGGCGATCCAGTACCCGCCCGAGCCGGCCACGTCCGACATGGACACGATAACGGGCTTTATCTTCCTGGCCAGCGCGACCTCGCGCCAGATGACGTCCGATCCGACCGACGACCCGCCCGGGCTGTCGATGCGCAGGACGATGGCCTTGACCGACCCGTCGTTGCGGGCGGTCCGTATCCATCGGGCCACTGTCGACCCGCCCAGGATCTGGGGCAGACTTTCGCCGGTCATGATCGTCCCGACGGCGTAGATGAGGGCGACCGTGCGGCCCGTTTCAAGCCCGACCGAGGACGGTTTGACCTTCGTATAGTCGTCGAACCTGACCCGGGCCGGCGTCCGGCCGTCCTGCCGCAGAAGCGCCTGGATCTCGTCCTCGTAGAGGCAGTCGTCGACGAGCCCGGCCGCCTTGGCCTTTTCGCCTTGGAAAAAGCCGCGGTCGACGAGCGCCCGGAACTCCGCCTCGCTCTTGCCCCGGGCCTTGGCCGCCGCGGTCACGTACTGGGCGAAGAGGTCGGCGTAGAGGGACTCCATCTCTTCCCGGTGGGCCGGGGTGAAGCCCTTCTCCGTGAACATGTTGGCCGCGGTCTTGTATTCCTCGACGTGCTCGAACTCGGCCCGGACGCCGAACTTGTCGAGCGCGCCCTTCAAGAACGGGACATAGCCGCCGATCCCATTGATGCCCAGCCAGCCCAGGGGGTGGAGAATGATCCGGTCGCAGGCCGTGGCCACGAAATATTCCATGTCGAAGTCGGGAGCCTCTTCGATCACGGCGTAGACCTTTTTGCCCGAACGGCGGAAATCGAGAATGGCCTCGCGCATCTCGTTGGCCTTGGCCCAGTCGCATTGGAGGAGGCCGAGCCGGAGGAGGACGGCCTGGATGCGGCCGTCGACTTTGGCTTTGCGCAGGTTCATCCAGAGGTCGTGCAAGGCCAGGGGCCTGGCCCCGAGGAGGAGCGAGCTGATGGAGTCCGGCGCGGCGACCTCGGAAACGGCGCCCGAAAGCGGGACCTCGAGATAGCCGCGGCCGGGCATGTCCACGGCCGAACCGCCGATGTCCATGACGACCAGGAAGAACGTGCCGGCGGCGGCCAGCAGGAAAAAGAACAGGAAGATCATCCCGACATAGGCGGATTTTCTCATTGCGGCTCCTCGTCATTGCCCGGTCACGCGGCCCGCGTCCGGGTCACCCAACTATAGCAGAAATGAGCTTGATTTCAATCTTAGAAATATGGACAATGAGCTCTCATCCCGCCGCGCGCTTCCCGCAGCGGGGCCGGCGATGGCGGGAGAGACAGGAGGTAGTCTGAATGTCATTTTCAAAGCTTTATGTCGGTAACCTCAATTACAAGACCACGGAAGAGACGCTGAAGGAGCTGTTCGCGCAGTTCGGCGAGGTTACCTCGGTCAACATCCTGCAGGGCCGCGGCTTCGGCTTCGTCGAGATGGCCACTCCGGAAGCGGCGCAGGATGCCAAGGGCAAGCTGAACAGTACCGAGTTCGACGGCCGCAAGCTCATCGTCAACGATGCCCGCCCCCAGTCCGAAAGGCCCCGGCCCGACCGCGATCGGCGCCCGGGCGGACCCGGCGGCGGCGACAGAAGAGGATTTTCGCGGTTCTGACCGCTTCCAAAATTCCAGAATAATCTCATTACACCCCCCGCAGCGGGGCCTCAGGGATTGTCTCCGTTCGCTGCGGTGATTCTTTACGCCACCCCGGACTGGATCCGATGGGAGGAGTCCGCGTATCCAGCCCGGGTTGGCTAAATCACCGCTTTATGCTTCCTCTGACAACCCCCTCGGCCCCGATTTCTGCGGGGGATCCTCCAGCGAGGGCATGTTTGCCCGGGTGTATCCCCCTTCTTCATCCTTCTCCGCGTCAAAGTACAGCCCAATTCCGTCGGCTGCAAAGCTTTCTGCGCCGTAGGACGCCACCCGGGCTGAGAGGGGGATCATCCAGAGCCCCCGTAGCGGAAGGGGACCCATCGGCTTGCCGATGGGGGAACCGTCGGGACTGGTTCCCGGGGGCCGGGGGATATGGATGATCCCCCTCTCAGCTTAAAAGGGTGGCGTCAAGCGATTCTTGGCTGCTCCTGGGGTGAACCTTTGACCATTTCGCTTCGTTGTAACCTGTGAAGTCCCCAGAGAGGAGTTTAGAGGTGTCGGACCGGCTGAGCGTTCTCTTGACCTCCCGATGGCAACGTCATACAGTTCCATTAGGGCAAAGCTAATACCCATCGGCGGATCGAGGAACGGACGCAAGTGGACGAACGAAGGGACCCCGGAACGATGGCCGAGCCGGCCGAGATCGCCTCTCTTTTGGAGCGTATCCAGGATGGGGACCGGGAAGCTTTCATGACCGTCATCCGGCTCTATCAGCAAAAAGTGTTCGTCATGGCCTACTCCATCCTCCGCAACCGCGAAGACGCCCTCGACGCCGTCCAGGAAACGTTCCTCAGGCTCTATCAGAAGGCCGGCCTCTACAAGCCCGGCAATTCGTTCCAGGGCTGGCTCCTGCAGATGACCAAGAACATCAGCATCGACAGTTACCGGAAACACCAGAAAAAAAGGCAGGAATGGGAGACGTCGAAGCCGCTCGAGGAAATTCCCGTCGCGGTCGAGGACAAGGGCTCGGATTCGAACTCGTCCGACCTTCGGAGCGCCTTCGCGCGTTCCGTCGAGAAGCTGGCCAACAGGCAGAAAATGGTTTTCGTCATGAGGCACTACAACGAACTTCAGTTCAACGAGATCTCCGAGGCCATGAAGATCTCTGTCGGGACGGCCAAGTCGCTCCATTTCAAGGCCGTCCAGAATCTCAGAAAGTGGCTGACGCCGGAGCTGGGGATGCAAAGATGAATAAATGCGCGTTGAAAAGGGACGATTGGGCGGCCTTTCTCTCGGGCGACCTGGAGGAAGGAAGGAGAGCGAAGATGGCCGAACATCTCGAAAAGTGCCCCGATTGCCGGGCCGAGGCGGATGAGATGAGAAGGGTGATTGAGAAGGCAGAAGCCGTCAAGGCCGAGATCCGCCAGGCGGTCGCCTCCGTGAATTGGGAAGCGCTTCCCGATACGATCGCCGACCGCGCCTTCGCCGCGTCCCGAAAGCCCGAGCGCGCTTTGCCGGCCGCGCGGCCTTGGGGCTGGTTCGCCGCGCTGCGGATGAAGCCGGCCCTGGCCGGGCTCGCCGCCGGACTCGTGGTAGGCGCCGCGGCCATGTACTTCGCCCTGAAAGCCCCCGGGCCCCGTCCGGGGCAGGACACGGGCTATTATGCGTCCGGCGAGTTCCTGGACAGGGCCGAACTGACGATGGCCCGCCGGAACACCCTGGATTACCTCGAGAAGAGCCAGTATGTCCTCCTCGACGTTTTCGAATCGGCCGGGGAAGGGGGTCCGACGTCGGCCCCATTCCGGTCGGAGCAGGCCCGGGACCTCCTTTCCAAGAAAAAATACCTCAACGCCCAGCTCGAGAGGTTCCAGATGGCCAAGGCCAAGGCCATCTGCGACCAGATCGAGATGCTCTTCCTGGAGCTCGCCCAGCTCAGCGACGAACTGCCCGCCGCCGAGCTCGGCCGGATCCGGGGTTTCGTCGAGGAGCGCCAGCTCCTCCTGAAGATCAACCTGGTCAAAAAAGAACTGCAAAGCGAGATCTGACATGAAAAAATTCACCGTCCTCATCGGCCTTTTCGTCGTCTTGTCCATGGGGTCGGGGCTTTACGCCCAGACGACCCCGGACGAGTCGCTCTTCCGGGAGGCCAAGCTCCTCGTCTACGACAAGAGCTGGGCGGCCGCCTTGATCAAGCTCGACGACCTCCGAGAGAAATTTCCCGATAGCCCCTATGCCGGACAGGCCCTCTTTTATAAAGGAGAGTGCCTGAGCGGCCTCGGCGGCCGGGAGAGGGACGCCCTGCGGGCCTACAAGGACTATATCCGGCTGGCCGATGCCAAGCCCAGCCTCGTCGAGGAATCCGAGGGCTCGATCATCGACCTGGCCTTCGGCCTTTACGAGAAGGGCGACGTCCCGGCCATCGGGGACATCGAACGCCGGCTGGGGCACGACAACAAGGTCGTCCGTTACTACGCGGCTTACAAGCTGAGTCTGGTCTCCGACAAGAAGGCGGCGGCCAAGGCCGTGCCCGTCCTCATGAAGATCGTCGAGTCCGAGAAGGACCCCGAGCTCCTCGACCGGGCCCGGATCGCCCTCCTCCGCGTCTCGCCCGAAAGCCTGAAATCTTCCGAGGACAAAAAGCCCTCTCCCGGTTCCCCCCGGGTGCTCAAGATCCGGATCTGGGACAAGGGCAGCAAGGAACCCGTGTTCTCTCTCAACATCCCCTGGGCTTTGGCCGACCTGGCCCTGGGCGCATTGGACGAGGATGACCGTGCGGAGCTCCGGAAGAAGGGTTATGACCTGAACAAGATCGTGAACGAGCTGGCCAAGTCCAAGGAGAGCATCCTCCGGATCGTCGGCGACGACGGATCGATCATCGAGATCTGGATCGAATAATCAAGGGAAGAGGAGAAATAACGTGAGAAGAACAGCGCTTGTCATCCTGGGTATCTTTTGTCTGGGAATTCTCGCCGCCCCGGCCATCGCGGTCAACCATAACGATTTCAAGGCCATCCAAAAGGCCGTCAAGAAGAACCCAGCCTACGAACCCGGCCGCGAAGCCAAGTGGCTCAAGATCCTGATCACCAACAGCCGGGATAAAGCGGAACGGGTCAGCGTGACCCTGCCCTTGGCCCTTATCGAGCTCGTCTTGGGCTGCACGGACAGCCGGCATTTCAAGGTCGACGAGGGGGACTGCGAGATCGACCTCAAGGCCCTTTTCGCCGACCTGAAAAAGGCCGGCCCGGCGGCGCTCATAGAGATCCGCGACGACGGCGCCCTCATCAAGATCTGGCTGGAATAAGAGAGAAAGGGTCTTCTATCCACTAATTATAAGGCCGAGGGGTGTCGTCGAAGCGGCGGGGAGCGGAGTCATCGGAGCGACCAGCAGAAATGTGGCAGAGTACCCGAGGCCACAATTCTGGTAAATATCCGAAATGAGTGTTTTATTCTTTCGCTGGACTCGTTCCAGATATTTCCTAGAAGTGCGGCTTCGAGTCGCTCTGCCGCACTTCTATCGGTCGCTCCCCAGAGTCCGCTCCCTGCCGCTCCCATCGACTCCGAACCGGGCAGGCGTTAAGAATCACCGCAGCGGACGGAGACGATATCCCGAGGCCACGTTGACAAGGCCTCCGGGCCCCCATAAAATGGGGAGGCCAGGAGGTATCTTTGGGCAAGACACTGACGGAGAAAGTCCTCGGCCGCAAGGCGGGGAAAGACGTCCAGGCCGGAGAGG
>JBFYOD010000172.1:0-11813 GCA_041303965.1 Candidatus Aminicenantota bacterium
CCGATGTAGCGGTACCTGAGGCTTTGATAGAGGTCCGCGGATACGGTTTGGGTAAAAGCCGGCACGATGCCGGTTATAAACAGGAGAAACGCCGCCCCGGCGATCGACCAGGATCGTGCCCTTCGGCCATTTGGTTGCGCTGTTTCAAACATGGATACCCTCCCGGAAAAGTTTGGATCGGAATTCCGTAAATCGAGGTGATGATATTTCCAGCCACGGCCGGATGTCAACAGAGGCCCGAAGGTTTTATACGCCGGATGCCGATTCACCGCCTCGCCGGAATGAGCAATCCAAGGAAAATGAGAAAACGGGACTTAATCGGGCGTTATATTCAATGAGACGGTGGGATAGAAGATTGATGTTGACAAATGTATGATAAAAACATATATAATATGATGGAGTATGAAATGATAAGAAAAACGATTGTGATGGATGACAAACTCGTTAGGGATATTGACCTTTTTGCCAGGAAAGAGGCCCGGGATTTCTCTGGCGCCCTCCGCTACACCGCGAGGATCGGCCTCCTGGCCGTCGAGAATCCAGAACTGACTATCCAGGAGATCAAGGACATCCTCGAAGCCAAAGCCGAGTACGAACAGGGGCGCGTCAGCGAGCTCGATCCCCGGTCTCTCTGATGCGGATCCTCGAAACATCCAAGTTCCTGAAGCTCCGGAAGAAGCTGAGGGAGGACGAGGAGCGGGAGTCGCTCCGGGAAGCCGTCCTCCAGGTCCTTGAAAATCCCGAGTCCGGGAAGAGGCTCAAGGGAGAGTTCAAGGACCTACGCTCGCTCCGCTATACGGTTCGAGGACAAGCCCGCCGTTTGATCTACAAACACGGAAAAGACGTTATCGTTTTTTTCTCATTCGGTCCGCGACAAGGGATCTACAAGTAATCAGGAGATCGCCTTTCGCTCGACAGGGAAGCGATCGTATTCCTTCATGTCGACGATCTCGAGCAGATGCCTGACGAGCGCCCAGATCTCGGTGTAGGTGTTGTAGAGAGCGACGGGGGCGATGCGGACGATGTCGGGAGGCCGGAAGTCGGGGACGACGCCGCGGGCGCGGAGGGCCTCGGCGATCCTCATCCCCTCGGGGTGGACGAGCGCGACATGGCCGCCGCGCCGGTCGTCCTCGCGCGGCGTGCCGATCGTGAAACCGTAAGGCGCCGCGGCGAGAAGCGCGTCCGCCATGTCCATAAGGAACCGCGTCATCCCGAGGGATTTCTCCCGGACAGAGGCGATGCCCGCTTCCTCGAAGATCGTCAGCGAACCGGCGAGGGGAGAGGCGTTGAGGATGGAGGGCGAGGAGATCTGCCATCGCCCCGCGCCCTGCGCGGGATCGAAATCGAGGGACATGTCGAACTGCTTCTCTTTCTTCGAGCCGAACCAGCCGGCCAGGGCGGGCTCCTTTCCGAAGTGCTTCCGATTGACGTAGAGGAACGCGGTCGCGCCGGGGCCGCCGTTGAGATATTTGTAGCTGCACCACAGGGCGAAGTCGACGCCCCAGCGGTCGAGCTCGTGCGGCACCGCGCCGGCCGAATGAGAGCAGTCGAAGCCGATGGGGATGCCCTGCTCGCGGGCCCGCGCCGTCAGGAACTCCATGTCCAGGAGCTGGCCGCTCCTGTAGAGCACGGACGGGAGGAACGCGAGGGCCGTGCCGTCATCGAAGTGCCGTGCGATCTCCCGCTCGTCCAGGGTCAGGCCGTCGGGGCTCCGGACGAGGACAAGATGTTCGGCCGGGTCGAGCCCCCTCAGCTTGAGGACGCTCTTCAGGGCGTAGACGTCGGTCGGGAAGTCGAGCTCGTCGGCCACGATCTTCGTCCGCTTGCCCTCCGGCCTGTAGAACGTGTTGGCGAGGGCGTGGATGTTGACCGTCGTCGTCCCCGACATGACGACCTCGTCAGGTCCGGCGCCGACGAGGGCCGCGCAGCGGGCGCCGAGCCTTTCCGCCAGATAGAACCATGGCGGGTCGGCTTCGAGCCAGCCGCGGACGGCCATCTTCTCCCAGCTCCGGACCGCCCTCTCCAGCGCGGCGCGGGAATCGCGAGACAGCAGGCCCAGGGAATTCCCGTCAAGATAGACCGTCCCGGGCCGGACGAAGAAGCGCCGCCGCATTTTTTTCAGCGGATCTTTCCGATCGAGACGCCGGGCTTCGTCCCGGAACACATCGAGCGTTTTGTTCATCCGGTACACGTCCCCGGTTCACCCTAATTATTTCTTCTTGTCTGGATAGGGCGGGTGCTTGGGCACCTCGACCGGGTCCTTCTTGATGAGCTCCTGGAGGTGCTTGACGGCGGTCTCGAGCTGGGCGTCCCGGCCCTTGAAAGTGGCGTGCGGCAGGTTGTCGACGACGATGTCCGGGTCGACGCCGTGGCCCTCGATGAGCCATTCGCCTTCGGGCCCGTAAACGCCTGTCTCGGCCGCCGAAGCCAATCCGCGGTCGACGAGGACGTTGGACGAGCTCAACCATATCTCGCCGCCCCAGGTCCTCGTCCCGATGACCTTGCCCAGGCCCAGCCTCCGGAAGCCCTCGGCGAACGCCTCGCCGTCGGAGGCCGTGCGCTCGTCGCAGAGGACGACCAGATGGCCGCGGAAGGCGTACTGCATGTTCCAGGTCGGGTTGCCGACCCGGTCCTGCCAGTAGAACCAGGCCCGCCGCAGGAGCTTCTCCAGGATCCAGGAATCGATGTTCCCGCCGTTGTTGTGGCGGACGTCGATGATCAGGCCCTTGCGGTCGAACACCGGGTAGAAATTTTTGACCCACTCGGTGTAGTTGTCGCCGCCCATGGCCCTGAGGTGGACGTATCCGATCTCGCCTTTCCCGGCTTTTTCGACTTCGAGGCGCCGGGTGTACTCCCATTCTCCGTAGCGGAGATCGGACTCGGCTCCCCGCGTAATGGGGATAACGATCTCTTTGCGGGCCGCGCCCCCAGCCGCAGGCTTGACCTCGAGGAGCACCTGCTGGCCGGCCGTGTTCCGCAGAAGAAGCGACATATCGGGAACGCTGAGTGCCGCAACCCCGTTGACCGTTGCGATGACATCCCCCTCGCGGATCGCCGACATCGGTTTCCCCAGCGGAGACAGGCTTTCCGGATACTCGGGGTCGGCCTTGTAGATGTGGTCGATCCGATAGCCGCCCTTGGCTTCATCCCGGATGAGACGAGCCCCGAGCGAGCCGGTGGCGACACTGTCCGTCGGGAGTCTCAGATCGCCGCCCCGGACGAACGTGTGCAGAGCCGAGAGCTCGCCGACGAGGTGGGCCAGCAGGTCGTTGAGCTCGGCCCGGTCGCTGACCCGGTCGACGAAAGGCCGGTGCCGTTCGAGGAGGCCCTCGTAATCCACGTTGTGGAGGTTGCGGTCGTAAAAATAATCGCGCTCCATCCGCCAGGCGTCGACGAACATCTGCCGCCATTCCTCGCGCGGGTCGATGGCGAAGGTCCAGCGGGAGAGGTCGACGCGCCTTTCGGCGAGCGTCTGCTGGGTCGGCTGGGCCGTCCCGGCGTCGATGACGTAGAAGTCGCCGCCCTTGCGGACGAGGATCTTCTTGCCGTCGGCCGAGAGCTCGAAGTTCCGGACGTCCTCGAGGACCGTCTTGGCCTGGATATTGCGGTTCTTGATCTCGACGGCCTGAAGCTTGGGCTTGCCGGCGGCAGTCGACTCCTCGTCGATAAAGAACAAGGCCTTGTCGCCGACGATGAGCCCGCTGTAGACGCTCGCGGGGAGCGGGACCTCGAACACCCGTTCCCCGATGCCGGCGAGGTCGATGACGACCTTGGGAACGGGCGCCGGCTTGACCGCTTCCTTAGCTGGTTTCCCTGGCGCCGCTCCGATCTTGGCCTCGGTTTCCTTGGTCTCCTTCTCGTTGCCGCTGTCCTTCGCCGCGCCTTGGAGTTCGGTCGCCGGGGCGAAGGGGAATGTTTCCTTGGCCGTCAAGGCCATCGCGTAGATCTTGGTCGTCTTGTCGAAATACGGCTCGGGCTGGCGGGCGCCCCACGGGCTGCCCACGACGCTCCGGAAATAGCGGTCCGAAAGAAAATAGAGCCATTTCCCGTCCGGGCTCCAGGCCGGGTTGTAGGAATCGACGCGGTCGTTGGTCAGCTCCGTCGTCCGGCCCGTCTCCGCTTCGAGAAGCATGATCTGGCTGAATTGGTTATCGGCGCCCTGGACGTAGGCGACCCACCGGCTGTCCGGCGACCAGGCGAAGTCGCCGAACATCCCGGTACCGGAGACGGCGATCCGGGTCAGGGCCTTCTTGCCGACGTTGAACAACCAGAGCTGGTAGTCCTTGTCGGAGAAGGCGATCCATTGTCCGTCGGGAGAGGGGACGCCGTCGAAGCGGAGGACCTTGGCGCCCGTCGTCAGCTGCTCCGATGCGCCGAGCCCGTCGGCCTTGAAGCGGTGGAATTCCCATTCGCCCGTCTCGTCGGACAGGACCATGAGGGTTTTGCCATCGCCGAGGAATCGGGCGGCGCGGGCCCGGACGCCGTCCTTGCGGCTGACGCGGACCCAACGGCCGTCGCCAACCGGGGCGACGAAGACGTGGCCGCGGGAAACGAGGACGACGCGGTCCCCGGCGGGGGAGACGTGCCCCGAGGTCAGATAGTCGAGCGGCTTCGTCACCCACTTCTCGCGCATCTGGTCGAAATCAGAGGACAGGGTGACCGCGAGGCCGGCGTCCTTCCCCGAGGCGATGTCGAAGACATGGATGTCGGCCACGAGCTGGTAGGCGATCCTGCCGTCGTGGAGACTGGGCGAGCTGGCGTCGTATCCTTTGTGGAAGGTGTGCTGCTTGAGCCCGCCGCCCTTGAGGTCCATGGACCAGATGTTCATGGTGCCGTCGCGGTCGCTCAGGAAATAGATCCGGTCCTGCCAGACCATTGGATTCTTGCTCGTGCCGGCGTAGTCGGCCGTCAGAGGCGCGGCTTCCTCGCCGCCCAGGGCGAACGTCCACAGGTTTTGGGCCGTGCCGCCCTTGTAGCGCTTCGTGTAACTTCCCTGGAACGGGAGCCGGGTGAAGTAGAGCGCCTTGCCCGCCGCATCGAACGACCCGTCGGCCGCCTGGTTGAGGGGAAGCAAGGTCTCGGCGTTCGTCTTGGGGTCGAGGACGGCGAGCTGGGTGTTAGGCAGGGTCGAAAATTTCTGTGTCGCGTAGAGGATCTTGCCGTCGGGCGTCCAGCCGGCGACCGTCGCCGTCTGCCCGGCGAACGTGCGGCGGACGGGGAGGCCTCCGGCAAGGGGCATGGTGTAGACTTCGGTCGGCCCCTCGTATTGGGCGGAGAAGGCCAGGGTCAAGCCGTCGGGCGAAATAGCGGGATAGGTTTCCATCCCCGAGTGCGTGGTCAGGCGGCGGGCCGTCCCGCCCCGGACGTCGACCGTCCACAGGTCGCCCTCCGAAGTGAAGACGACGACGTCGCCATGGATAGCCGGATAACGGTAGTAGCCGTTCCGGCCGGCGGCGAAACCGGTTTGGGCGATACAAAGGATACAAACGATGACGGCGGCGAGGCCCAGACTTTTTTTCATGACCTTCTCCTTGAAGCGAGTCGCGAGGCCCTATTGTATGGAGGCGGGCGCCGGGAATTCAAGCGATTTCGCAAAGGTCCCAGGAATGCAAGGGAGAGGCGGGGGCCGACGGGGGCAACCAAATCGGAAGGGCGGGCGTCTAACCGTTTGAATGACACCGGACTATCGGCGGGAGAACAGGTCATGCTGAGAAACTATCTCAAGGTCGTCTTCAGGAACATCCGGCGGCACGCGGGATATTCGTTCATCAACATCGTCGGGCTGGCCCTGGGCATGGCCTGCTGCCTGATGATCGCCATGTGGGTTGCCGACGAGCTGAGCTTCGACCGGTTCCACGAGAAAGCGGCCGACCTCTACCGCGTGGAGGAAGACCAGTCCTACTCCGGCCGCATCTATCACGTGACCGTCACCCCGCATCCTCTGGCCCCTGCCCTGAAGCAGGAGATCCCGGAGATCGTCGAAGTCACCCGTGTCGTCTGGTACAACGGCCAGCTCTTCCGCTTCGGCGACAAGGCTTTTTTCGAGGACAATGTCCGCGCGGCCGACCCCGCCTTCTTGAGGATCTTCTCGTTCCCTCTGACGCAGGGCGACCCGGCCGGGGCCCTGGCCGACCCCTATTCGGTGCTCTTGACCGAGCAGACGGCTCAAAAATATTTCGGGAGTGAAAGCCCTATCGGCAAGACGCTGAACGTCAACAACGATTTCGACCTCAAGGTCACGGGCGTCCTGAAGAACTTCCCCGCCAATTCCTCCCTTCGGTTCGACCTTCTCGTCCCTTACGAGCTGCTGAAGGCGAAGGGCCGGACGGACGAAGATTTCGGGTCGAACTCCATCTTCACCTTCGTCGAGCTCCGCAAGGGGACCGCGGCGGCCGCGGTCAACGGGAAGATCAAGGGATTCGTCAAGAATCGGGAACACTCGAGCTCGACCGATCTCGTCCTGCAACCCTATACGAGGATCCACCTCCATCAGTATTTCGGCTACGAACGGGAGACGGCCGTCCGGTATGTCGCCATTTTCTCGGTCATCGCCGCCTTCGTCCTGCTCATCGCCTGCATCAATTTCATGAACCTGGCGACGGCTAGGTCGGCGGGAAGGGCCAAGGAAGTCGGTCTCCGGAAAGTCGTCGGGGCTCTCCGAAACCACCTGGTCGCACGGTTCTACAGCGAATCGATGATCTACGCGTTCCTTTCGCTCGTCATCGCCCTGGGCCTGGTCCGCCTCTTTCTGCCCGGGTTCAACACGCTTTCCGGAAAAGCGCTTTCCCTCAACCTTTGGGCGAACAAAGGGATCCTGCTCGCCGTCGTGGGCATCACGGCGCTCACGGGAATTCTCGCGGGCAGTTACCCGGCCCTATTGCTTTCGTCGTTCCAGCCTGTCCGTGTCCTCAAGGGGAACTTCAAAGCCGGGGCCGGCGGCGCGCTTTTCCGGAGGGTCCTCGTCGTCGTCCAATTCGCCCTGTCCGTCTTCCTGATCATCGGCACGGCCGTCGTCTACAAGCAGATGGTCTACATGAAGTCGAAAGCCCTCGGGTACGATAAGGAACAGGTCCTCTATATTCCCCTGCGGGGAACGACGCCCCGATCCTACGGCGCCCTGCGGCAGGAGTTGCGGAAGGACCCCCGCGTCCTGGCCGTGGCCTCCACGAGCCACCTGCCCTGCGCGATCGGCAGCAACTCGGGCGGCGTGAATTGGGCGGGCAAGGACCCGCAGCAGGTCGTCCTCGTCAGTATGTGCGGCGTCGATTACGACTTCCTGGACGTGATGAAGATCGAGCTCGTCGAGGGCCGGAACTTCTCGCGGGACTTCAAGACGGACGCTACGGAGGGTTTCCTGGTCAACGAGGAGGTCCGGAAGCTGATGAACAAGCAGGCCGCGGCCGGAGAGTCCTTCTCTTTCGTCGGGCGCGATGGCCGGGTTGTCGGGGTCATGAAGAATTTCCACTTCGAGGAGATGCAGTCCAAGATCGAACCCCTGGCGGTTTTCATCGACGTGGCGGACGGCGGCCGGCCGCAGTGGGCGAATTTCGCCCTGCTCCGCGTCGCGCCGGGTGACGTCCCGGGAGCGATCGAGTCGATCAAGAAGGCCTGGAACTCCGTCAATCCCGGCTATCCGTTCGATGTCCGGTTCCTCAACGCTAGGATCGACGAGATGTATCGGACCGAAGAGCGGGCCGGCGGGCTTTTGCGCACATTCGCCGGCCTGGCCATCCTCATCGCCTGCCTGGGGCTCTTCGGGCTGGCGTCCTTCACGGCCGAGCAGAGGACGCGCGAGATCGGCATCCGGAAGATCCTCGGCGCGTCCGTCCCCCAGATCACGGTCATGCTTTGCCGGGAGTTCTTCATCCTGGTCTTCCTGGCGAATATCCTCGCTTGGCCGGCGGCCTACTGGGCGATGGCCAACTGGCTGAAGAGCTATGCCTACCGGACGACGCTCGAGCCGATGGTGTTCGTCCTCGCGCTCGGCCTGGCCTTGGCCATCGCCATCCTGACCGTCAGCTTCCAGGCGCTCCGGGCCGCCTTCGCCAGCCCGTCCGAATCCCTGAAATACGAATAGACGGGCCCCCCGCCTCCGGGAAAATTGGTTCTTCTCCCGATTTCGAGGAAGTCCTCTATTCGGCTTGAAGAAGGATATCGCCGCCTCACGATGGACTTCCTTAATATTTAGAAAAGAACCAATATTAGGTGGGGGAAGGGTCGGTTTTATTCTGTAAATGTTATGATAAGCGGTGGAAATCCCGGGATACCGCTATGAATTCGGGGAATATAGACAAAACGCGAAAGGGAACGGGTCTTAATAGGCAGGCAGAAAAGCGGCGATTGCTGAAACTCGAGGAGCTTTACGAACGCCATGGAGAAAGCCTGTACCGGTATCTCGTTTTCAGGCTCGGTTCGGCCGAAGACGCCGAGGACGTCCTCCAGGAGGTATTCTGCAGGTTCGCGCGGTACGGTCTGCGCTGGAATTTCGTCCGGGACCCTCAGGCTTTCGTTTTCAAGGTCGCCCGAAATGAGGTCAACCGATCTCTTAAGCGAAAGCTCGGCCGGCGCGCGGGAGAGGCCATGATCATGACCGGGGCGGCTGGCGGATTCGCGGCGGCGTTCATAGCTCCCGATGACCAGACGCTCGCCGCGCTTCTGCGCTCGGCCGATGAGCTTCCGGCGGAGCAGAAAGAAGTCGTTTTCCTCAAGGTCTTCGAGGGCCTGACGTTCAAGGAAATCGGTTCCGCCTGCGGCATCTCGGCCAACACCGCCGCCAGCCGCTACCGCTACGGGATCGAGAAGCTCCGCGAGACCGCGGGAGAGAAAGCGTGAAGGACGCCAAGGCAAACGAGACCGCGCGCGGAGCGGCGGACACCGAGGGGGAACTGCTGCGGCTCGTTCCCTCTATCGTCCCGCCAGGGATGAGGCGGCGAGTCCTCGACCGCGCCCTCGAAACCCGGTTGAATGCCGGCCTGACGCAGGGGATGAGGGCATTGGCGGTCGCCTGTTCGATCGCGATCGTCGCTGTCCTCGCGATCGAGCCGCTCGTTAGCAGACATGAAACAGCGCGAATGACGGCCCTGCTCGACGGCCGGTCATCGGCTCGCACAGCTGGTGAGGAGGCCTACGATCTCGCGGAAGTCCTGGGCATTCAGGGAAGTGAAGCGGACAGGATGGCCCGGCTTCAGATCATGGCCGCGTCCGCTAGCCGCAAAGACATGGTAAGCGACCTCATCAAAGCCCGCAAAGGGCTGAAGGGATGGCTCGAAAATGAAACCTCCGAAGACATTAATTAAGATCGGTCTTGTCATCCTCGTCGTCGTGGCGGCCGTCCTCGTCGTCCGGGCCGTCTTCAATTATGTCGAGGGGAGAAAGCTCATTCGGACGCTTGCCGAGCTCAAAGCAGCCGGCATCCCCCTGACTGCGCGTGACCTGGCCGCGCCGTGCCCGGAATCCGATAATGCCGCCCGCCTCTGGCGGATCGCCGAAGACCTGCTGACGACCGAGGACGGAGAGGACCGGTTGCTGCTCGGCCGGGCTTGGCGGGATCACGCCGCCGGCAAGCCCATTGCCGCGGCCGACAAAACCGCGCTGAAGGGCGTCATCCTCAGGAACCTCAAGGTCTTCGAGTTCATGGCGGCGATGTCTCACAAACCTTGCTTTCTCTATAGAGACCCGAGCTTGCCGTTGCTGGAGCACCCGGGCGGCAATGCGCAAAAAATGATCCATGCGACGGAACTCCTGTTCCTTTCGGCCCTCTTCGGCGCCGAAGACGGCGACGTGGAGACGGCGATCGACACGTTCAGAACGGGCCTGAGGTTCGCTCCGATGGCCGCTCAGGAAGGCTTTTTGATAACCTACCTCATCGCCGTGGCCGATACCCGGATATTGGCCTATAACCTCGGGGAGATCTGCCGCGGCCGGGAGATCCGCGACGACACCCTCGTCCGGCTCATCGACGAGCTCGATCCCGGTCCCTGGCTCGGGAGGCTCGCCTTTGCGATCCGGGGAGAGAGAGTCGTCTTCATCGAGGCGGGGGAAATCGCCACGGAGGGGAGCTTGGATGATATTTCTTCCCTGTTCGGCGAGCGGTCCATTCTCAAAGATATCGGCGTCTGGCTCGTCCGTCCCGTTTTGAAGATGGATATCCGGACGGCCCTGCCCAGCTTTCAGGAGTTTGAAGCGCAAACGAAGCATCCCTATTTTGAGAGCAGGGACTTTCTGAGGGGACAAGCCCTTAGGAAGCGCCCTTGGTACGCCTTTCTATCTAAAGCCATGATGGCCAATTTCGAGGCCGCGTTCATGAAGGGGGCTATGCTTGAGGCGTCTCTGCTAGCCGCGCGGACGGGGCTGGCCTGTAGGCTCCACAAGAGCCGGACAGGAGCCTATCCGCAGAGCCTCGAAGCCCTCGTCCCGGGGATCTTGAAAGAAGTTCCCGTCGATCCGTTCACTGGAAAGCCCTTCGTTTATAGGAGAGAAGGCGAAGGCTTCATCGTCTATAGCCTCGGCTCGAACGAAAAGGACGATGGCGGGCGCTCGACATACAATATCACCCAGATGGTCATGGAAAAGGACGACGATTGGACCTGGAAGGAAGACAAATGAAGAACGACGGCATCCCGTACCAGGCGATCGACTGGAGCGCGGTCCCGAGAACGGAACACAAGGGGGAGACAGGGACGTCGTTCTGGCGAACATCGCAGCTTGCCGGGCTGAGGGTCCGCATCGTCGAGTATTCCAAGGGCTACCTGGCTGACCACTGGTGCCAAAAAGGCCATATCGTGCATTGCCTCGAAGGGGAATTCGTCAACGAGCAGGAGAACGGGGAAAAGACCCTCATGACCAAGGGGATGACCTATGTCGTTTCCGATGGAGCCAGCTCCCACCGTTCCCGCACGGAGAACGGTGCCACACTGCTCATCGTCGACGGCGACTTCTTGAAGTGAGCGCGTTGACGCCGCCCCTCAGCCGCGGACGCCGAATAGACCTGGAAAGAATTGTGGTAATACCCGGGGCCTGACGTCCCTCGAACGGGTCCTGAACGTTTTCGCGCTCTACGAGACGGTCCGGGAATTCGGCGCGTACTAATAGACGCAGGCGCGGGCGGCCTTGGCGTAGACGCGGAGGTTCTGCGGCGGCGTTTCGAAGAAGTGGTCGCAGCAGGAGAGGATGTAACCGCCTTCGAAACCGACCTTCTCGAATAGCCTGAACACCATGTCCCGTATGATCTCCGGAGAGCCTTCGGTCAGGACGTTGAACTGATCGAGCCCGCCGATGAGGGCCAGGCGTCGGCCGATCGTGGCCTTGAACTCCCACGGCTCTTGGTTGCCGCCGATCGAGGTCGGAGCCAGAGTTTCCGAGGCGTCACAGCCGTTAGCGACGATATGTTCCTCGATACCTTTCGTCCCGCCGCAGGTGTGGTAGACGACGGTAAAGCCGAGTTCGTGGAGGGCGTCGTGCATTTTCCGGTCATAGGGCAGGCAGAAGTCACGGTGGAGTGAGGGGGAGATGAGCGTCGATGACGCGGCCCCTCCGCCCGTCTCGATGAGGTCGAAGCGGGCCCCCTTCATGGAGTCGATGAAGCGCAGCTTTTTTTCGAGGAGGATACGGAGCAGCTCATGGACCCAATCGGGCTTATCGAAGGTGCGGAGGATGAGGGCCTGGGTGTCGATAAGGCAAGCGGCGTGCTGCCAGCATCCGGCCTGGTCGCCCCAGACGAAGCCGCGCAGGATACCCCGGTCGCCGATATCGTCGTAGGCGCGCCTGACCGGGGCCGGATCGAGCTTCGGGACGGGCATGTACTTCTCGATGAG
>JBFYOD010000173.1:0-3659 GCA_041303965.1 Candidatus Aminicenantota bacterium
CGTCGACCTCATCGAGATCAACACAGTGAAGTACGCAGATCTCAAGGATGGGAGGGGGCGGGACAAGGCCCTCGAAGCCGTCCTGAAGGCGGCCGAGTTCGGACATATGATAGTGCTTGAAGTCCACGGCGGACACGGCCTCGACTACCGTAACGTCGGCCCCATCGTGGCCATCCCGGAGATCGGCGAACTCAGCATCGGTTTTTCCATCGTCGCCCGGGCGGCCATCGTCGGCATCGAGCGTGCGGTCTGGGAGATGCTCGACCTACTACAGGGAGCGGATTCTTAGGAGCAACCATCAGAAGTGCGACGGAGCGGCTCGAAGTCGCACTTCTGGGAAATATCTGAAGAAGATTCGGGCCATAGTTTTATGCCCCCGCTTTGAGGTGGAACCATGGACATACGAGTCAATTTCGAACGTCTGAAAAAGGACCTCGAAGAACTGGGCCGCATCGGCCGGGACGAACACGGCGGCGTCAACCGGCCCTCGTTCAGCCCGGCCGACTTCGAAGCCCGGGCCTGGCTGAAGAAAAAGATCGAGGCGGCCTGCCTTTGCTACCGCCAGGACGGCGCCGGAAATCAGTTCGGCCGGGTCGAGCGCTCCGGCAAGACCGTCATGGCCGGCTCCCACATCGACACGGTCCCCAACGGCGGCATGTTCGACGGCGCGGTGGGCGTCGTCGCGGCCCTGGAAGCCGTGCGCCGGATCCTGGAAGAGAAGATCCCTTTCGCGCGACCGCTCGAGGTCGCCTCGTTCACGGACGAGGAGGGCAACCTCGTCGGTGATTTCCTGGGCAGCCGGGCCTTCATGGGCCTTCTCGATGAGGACGAGATCCGGAACGGCAAGACCTCGTTCGGCATGCCCTTCCGCGACGTCCTGAAGAGGACGGAGTTCACGGCCGAGGGCATCCTCGCCGCCCATAAGGAAAGGCCAGAGCTCGAGGCCTATCTCGAGCTTCACATCGAACAGGGACCCGTTCTCGAGGACGAGAGCGTGCCCGTCGGCATCGTCGAGAGGATCGCCGGCAAGCACTACCGGCAATGCGCCTTCGTCGGCGAGTCCGGGCACGCCGGGACGACGCCCCTCGAGCTCCGGCGCGACGCCTTCCTGGGTCTGGCCGATTTCTCCCTCAAGGCGACCCAGTACGTGGCCGTGAAGCATTACGGAAGCATGCTGACCGTCGGCAAGGTCGCCCTCCATCCCGGCTCGTTCAGCGTCATCCCCGGCCGGGCCGATTTCACCCTCGAGTTCCGGAGCGCCTCGCCCGAAGCCCTAACCGCGATCGAAAAAGAGGTCTTCGCCCTGGCCGAGGACATCGCTTCGATGCGAGGGCTGACGTTCGTTTCGCGTCTCGTCGATAAGACTTCACCGGTAACGATCGACCCCCGGATGGTGAGCCTGATGGAAGAGGAATGCCGGGCGCTCGGCTATCCGTCGATGCGCCTCGCGAGCGGCGCCGGCCACGATGCCCAGATCCTCGCCGGGGCTTGCGACATCGGCATGATCTTCATCCCCTCCCCCGACGGCATCAGCCACGCGCCGGGAGAGCGGATCAACTGGAATGACTTGGAGAAGGGTGCCAACCTTCTTCTGCGGACCCTCGTCCGCCTCGCCACCTAAGAGGGGGTCAGCGGACGCCGCGGCCGAAGATCACGACCTTTTTCTCGCCGATGAGCGGCCAGCCGTTCTTCCAGTCGTATTCCTCGTAGCCTTGGGGCAAGGGATTGATACGGATGACGCAGGCGCCGCGGGCGCCGGCCCCGGCGTTGTGGTCGATCTTGTCGGAATAGTCCCAGCCGTCACCATACTTCTTGGCATTGACAGACCTGTCCGGCCGGCCCGGTCTGGACGGGTCTCCCAGGAGCTCCCGCTGGGGCCTGATCAGCCGATAGGGCCCTTCACCGACCAGCTTGCCCGTGGCTTTCTCATAGGTCGCGGGATCGAGAGGCAGGCCCTCCCTCTCGTAGGCCAGCAGGAGCCACGGCCTCCCAGAGATCCGTTTCCCGTCCTTGACCCCGGACGGGAGGGAGGCGGGCTTTTCCAGAAGGGCCCGGTCGGAATCCCCGAAAGAGAGCGGCGCGTCGTAATAAACGCCCTCGGGAAACGGCGCGTTGATGTCTTCGAGGCTATAGTCGTTGCTGTAGCCGTCCGGAGCGTATACGGTGATGCCCGTAACCCCGGTCAGGTAGATCTTCGCGGCGGAAAGCAGGTCGATGATCCTGACGCCCTTGTAGGTCACGTATTCGTCGCGGCGCTGGGTGGTCTTGTTCATGAGCAGGAATTGGCTCTGCACGGGCAGCTTCCGGATCTCGTCCCAGCCGAGGACGATCGTGGGCGCCAGGGGCTGGCCCAGCCGGCTGGCCGGGTCGCCGGGATTGCGGAGGTCGGCGACCTCGGCGGCGTTGGGATGGCCGTCCCCGTCGGAGTCCCGTCCGGAGACCGCGGCGAAGGCCTCGAACGTCCGGCCGGCTTTCTTGTAGTCGAGGCCGTAGCCGTTGAGAGTCGCCTCGTAGTCCTTCGGGACGCCGGTTTTGTACCGCGCGTTGGGAAAAACGACGAGGTGGCAATAACTGCAGGGGCTGACTTCTTTCTCCGTGTCGGTGCCGCGGACGCCGCCGCGATGGCATGTCTGGCAATCATCTAGGCGTGTCCCGGCCGCACCTGGATACTGCCGGATGAAGCCCTTCATGTCGGCATCGGTTTCGTGGCCGATATAAGCCCGTGAGGACACCGCCTCCTGCCCGGCACTGGCGACCGCCATCCAGCCCACGAAGCCCAGGCCGAGAACCAAGATCAGGAACAAGCCGATTTTCCGTAGATTGTCGTTCATTCATCTCTCTCCATAAGCGCGTATAATAATAAAACCCGTGGTCGGTCGCAAGGCCCCAGAGGCTTTCAAACCTATCTTTTTGCTCTTTTCAACGCTATCCGGATATTTCCCAGAAGTGCGGCTTCGAGTCGCTTCGCCGCACTTCTGATGGTCGCTCTCAAGACTCCGCTCCCGGCCGTAGGTTTGACCCCCTCTCGTCCCTTCCTCTATACTGGCTCCCGTGACGAACGCCATCGAACCGCTCCGGGTCGGCGCGATCCCCATCGATTTCCCGGTCGGCCTCGGGGCCCTGGCCGGATACAGCGATCTCCCCTATCGCCTGGTCTGCCGCGCTCTCGGCGCGCCCTATTGCGTCACCGAGGCCATGCTCGACCGCCAGGTTCTCCTCGAAGGCAAACTCCGCAAGCGCCTCATCCGGCTCGACCCGGCCGACCATCCCGTAGGCGGGCAGATCATGGGCACGGAGCCCGAGGTCATGGCCGAGGCCGCCCGCTCTCTCGACAGGATGGGCTTCGACGTCGTCGATCTCAACTTCGCCTGCCCAGTCAGGAAGGTCGTTTCCCACAAGCGCGGCGGCGCGCTGATGAACGACCCCGAGCGGGCGCTGGCCATCGTCCGGGCCGTCGTCGACGCCGTCCCCGGCCGCCCCGTGACGATCAAAATGCGCCGGTCGTTCCGGGACGCCGACCGGACCTACGCGGACTTCCGGAAGATCGCCCGCGGCGCCTTCGAGGCGGGCGTCGCGGCGATCGCCGTCCACGCCCGGAGCGTCGAACAAAAATACACGGGCCGGGCCGACTGGCAATTCCTCACCGACCTCAAGAGCGA
>JBFYOD010000174.1:0-3453 GCA_041303965.1 Candidatus Aminicenantota bacterium
CCAAGGGCGCGGCCGATCACGACGCCAAAGGGATGGCGACGGTCGCCGTCCCGGCGTTCGGGCCGGGGGCCTATCGCCTGCTCTACGAGACAAAGGACGATTTCGGGGCCGTCTGCCGCGATAGCCTGGACTTCCTGGTCGTGGGCGGAGCGAAACCCGCCTTCAAACTGCCGCTTGTCCTGCGGGCCGAGAAGGCGGCGGTGCCGGTCGGCGGCACGGCGAGGTTATATCTCGACAGCGGCTGGAGCGGCCAGCCGGTCCTTCTCGAAACGTTCCGCGGCGGCGAACTCTGGGAGCGCCGCTGGATCGAGGCCGGAAAGGACGGCGGCGTCATCGACATGCCCGTCACGGAAGATCTGCGGGGCGGCTTCGGCGCCCGGGTCACGACCGTCCGCGACCATCAGTTCATGAGCGAAGACGCATCGGTCTTCGTGCCCTGGGATAACAAGGAACTGGGGATCTCCTTCTCGACGTTCCGCGACAAGCTCACGCCGGGAGGGCGGGAGACCTGGCGCGTGACGGTCAAGACCCCGGACGGGAAGCCGGCCGTCCAAGGCGCGGCCGAGCTCCTGGCCTACATGTATGACCGGAGCCTCGACATCTTCGCGCCGCATCGGCCGCCGCGCCTGACGGGTCTTTACCCCAACCGGACGGGCACGAGTTGGTGGGACCCGGCGCTCGGGACGGCCCCTATGGCTTTCTCCTTCGATCATGGCTGGAACCGCATCCCCGGCTACCCCTCGTTCAGGCCGGACGAGCTATTTTCGCTTGGCGGCTACGGTATCGGCGGGCCGGGCGGCCGGATGCGCGGCGGCGTGATGGGCGGCGTCGTCGGAGGAGTTCTCGGCGGCGTGGTCGCCGAGTCGGCGCGGCCCGCGCCCCAAATGGCAAGATCCGTGGCCAAGTCCGAAATGGCGCTGGACGCGGCTGGAGAATCCAAGAAAGACAAGGAAGGCGCGAGCGGAGCGGGAGAAGCGCCGCAACTGCGCTCGAACTTCGCCGAGACCGCCTTCTGGCAGCCCCACCTGCTCACCGGGGCGGACGGGACGGCGACGATCGAGTTCACCGTGCCCGATTCCGTCACGGGCTGGCGCGTGTTCGTGCATGGCGTGACCCGGGACCTCATGGGAGGGTCGCTGGAGGCCGAGGCGAAATCGGTCAAGGACCTCATGGTCCGGCCGTACCTGCCGCGATTCTTCCGCGAAGGCGACAAGGCCGAACTTCGGGTCATGGTCAACAACGCGGGCGCGGCGGCGCTCGCGGGCGACGTCGCTCTCGAGATCTACGATCCGCTGACGAACGAGAATCTGGCCCCGGCCTTCGGCCTGCCGGCGAGCGTTCCGGCCAGGGCGTTCAGCGTCGCGGCGGGCGGCGGGGCGGCGGTCGTCTTTCCGCTTCTCGCGCCGGCACGCGTCGGGACGGTCGCTTTCAAGGTCGTGGCCAAGGCCGGCGCCCTGTCCGACGGCGAGCTCAGGCCGCTCCCGGTCCTGCCGGGAAGGATGCATCTCGTCCAGTCGCGGTTCGCGACGATCAAGGAGGGCAAGCCGCGCGAACTCCGCTTCGACGACCTGGCCAAAACTGACGATCCGACGCGCATCAACGAACAGCTCGTGATCACCGTGGACGCCCAGCTTTTCTACGGGCTCCTCGAAGCCCTGCCCTATCTCGTCAACTATCCCTACGAGTGCACGGAGCAGACGCTCAACCGCTTCCTGTCGACGGGCATCCTGACGAGCCTCTACGATAAATATCCGCAGGTCGCGCGCATGGCCCAAGCGTTGAGCAAGCGGGAAACCGTCCTCGAAACGTTCGACGCCGCCGACCCGAACCGGAAGATGGCCCTCGAGGAGACGCCGTGGCTCGAGACGGCGCGCGGCGGCAAGGACGCCGGCATGGGCGCGGAGAAGGTGCTCGACCCGCGCGTGGCCAAGGCCCAGCGCGATTCCTCGCTGGCCAAGCTCATCAAGGCCCAGACGTCGCTCGGCGCGTTCCCGTGGTGGCCGGGCGGGCCGCCGTCGCCCTATATGACCCTCTACATCGTCCACGGCCTCTCCAAGGCGCTCGAGTTCGGCGTCGACGTGCCCAAAGAAGCGGTGGCCAGGGCTTTCGCCTATCTCCACCGGCACTACCTCGACGAGATCATATCGACGCTCATGGCCCACGACACGGGCTGGGAGTTCGTCACCTTCCTCAACTACACGATCAGCAATTTCCCGGACGCGTCGTGGACGGGTAGCGTTTTCACCGACGCCGACCGCAAGCGGATGCTCGACTTCTCTTTCAAGCACTGGAAGGAACACGCCCCGTACATCAAGGGGTATCTGTCACTTACGCTCAAGCGGGCGGGAAGGGTCAAGGACGCGTCGCTCGTTTGGGACAGTGTCATGGATAGCGCCAAGACGACGGCCGACGGCGGCACGAGCTGGGCCCCGGAGGACCGCGGCTGGCTCTGGTACAACGACACGATCGAAACCCACGCCTTCGCCCTGCGGACGCTCATGGAGCTCAAGCCCGCCGACGCGCGGAGCGAGGGTCTCGTCCAGTGGCTCTTCCTCAACAATAAGCTCAACCACTGGAAGTCGACCCGGGCCACGTCCGAGGTCATCTACTCGGTGGCCTATTTCCTGAAGAAGACGGGAGCGCTGGGCGTCCGGGAATTGGTTACGGCCGAGGCCTGCGGCACGAAGACGACGTTCATTTTCGAGCCGGACAAGTACACCGGCAAGAAAAACCAGTTGGTCGTCCCGGGCGAGAAGATGGGGACCGGGCCGGAGTGCGCCACGGTCCGCGTCTCGAAAGAAGGGAAAGGCCTGGCCTTCGCCAGCGCGACCTGGCACTTCAGCACCGAGAAGATGCCCGAGAAGGGCGATGGCGACCTGTTCGCGGTCGAGCGGACCTATTTCAAGCGCGAGAAGAAGGGCGAGGAGGTCGTGCTGAAGCCGCTCGCGGAGGGCGCGCCGCTCGCCGTCGGCGACGAGATCGAGGTCCATCTCTCGATCCGGGCCCGGCACCAGGCCGAGTACGTCCACCTGCGGGACCCGCGGCCGTCGGGGTGCGAGCCGGCGACGCTCACGTCGGGCTACAAGTGGGACCTGGGGCTCGTCCGCTACGAGGAGATCCGCGACAGCGGCACGAACTTCTTTATGGAGTGGCTGCCGGAGGGCGAGTACACGCTCAAGCACCGGATGCGCTGCGCCATGGCCGGAATGTTCAAGGCCGCGCCGGCGACGCTCCAGTCGATGTACGCCCCGGAATTCGCGGCCTACTCGGCGGGCGCGTTGATCACGGTGAGGTAGTCCAAGAAGGGGTCAAACCTACTTTTTACACTTTTCGGGTCAAAAAGGGTGTAAAAAGTAGGTTTGACCCCCTCTTACCCCATCTTGGTTGACACTTGCACGCTGGCACATTACCATCCCCCTATCATGTTAAAGCGAAACTCTCCCTTCCCGAAGA
>JBFYOD010000175.1:0-3271 GCA_041303965.1 Candidatus Aminicenantota bacterium
TGAGGTGCGGCGGCAGGAATTTCAGGGCCACCGACCGCTTGAGCTTGAGGTCCTCGGCCTTGTAGACGATCCCCATGCCCCCGGCCCCGACCTCCTCGACGATCCGGTACTTGCCGGCGACGAGGGTCCCCGGCTTCAGGAGGCGAAGGGGGGTCTCGAGGGTCTTGGTGAGGGAAGCGCCCTCCGGGCCCACCCCGGCTCCCGGTCCCAACGGGGCGGCGCAGTTGCTACAGAACTTCGAGTCGTCCCTATTCTCGGCATGACAGTTGGGACATCTCATGGTGCTAGCTCCTATTTCTTTTCTCCCACCGGCAGGTTCATTCGCCGAAGAAGATCTATGAAGCGCGGGTCATCGTTCAAGAGATTTCTAAAAAAGCTGTGCTCTCCCCCGAGATATGGAATATTAGGATCTCTGATCGCATAACCTTTCTCGAGCCATTCCAGAGTTTTTTCTTTATCCCCGGCTGCCGCATAAAGGTAGGCAATATACCATGGCCCGACATAGGCTTGTCGCGATATCGCAGCCAGCGTGTCCGCCGCGGCGCGCATCGCCCCTGCATAGCCGCCCGTTTGATTTCCGCCCGACATGGCTTCGACGACCGGAGTCAACTCCTTTCCGGCATAAAAGGCTTTCGCCTGTTCCAGCGCCTCATCATACTGCCCCTTCAAGTGGAGCGCCTCCCATAATAAATCGAGGGCTATTGGATCATTGGGCGATGTCCTGAGCACGTTCCGGCCCTGAGCGATGGCCTCGTCATATCTCCCCAGGTAAACCAACATGTTGCTATATATCCCCATGACCAGCGAATTGAGAGGGTCGAGCCGCAGGGCTTGCTCTCCCTGGGCCAGAGCTTCATCCGGGCGATTCAAAAAGGCTAACAAATTCGAATAATAAACCCTGGCCATGGCGTAGTTGGGGTTGAGCTCGATAGCCCGACGGAATGAGGCTTCCCCACCTGCCCAGTCCCATTCACCCCATGTTTTGCGGGCGGCAATGGCGAAATGGACCTCCGGCAGGTTGCTGTCAAGTTCCAGGGCTTTGAGATAGTGGTTCTGCTCGGCCTCGGCCGCTTCGCCGGGATGTGCCAGCCCCATTTGCTCACGCCCAACCTGAACTAAACCCATCCCTACGTGGGCCAGGGCGTAATCCGGATCCCTCTTCAAGGCTGATTCGAAATACTTCTGGGCCGCCTCGAGGTCCGGCGGGGTCAGCTTGTACCAATGGGACATGCCTTGGAGATAGAGCGCGTAAGCCTCCGGATCGACCTGCCGCGCCTTGGCGAATCGCGCCTCTTCCTCGGCGGTCAGCTTGACCTGGAGCTTCACGGCGATCGTCCGGGCTATCTCCCCGTACATCATCAGAACGTCGGCCCCCGGACGTTCGTAGGTCTCGGTCCAGAGGCTCCGCTCTTCGGGGAGGGCATCGATCAGCTGCAATCTCAGGCGCACGCTTTCGCCGACTCGATAGACCGTCCCCTCCACAACGGCATCCACGCCGAGCTCCCTGGCGATCTCCGGTACCGGCTTATCCGAGCCCTTGAACCGCATCATGGACGTGCGGGAAATGACCCGCCGGAGACCGCTGATCCGCGAGATGTGGCCGATCAGCTCGTCGGTCACGCCGTCCACGAAATAATCCTTCTCCGCGTCGCCCGTGAGGTTCTCGAGCGGCAGGACGGCGACGGATCCGATGGCCTGGGCCCGGCGGGTGAAGAGACCGAGCGCACCAGCAACGATGAGGATCGTCGCCGCGGCGCCGGAATAGAGCAGGGCTCTCTTCCTCTTCGCGATCCTGGCCCGCCTCAGCCTCGCCTTGATCTCGTCCGGGACGATTCCCGCGGTGATGGATCTCAAGTCGTCCAGCACCTCCTCGAAGCGCTGGTATCTCTTCTCGGGGTCCTTCTCCAGGGCCTTGAACACGACCTGCTCGATCGCCGGCGGAAGACCGGGTCTCGAGCTCGTCAGGGGCCTGGGCTTCTCCTTCAAGATCGCGTAGATCACGGCCTGGGACTGCTCCCCCTTGAAGGGAAGCTCCCCCGTGAGCATCTCGTAGAGGACCACCCCGAACGACCAGATGTCCGTGCGGTGATCCACCTTCTCCCCCCGGGCCTGTTCGGGAGACATGTAGCTCACCGTCCCCATGGTCGTCCCTTCCTGGGTGACGAGCGTCGCTCCCGCGACCCTGGCCAGCCCGAAGTCCATCACCTTGGCCTGGCCCTTCGGCGTGACCATGATGTTAGCACTCTTGATGTCCCGGTGGACGATCCCCTTGCCGTGGGCTTCCGCCAGCCCTTCGGCGACTTGAGCCGCGATCTTCAGGGCCTCCTCGACTTCGAGCGGGCCCAAGTCGATCCGTTCCCTCAAGCTCCGCCCTTCGACAAAAGCCATCGAGATGAAGGCCCTGTCTTCGGCCTGGTCGAAGTCGTAGATCGTACAGATGTGGGGATGGTCCAGCGCCGCGGCCGCCTTGGCCTCTTGCCTGAACCGGTCCCTGATCTCGGGAATGTGGATCAGTTCCGGCGGCAGGAACTTCAGGGCCACCGTCCGCTGGAGCCGGATGTCCTCGGCCTTATAGACGATCCCCATGCCGCCCCGGCCGAGATCTCCGATGATGCGGTATTTCCCGGCGATGAGAGCGTCCTTGGAGATGGGGGGAGGAGGGGCGGCGAGGGTCCTCGTGACGGAAACGCCCTCCGGGCCGTCCCCCACGCCAGGCCCCAGCGGCGCCCCGCACTTCCCGCAGAAGTTCGTCGCGTCGGGGTTGTCAAACTGGCATTTCGGGCATTTCATGGCCAACACGACCTGCCGATGCCCGGATAGTATCACCGCTGGAATGGCCGGTCAAACGCTAAGCGCTACTGCGCGTTTGTGCCCAAATTGTGCCCAAAATAGGCGCCGCTTCCACCACGCGGCAAAAGTCAGAGGTTCAAGTCAGGCCCCGAGACGGATCTTACATGACGTATCGGGTTCCCGCCGTGTTCAATATGAACTGATCAGGCATCTCGCGGGCGAACGCGGCGATGGCCTCAAATCCCGTACAATGCGCGGGGACGACATAATCCGGCCGGATGGCCTTGATGTCGGCGATCGTTCTCTGGATCACGTCCGGTTTGGCTCCCGTCAGATGGAACCCTCCGATAATCGCGTGGACCTTCTCCATGCCCGTCATCGCTTGCGCCTGTTTCACCGCGTTGACGATACCCCTGTGGGCGCAGCCCGAAAGCACGACCAGGCCTTTTCCCTTGGCATTCAGGACAATGGCCTGTTCTCC
>JBFYOD010000176.1:0-38208 GCA_041303965.1 Candidatus Aminicenantota bacterium
AGCATCCGGCCTGGTCGCCCCAGACGAAGCCGCGCAGGATACCCCGGTCGCCGATATCGTCGTAGGCGCGCCTGACCGGGGCCGGATCGAGCTTCGGGACGGGCATGTACTTCTCGATGAGGCGGATGTCGTCGTCGCGCTTGATCAGGTATTCCGAGATCCAGGTCGTCATCCGGTTGCCCTCGGTCTTGTAGGTGAGCGTCCCGGCCGGCGTCGCGATGGTATGGTGGCAGACCCGGTGGTCCGGGTCGGCGCTCAGCACTTCCGCTTCGTCCCGCCACTCGGGCGTCGAGAACTTGGTGAAGTCGGCGTCCGTCAGCCAGAACTGGCCCATGTCCTGGAAATATTGGATCGAGGCGTCCAAACCGAACGTCCCGAAGGCCTCGAGGTCGGACAGTCCGCCCAGGAAGGTGTCGAGATGGTACTTCTGCCACTGGTGGACGGTCGCCGGAAGGCGGTCGGGCTTCTCCCGGGCCAGGGCGCGGAGCATCCGCTCTTTGGAGGTCACGGCCGGATTATAGATCGCCCGCCCGGTGAGGTCAACGCGGGACACCCGGGCTTCAGGCCGGGGGAGCGAACGGGTTGCTTTTTTCTCTTCGTTTCGTTAAAAGGAAGGGACCAAGGAGGTCCCCATGCCGTTCACGAAATCCCCTCGCGCTCAGAGGTCCGTCCTCATCATGGCGATGGCCGCCGCCGTCGCTGTCGGCTACTCCGGCTGCGCCGGGAAGGCGCCGGAGCCGGCCGCGGCGGAGAAGCCGCCCATCGCTCTTCTCCCCGAAGACAGCGTCCGCCTGTCCAATGACCCCGGCAAGACGGAGATCTTCCGCGACGCCGGGATGGGGCTCTTCATCCACTGGGGCCCGAACTCCCAGATCGGGACGGAGATCTCCTGGCCACTCTACAACGCCTCCGAAGATTTCATTAAAAAGTATTACGCCTTGGCGGAGACATTCAATCCGACGGCTTTCAACCCCGCCGAGTGGGCCCGCCTGGCCAAGCTGGCTGGGATGGAATACGTCGTCTTCACGGCCAAGCACCACGACGGATTCTGCATGTTCGATACGGAGCTCAGCGACTTCAAGATCACCCGGACGCCTTACGGGCGGGATATCGCGGGCATGGTCGCCGACGCCTTCCGCAAGGAGGGATTCCTCGTCGGCTTCTATTACTCGCCGGGCGATTTTCGCTACCAGTGGGAGACGGGCAAGCGCTCCGGTCACATCTACGAGCCGGACTTCGAGAGCCAGGCCCTGTTCGGCCCGAAGCGGAAAAGCTTCGTCGATTACGAGCGGGGCCACATCGAAGAGCTCCTGACCCGCTACGGCGACATCTTCATGCTCTGGTTCGATGGCAAGTGCGAACCCCTCAAGAAGCACTCCTGGCGCGTCCGTCAGGATGTCTTCATCGCCCGCGGCGAGATCCCGACGCCCGAGCAGGAGATCCCGGGCCAGGCGGACGACCGCGCCTGGGAGAGCTGTCTGACCACGAGCTATCAGTGGTCGTTCCTCCCGGGCGCCGAAGTGCGGCCCGCGGCGGAGATCATCGAGAACCTCATCCACATCCGGGCCCGCGGCGGCAACATGCTCCTGAACATCGGGCCCCGGCCCGACGGGCGGATCGCCCCCGGTGACGAGGACCTGCTCCGTGACCTGGGCCTGTGGATGATGCTCAATGGCGAAGCGGTCAGAGGCGTCCGGCCGTGGGTCGTCACGAACGAGGGCGATGTCTGGTTCACCCAGAAGCGCTCGGAGGGGACCGTCTATGCCCTGGCCGGGCTCGAGAACAATTCCCGAAGTCTCGTCCTCAAATCCGTCGCCGCTTCCCCCGAAACGAAGGTCGCGCTCCTCGGTCAGGAAGGGGATTGTCCCTGGGAACAGACGCCGGCCGGCCTGAAGATCACCCTGACTCGGAAGCAGACCGTGCGCTTGGTCAAAGCCCCCCCGGCCCCCGGCGACAAGGCCGAGAGTTCCGACAAACAGCGGCTGACCTGGGGTCCGGACTGGCCCGTGGCGGTAAAGATCACCAAGGCCTCTCCCGCGTCGGGCCTCGGAAAACCGGAGAGCCGATGATCGGCCTCCGTTCATTTTCCCGACGAGATCACATGTTCCCGAACCTTGGGTTGACGACGTTGCTGTAGATCGACCCGAAGCGATAGTTGAGGCCGACTTCGAAGCGGAGGTTGTAGCCCGTGGCTAGGCGTTTGAGCTCGAGGAGGATCTCCTCCTCCGTATAGTCCCGGCCCGGAAGAGAGAGCTGGTCGCGAATGCGGGAATATTGCCCGCCGATATTGAAGGAAAAGCCCTTGAAAAGGTTGATATACACTCCGAGCTCGGCCCGGAGGTTGTTCTTGCTCAGGTCGTGGAGGAACGTTTGGCCCTGGACCGAGGCGCCGATCGAGCCCCAAGGCTCCTTGAGCTCGAAGACGACTTGAAGGGCCTGGCTGAAGAGAGCCTCTTTTTCCTTGTCGAAGATCGTGACCTCGTAGTAGTCCCGCCAGGTGTAGCTCAGGCGGTACTGCAGGCGGAGCTCCCGGCGGGTCGCATCCGAATAAGGAAAGATGTCGTATTCGACGGCCGGCCCGACCGAAGTGTAGAGCCGGGCGTTGTCGAAGGTCGAGGAGTAGAGGCTGACCGTGCCGCCCCAGGACCAGTGGCCGTTGATGCTCTTGATGAGCGATGCCGATAAATTTTTTCGGTTGCTGTCGCTGATGATCGGCTCTTCGTCGGGGATGTCGTAACGGCGGTGGTTGTAATTGAAGCCGGCAGAGAAGCGGAATTTGACGTTCTCGGTCGTCCTGTTCGCCGAAACGTTGACCTGGTAGGAGTACCGCTCGGATTGGGTCTCGAATTCGCCGTTGCCCCTAATGCCGAGACCGAAAACCCAGTAGTGCCAAGGGTCCGACTGGGGCGTCGGGCGGTAGTCCTTTTTCTGGGCGTAGCTGACCGAGATGAATTCGGCGAGCGGAGTGTCGTAGACATAGGGGATGAGCCCCTGCTTGAGAACGTTGACGAGGCCGCGGCGGAACTGGTCTTCCGTATCGGTCGGCTTCGAGTAGTACCTCAGGGCCGCGTCCTTCCCCTGGTGGCGTTTCAGGCCGAGGAAGGAGAGAGTGTATTCGTTGCCGCCGCTGCCGGTCTGCTGACGGGTGACGATGATCTGGACGTCGGCGCTCTGGCGGTCGAGGACATAGTTGACGAAAGTGATCTCGGTCTTGATGTAATCGAAATCGCAGGTCCGCCTGTCGCAGTCGAGGTAGACGTTGGGCGCGACGCTCCGCAGCTCGTCCTGGGGCACGACCTGGGCCTCGCTGGGCTGGCCCGCCGCGAAGGGGGGCGCGAGGAGGGCGAGGCCGAAGAGGAGGCCGACGAGCGGCATGAGCGATCGATGGGAGTCTTGAGCTGTCATGATCGATGTCCTTGAGCCGGCTATTTCGTACGGACGAAGACCTGGGACCAGGGGATGATGTTGACCTCCGAACCGCGGGCGTAGTCCTTGCCCCCGAGGAACCTTTTGTAAAACCAGGACTGGATGACATAGATCCGGACGATGGTCGAAGCGGGGACGTCCCCGGCGGGGACGACGGTCGCGGATTCCCCGACGTGGTCTTGGCGAAAGATCTCCTTCCCTGTCTTGAAGTCGTAGGCGAGGATGTCGACCGGAGCGGCGAAGCGGCTGAATCGCCAGCGGATCGGCAGGTCCCTTCCCGCTTCGAGGATGGCCGGTTGCGGGTTTGTGAGGACGATCCAGATGGGGAGGGGGAATTTTTCCCTGATGACAGGCCGGTTCTTGACGGCGATCTCGACTTCCACCTCCGCCGGGAGGCTGCCCTTCCCGAGGATGATCCTCTTTTCGTAATGGTCGGTCTGGTATTCCAGATTTTCGGTCAGGGCCGAGACGCGAGCGTCGACCACGGCTGGCCCTTCCTGGGAACCGCGGCGGAGCTCGACGTAGACGCGGACCTCGTACACGTCGATATCGTTGTTGAAGTCGTAGCGCGATAGGCTCACCGTCGGGTACACGGTTATGCGGATGAAGAGGGGTTCGAGAGGCCTCGGCGTGTCCTGCGTCGGGACCTCCTGTGCGAAGCACAATCCGATGGCGGCCAGCAGAAGCAGGGCCGACAGACTCGAGATTCTCGCGCGCATGGTCGCCTCCCTGATACGTTTGACGGGGCGGATCTATTTCCGGGGCACATTATACAGGAGACTTCGAGGGGGCGCGAGTCCCGCCCCTGTCTCTCTTGTTTTTCGCCTCGGCGCGTGACATACTGGGGCCGATGGGTGGGCGCTTGTGACGCCCGTTATTAAGGGGAGGGACAAAGATGGGAAATACGAAAACTATCTGGGAAGGGGACATCGCGCCGGACTTCACCTTGAAGGACCATCACAACCGGGATTTCCGGCTCTCCGAATTCGCGGGCCGGCGCGTCTTGCTGTCCTTCCATCCCTTGGCATGGACCCCCGTCTGCGCCGACCAGATGAGAGGCCTCGAGAACCAGAAAGCCGTCCTGGATGGACTCAAGACCGTGGCCGTCGGTGTCAGCGTCGATTCGTTCCCGACCAAGCACGCCTGGGCCAAGGAACTGGGGATCAAGGAGACGCGGCTGCTGTGCGATTTCTGGCCCCACGGCGCCGTGGCCCATGTCATGGGCCTGTTCCGCGAAGACGACGGCTTTTCCGAGCGGGCCAACGTCGTGGTCGACGAAAGCGGCCGGATCGTCCTGATCAAGGTCTATGAGATCCCGCAGCTTCCCGACATCGGGGAGATCGTCGCCTTCTTGAAGAAGTGAGCCGTCACGGCTGGAAGGCAAAAGGGCGGCCGTGACGACAGCCCTCATCTGAAGGCGAAAGCTCAAGTAAGAGAGGGACAGCCGGCGCGGCCGCGCCTAAATCAGTACTTCGCGGGGGATCTCCCGAAGGTTGAAGTTCGAGGCCATGCTCCGGCAGTAGGCGCCGGCGCACAGGACGGCGAGGATGTCGCCGCTCAGAGGCAGGGGCATGGACCGTTCGCGTCCGAAAATATCCCCGGTTTCGCAGAGGTTCCCGGCGACCGTGATGCGGGCCTTGGCCTGCCCGTCGATCCTGGAGGCGTTGACGATCTCGTGGTGGGCCTGGAGATAGATGGCCGGCCTCGGCACGGTGTTGAACGTCCCGCCGTCGACGCAGGCGAAGATGTTGCCGTAGCTCTCCTTGACGTATTCGACACCCAGCAGAAGCACCCCGGCGTCGCCGACCAGGTACTTTCCCGGCTCGATGGCCAGGGCCTTGACCGAAAGTCCAGCCCCGGCAACGGCGGCGGAGAGATAGGCGACATAATCCTCGAGGGGAAAAACGGAGCGGTTTTTCAGATAGCGGGGGCCAAAACCGCCGCCGAAGTCCAGGAATTCCAACGGGAAACCCGCCTTCTCGACCTCCCGAGCCTTGCGGACCAGACGGTCCACGGCCGTCTGGACCATGCCGTAATCCTCCCGCACCCAGCCGGAGCCGAGATGCTGGTGCAGGCCGACAGGACGGAAGCCGAGCTTGCGGGCCCGGGCGAAGACACCGATGACCTTTTTATCTTCGACGCCGAACTTGATGGGCGTACCGTCGGACGACCTCTTGCCGGCGGTGATGACGCGGGCGTTGAAGCCGCGGCCGATGCCCGGGTTCCAGCGCACGAACACCCGGATGGACTTGGAGGGGAACTCGGCCCGCCGGACCTCGCTCATGAGGTCGAGCTGTTCGGCGGCGTCGATGTTGACGGCCAGTCCGTCGACGGCGAATACCCGGCGTAGGTCGGCCCGGCTGACGCTTGTCCCCGTGAACAAAATGCGCTCCGCCGGAAAACCGGCCTTGAGAGCCGTCTCGACCTCGCAGGGGGACACGGCGTCGATCCAGGCGCCACGCCGCTGGAGGAGCCGGAGAATGCCCCGGTGCGGGTTGGCCTTCATGGCGAAACAGATATGGGCGGGGAGGGGGGAATGGCGGACCAGGACGTCGTCGAGGCGCGCGTACCTCTCGAGGATGCGCTCCTTACCGTAGACGTAGAGCGGCGTGCCGTACCGTCCGGCCAGGGACTCGGCGCTCTGCCCGGCGATCCAAAGCTTATTGTCCTTGACCGCGAGGAATTCCGTTTCCCACCAGTTCATGTTTCGTCTCCCGCGCCGCTTCTCCCTGCCCCGCTTCCGTCCGCCGGAAAGAGATCCCGCTGCCCGGCCCGGAGCCTCCGGACGATCTCCCGCAAGACGGGATACTTCTCGAGGAGAAGGTCGGGGATGTCCACCTTGTCGCCGGTGATCATGTTCCGGATCTGGAGGGCGTTGGCCATGGCCTGCCCCCGGTAGTGGTTGTTGGTGATGACGTAGACCTTGCCGCTCTTCTTGCCGAGCTCCTTGATACGCTCGATCCAGTCCTCGAGCTCGTCCTTGGCGTAGAGATAATCGTAGCGGGCGTCGCGGCCGGCGCCTTCCCGGAACCAGTTCTCGTGATTCCGGCCATGGAAGCGGACATAGGCGAACTCGGGATTGGTACTGACGGCCGAGGGTCCGATCGAGTTCTTGAAGACGGGCTGGTCGATGTTACAGAAAGCCGCCCCGTTCTCGCGCAGCAGCTCGTAAAAGCCGGCCCCGTCCCAGCTCCCGTGGCGGACCTCGACGGCCAGGGGGAATCCGGCGAACAGACCGAAGAGCCGGAGGAGGTAGTCGGTGTTCGCTGGGGTATTGGCGTAGGACCAGGGGAACTGGATGAGGAGGGCGGCCAGCCGGCCCTCAAGCTGAATGAGCTCAGCCGCGGTCTTGAATGCGTCGACGTCCTTTTGAGTGAAGCCCTTTCGCTCGTGGGTGAAGACCTGGTGGAGCTTCAGCGAGAATAGAAAATCGGGGTGGTCGTCGATCTTCTTGAGCCAGGAAAGGGCCAGGGCGGCGCTCGCCGGACGGTAGAAGGTGCTGTTGACCTCGACGATGTCGATGTAGTCGGCCAGGTAGGGGAGGGCGTGGAAGCCGCGGGCCTTCGGGACCGGATAGACGATGCCGTCCCAGTCCTCGTAGCTCCAACCCGCCGTCCCGACGTGATACTTGGCCATGCGGTCTTTATTGTACCCTCGCCGGAGGCAATCTACAATTCGCCGCCGGACTCGTACCACTGTGGACGGCCGCTGGGGCCTCAGGTATCGTCTCCGTTCGCTGCGGTGATTCTTAACGCCATCACGGTCCAGATTCGATGGGGGGAGTCCGCGTATCCGGCCCGTGTCGGCTAAATCACCGCTTTATGCTCCCTTCGACGATACCCTCGGCCTCTTTTTCGCGGCCTTCTCTGGAAACCGCATTAATGCTTGTGCTATGTTAAGGTTTAGAGGACGAGGATGACCAACCAGGCGGTGAATTTTCCCGACAAGGTGAGAGAGGCGTATGGGCGGATCGCCTCCGACATCCGGCGGACGCCGCTCGAGTATTCCGAGCCGCTGAGCCGGGAGACAGGCGCCCGGGTCTACGTCAAGTGGGAGTGCGATCAGATCACGGGTTCGTTCAAGCTGCGTGGCGCGCTCAACAAGCTCCGGTCGCTCTCCGACGCGGACAGGGAAAGGGGCGTCGTTTCGGCCTCGACGGGCAACCACGGCCTGGCCATCAGCCATGCCTCGAAGCTCGAGGGCGTCGGGCTCAAGCTCTTCCTGCCCGAAACAGCGGCCGAGGTCAAAAGGAAACGGATCGAAGCGATGGGCGTCGACGTCGAAGTCCGGGGAGCGAGCTGCGACAAGGCCGAGGCCATCGCCCGGGAATTCGCCGGGAGGGCGGGACGCGTCTTCATCTCGCCCTATAACGACTGGGACATCGTTTTCGGCGCCGGAACGGTCGGGCTCGAGCTCTCCGACGACCTCTCCCGCTTCGAAGACGTTCTCGTTCCCGTCGGGGGCGGCGGGCTCATCGCCGGGATGGCCGGTTTTCTCAAAGCGGTCCGGCCGGGAACACGCCTCATTGGGGTCGAACCCGAGACCTCGGCCTTCATGGCCGCGTCCATCGCGGCGGGCCGTATCGTCGAGATCGACGAGAAGGAAACGATCGCCGACGCGGTCGCCGGCGGGATCGAACCCGGAGCCATCACCTTCCCGCTCTGCCGGGACCTCATCGATTTCATCGAAGCCGTCCCCGAGTCCCTGGTCTCCCGGGCCATGGCCCTCGTCCTCGAACACCACGGCAGGATGGTCGAGGGGGCCGGGGCGCTGCCCTTCGCCGCGCTGCTCCATTCGCCGGCAAAATGGCGGGACAGAACGGTCGTCGCAGTCGTCAGCGGTGGCAACGTCTCTCCCGAGCGCTTCCGGGCGATCGTCGGTCCGGCCTGACGATCCGGGCCTCTTGCGCGCGGGCGCGGGTTTGAATTAAGATGAGGCCGACCGGCCATGAACAAAACGGTGCTCTCTGTCGGCTTGCTGGCGGCCCTTCTCGTTTTTCCTTCCTGCCGTAGAAAAGAAGCTCCCCCGGCCGCCGCCACTCCCAAGCCCTATGTCATCGGTATCTTCCAATCGGTGGATTCGCCGACGGCCAACGAGGTCCGCCGGGGCATCCTCCAGGCCTTCGCCGATGCGGGCCTGCGCGACGGTGAGGAGATCGTTGTCACCATCCGTATCGCCAATAACGACATCTCAGAGGTCCAGCGGATCGCCCAGCAACTCGTCGCCGAGCGGGTGGACATGATCATCCCCTTGTCGACGCAGGCCCTTCAGGCGGCCATTCTCGCCGGCCGGACGACCCCGATCGTCTTCAGCGCCGTCGCCGTGCCTTACCTCGTCGGGGCTGGCAGGTCGGCCAATGACCACCTCGGGCATGTCACGGGGGTGGCATCCACGGGTCCCATCCGGCAGACGATGGCCCTCGTCCGCGAGGTCCTCCCGAAGGCGAGGCGAGTCGGGTCTCTCTGGACTCCATCCGAGATCAACTCGGAGTACTATCTGGACCTGGCCCGGGAGAGCGCCGTGGAACTCGGTTTCGAGATGATCGCCGTCCCCGTCACCGGCCCTCATGGGATCCATGGCCTGGTCCAGGGCCTGCTCAACGAGAAGATCGACGTTCTTTTTCCGATGTCCGACAACACCATCAACAGCTCGTTCGACATCATCGGTCGGGCGGCCGAGGAGAATGGCGTGCCACTCTTCGGCAGTTTCCTCCGCGCCGTCGAGTTCGGCGCTTGCGCGGCGCTGGGGTTCGACTTTTACGACATGGGCATCAAGACGGGCCGGATCGCGATCCGGGTGAAGAACGGCGAGAGCCCTGCCCGGATCCCCATCCAGTCCATGGAAGAGGTCAGGCTTTACATCAATACGGAGGCCGCGGGAAAACAGGGCGTCAGCTTTTCGAAAGGCCTTCTCGACCGCGTGAACAAGGCCGTCAGCGTCGCCCTAGGCCCCTCGACAAGGCCCGGCCCGGTCCTCGACTGAGGTCGAAGGTCCACCGGCTTCCAGAGGCCGGGACGGCCTGGCGGATGGCCTTCCCGACCAGGGCGATCCCCAGCCCGCAGGCTTCTTTGAGGGTCCGACCTTCGGCCAGGTGGCCGAGGATCGCGGCAGACAGGAAACATCCCGTTCCATGGACATCCTTGACCGAGCGTCCGTGTTCAAAGTCCGTGAATTCCCGACCGTCGAAAAGGATGTCCACCGCCTGTCCTTCGAGATGGCCGCCTTTAAGGAGGCACGGGATGCGGCCAATCCGGGTGATCTCGGCCGCCGCTTTCCGCATCTCCGGGACCGACCGGACCGGGCCGCCCACGAGGATTTCCGCCTCGTCTAAGTTGGGCGTGATGAGGTCTGCTTTCCCCCCGAGGACGTCCAGATAGCGCGGCCAGGCCTTCTTTTCGAGAAGGACGGCCCCGGAACTCGATCGGAAGACCGGGTCGACGATCCGGGGGATCCGCGCCTGGCGGGCCAGGATCCGGGCGACGGCGGCCAGGTTCCCGGCCGTGCCGATCATGCCGACCTTGATCCCGGAGATGTCGACCGTTTCCTCCAGCCGGCCGAACTGACCCGTGATGGCCCGCGCAGCGAGGGGATAGACACGGTCGACCCGTTCCGGGTTCTGGGACGTTACGGCCGTCAGTACGCCGAAGCCCCGATAGCCAAGGCGATCAAAGACCCCGATGTCGAGAAGGACGCCCGCCCCTGCCGAGGGGTCGTAGCCGGCGATGGAAACTAGGTTTTTTGTCATGACCTTTATCACCTCATGGGGGCAACGCGATTCTACCATGAATCGCGGATGGAACGGAGGTTGACATCTTTTAGGCCGATGGGGTATTAGCAAGGGTGACTGATCCCGCTGAAGGAGGCATGGAGATGAAGAAGATGTCCGTCGGGCTTGCGTTCATTCTGACGTTGGCTTCAGGGCTCCTGGGGAACGGCCTGAACCTGAACGGGTTCGGCGCCCGGGCGGCGTCCATGGGTGGCGCTTTCGTCGGTCTGGCCGACGATTTCACGGCGGTCTTCTGGAATCCGGCCGGACTAGCCCTGCTGAGCAAGGGGACATTCGGGTTGACCGGAGACCTGCTCGTGCCGCAGAGCAAGTATTATTTGAACTCCTCCTTCGACATGAAGACCAAGAATAAATACTACCCCGCCGGTTTGGTCGGCTATTTCCGGCCGATCGGCGACAGGATGGTCGTCGGGCTGGGCGCTTACACTCTGTCCGGCCTCGGCGCGGACTGGAACAACACCGGGTTCGAAACAGCCCTGGCCTATCCGACCCCGCCGACCTTTTTCGATCCTCCCCTGGAGAATTACGCCTGGCGGAGCTTCATCGGATCCATCACCCTGGCCCCGTCGGTCGCGGTCGAGATCGCCGACGGGCTCTTCTTCGGCGCGACCTTCAACATCAATTACGGCTTCTTCCAAACCGACCAATGGGGAACTTCCGCGATCCTCCCGACGAAGCCGCCGACGCTGGTCAATTTGGGCCAGCAGAGCTTGGATATCAACGGCTGGGGCTATGGCGCGACATTCGGCCTCCTGGTCAAGCCGAGCGAATGGATGAGCTTCGGGCTCACCTACCGGACGCAGTCGAAAATGAAACTGAACGGGACGATGGAGATCGAGAACATCGGGCTCCTGGGCCTGCCCGTCTCCTCGGATACGAGGCTCGAGGTCCCCAGCCCGACCTGGCTGGCCGGTGGCGTCGCGGTCAAGCCGCTCGAGAACCTGACCGTCACCTTCGACCTGCAGTGGACCAATTGGGCCAAGCTGTCGACGCTGAACCTCGTCTTCGGCGACCCTCTCTGGGCTGCGGCCCTGGCCGACGAGTCCACGATGGTGCTAGATTGGAAGAACAGGCTCCAGCTCCGCGGCGGCCTGGAATACTCCGCCGGCGATTTCGCGATCAGGGCCGGGTATTATCGCGATCCCGCTCCCGCACCGTCCGAGACCATGAACGTCCTTATCCCGAGTTTCACCTTCAACAGCTTCACCGCCGGCTTCGGCTACAGGGCGGGCGGCTTCAGGATTGATGTCGGCCTAGAATACCTGATCGGCCAAAAGCGGACGGTTGCGGAAGGCATGATGCCTGGGGTCTACGAGATGAAGATCTGGGTGCCGATGCTCGCCCTCGGCTACGGTTGGTGAACCCCGCGGGGGCCGGCGGCCATTTCGTTGATGGTCCCAGATCCCTTTCGACCAGGAGCTCGCGCCCATGAACAGCAAGGCCTTTGAAATCCTCTCCCTCGCCGGCCGCGTCGCCGTCGTCTCCGGTGCGGCCTCGGGCATCGGCCGGGAGTCCGCCCGGCGGTTGGCCGAATTCGGCTGCGCGGTGGCCCTTCTCGACGTTGACGAGGAGAAAGGACGTCAGGCCGAGGACGGGATCCATAGGGCCGGCGGCCGGGCCTTGTTCGTCCGCTGCGACGTCCGTTCGGACGCCGACTGCAGGCTCGCGGTGGAGAGAACCGTGGCCGCGTTCGGTCGGGTCGATATCCTTTTCAACAACGCCGGCCTGGTCGTGCGCAAGAACACCGTCGACTGCAGCGAGAGCGAATGGGATAGGGCGGTCGACGTCATGCTCAAGGGTACGTTCCTCCTGTCGCGCCGGGTCATCCCCCACATGGCCCGCGCCGGCGGAGGAAGCATCGTCAATATGGGCTCCGGCTGGGCCCTCAAGGGCGGTCCCGACGCCGTCTCCTATTGCGCGGCCAAGGGAGGCATCCTCAACATGACCCGGGCCATGGCCATCGACCACGGCGCGCAAGGGATCCGGGTCAATTGCGTCTGTCCCGGCGACGTCGACACGCCCCTGCTCCGGAGCGAGTGCGTTCAGCTCGGCCGGGACGAAGCGGAGTTCATGGCCGAGGCCGCCCGCCGGCCCCTGGCCCGGGTCGGGACGCCCGGGGACGTGGCCAACGCGGTCCTCTTCTTCGCCAGCGATCTTTCCAAATGGGTGACCGGCGCCTTCCTCGTCGTCGACGGCGGCGGCATCGCCTGAAACGTCCCTTGGAACGTCGTTTTTTCGGAGGCGCGCATGAGTGACGAGAAACCCTTCGTCCACCCCTACATCCCGAATTCCGTGCCCGAGGTCAAGGCGCGGATGCTCCGCGAGATCGGCGTCTCGAGCGTCGACGAACTCTACGCCGACGTCCCGGAACGCCTCCGTTTCAAGGGCCGGATGAACCTCCCGGAGCCGTTGACCTCGGAATCCTCCCTGAAGCGCCATGTCGAGGCGGTCCTCTCCGGGAACCGTTCCGCCGCGGAATGCCTGTGTTTCCTGGGCGGGGGCTGCTGGCCCCACTACGTCCCGGCGGTCTGCGACGAGATCAACCGCCGGTCCGAATTTCTCACGGCCTACGCCGGAGAGCCCTACGAGGACCACGGCCGGTTCCAGGCCCTTTTCGAATACGAGAGTCTGATGGCCGAGCTCCTGGACATGGACGTCGTCAACGTGCCCACCTTCGACTGGTGCCAGGCCGCGAGCACCTCGGCCCGGATGGCCGGCCGGATCACGAAAAGGGACGAGGTCCTTGTCGCCGGAACGACCGGGCCCGACCGCCTGGCGACCATGATGAATTACTGCCGGGGCGTGATGACGGTCAGGACGGTCGCGCACGACCCCGAGACGGGCCGGATGGAGCTCGACGACCTGACCGCCAAGTTCACGGACCGGACGGCGGCCGTCTACTTCGAGAATCCTTCCTATCTCGGCTTTCTCGAAACAGAGGGGAGGCGGATCGCGGAGCTGGCCCACGGCCGCGGCGGGCTCTGTATCGTCGGCGCCGATCCCAGTTCCCTGGGAGTCCTCGAGCCCCCGTCCCGTTACGGGGCCGACATCGTTTGCGGCGACATCCAGCCGCTCGGGATGCACATGAATTACGGCGGCGGCCAGGCCGGTTTCATCGCCACGCGGGACGAGGAAAAATTCGTCATGGAATATCCGTCCCGCCTCTTCGGCATCGCCCGGACGTCCGTCCCGGGCGAATACGGCTTCGGCGACGTCGCCTACGACCGGACGTCCTTCGGAGTCCGAGAGAAAGGGAAGGAGTTCGTTGGCACGGCGGCCGCCCTCTGGGGCATCACGGCCGGCGTCTATCTCGCCCTCATGGGTCCCCGGGGGATGGCCGACCTCGGTCAAGTCATCCTCCAGAGATCCCAATACGCCATGAAGAGGATCGCCGCCCTGCCTGGCGTCAAGGCGCCCCGCTTCCGGGGGGCCCATTTCAAGGAGTTCGTCGTGGACTTCTCCGGGACAGGGAGAACGGTCGCGGCCGTCAACCGGGCCCTCCTCGAGCGGGGCATCTTCGGCGGGCGGGATCTGTCGATGGACTTCCCAGCGCTGGCCGGCTGCGCCCTGTACTGTGTCACCGAGATCCACGCCGCCGCGGACATCGACAGGCTCGTCCTGAGCCTGGAGGAGGTCCTCCGATGAGAGTCCGCGCTTTCCACCAGGCCAAGTGGGACGAAGAGGTCATCTTCGAGCTGAGCACGCCCGGCGAAAGAGGCATCCTCGTGCCGCCCGCGGAAAAAGCCGTCTCCGACGCGGTCGGGGACGGGCTCTCGGCCGTTCCCGAGGTACTCCGCCGCAAGACCCCTCCGGCCCTTCCGGAGATCTCGCAGATGCGCGTCCTCAAACACTACCTGCGGCTGTCCCAGGAAATCCTCGGGGCCGACCTCAACGTCGACATCGGGCAGGGGACGTGCACGGTCAAGTACAGCCCGAAGGTCAACGACGTCCTGGCCGCCTCGCCCAAGGCCGCCGAGCTCCATCCGCTCCAGGACGAGAGCACCGTCCAGGGCGCCCTGGAGATCTTCCACGGCCTCGACCTCTTCCTCAGGGAGGTCTCCGGGCTCGACCGTTTCTCGTTCCAGCCGGCCTCGGGTTCGGCGGCCATCCTGGCCATGGTCTCGATCATCCAGGCTTGGCACGGATCGCGCGGGGAGGGGGGGACGCGTGATGAGATCATCACGACCATATTCTCCCACCCTTCGGATGCCGCCGCCGCGGCGGTCAAGGGCTACAAGGTCATCACCATCTACCAGACGGAAGACGGTCTGCCCGACCTCGTGGCTTTAAATAAAGCCGTCTCCGGGAGGACGGCCGGCGTCCTGATCACCAACCCCGAGGACACCGGCATTTTCAACCCGAAGATCGACGAGATCACCGCCGTTGTCCGCCGGGCCGGAGGGTTATGCGGCTACGACCAGGCCAACGCCAACGGCATCCTGGGCGTCACCCGGGCCCGCGAAGCCGGCTTCGACATGTGTTTCTTCAATCTCCACAAGACCTTCGGGACCCCCCACGGCTGCGGCGGTCCGGCTTGCGGCGCGCTCGGCGTCACCGCCCGGCTGGCCGATTTTCTGCCCGTCCCGGTCGTGGACCGCGCCGCCGACGGGCGGTATGTCCTCCGCTACGACCTGGCCTGCACGATCGGCAAGGTCCGCGGCTTTCACGGCGTCTTCCCGGCCGTCCTCAAGGCCTACGCGTGGGTCATGAGTCTCGGCGAAAGAGGCCTGCGCGAAGTGGCCAACGTGGCCGTGCTCAACAACAATTACATCCTCTCCAAGGTCAAGAATATTCGGGGGGCGAGCGCTCCTTTCGCGCCGGGACGGCACCGCATCGAACAGGTCCGCTACAGCTGGGAGAAGCTCCGCGCGGCGACGGGCGTCACGACCGAGGACGTCACCCTCCGGATGGCCGATTTCGGGTTCCACCTCTGGTCGAGCCATCACCCGTTCGTCGTCCCCGAACCGTTCACCATCGAGCCGACGGAGTCGTACTCCAAGGACGAGATCGACGAGTACCTGGCCGCCCTGGAGAAGGTCGCCGGGGAGGCCTACTCCGATCCGGCCACGGTCAAGGGAGCGCCCTACAACAGCGTCGTCCATCGCATCGACCCGGCCTGGTTCGACGACCCGGCGCTGTGGGCGATCACCTGGCGCGCCTACCTTAAGAAGCACGGCCACGAAAAGATCCGCTAGGAGGATAGATGGGATCGGAACTGGTCAGAGTGCGCGTCTTCGCCAGCGGCCGCGTCCAGGGCGTCGCCTACCGTTTCTTCGCGGAGAAATACGCCGGCAGAATGGGCATCACCGGTTGGGCCCGCAACCTCCCAGACGGCCGGGTCGAAGTCCTGGCCGAGGGGATTGGGGAGAACATCGAAGCATTCCTCGAGCGCCTCCGGGAGGGCCCGCGCTTGGCCTGGGTGGATGGTTTCGTAGTTCGGCGTGAGGCTGCGACGGGCGAGTTTCCCGATTTCCAGGTCGTCCTATTTCCGGATTAGGCCGCCTCAGCGGTCAGCTCGTCTTAGATTTCCGGCGGCACTCCTCGGAGCAGAAATAGTACTCGACGCCGCCGCGGACCTCGGTCAGGGCTTCCTCGCGGGCGACATAGGTGTTGCAGATCTCGTCCTTGACCATCTCTCCCCGCACCTGGCGCGGAGCCTGGCGCGGCCGCTTCGCTGCGCGCTTCAGGCCGAGATAGATCCGGATGAACAGGAAGGCGACGTACGCGAGGAAAAGGAAGAGGACGAAACGGAAAAATCCCATCACCACTCGACCAGCATCGAGGCCCAGGTCAAGCCGCCGCCGAAGCTCAGGAGCATGACCAGGTCGCCCTGCTTCACCCGGCCTTCTTCGACCGCCTCGCGCAGCGCCATAAGGACCGAAGCCGAGGAGCAATTGCCGCGGCGGTCGACGTTGACGTAGAATTTCTCGACAGGAATCCCCAATTTTTTGGCCGGGAACTCGAAGATCCTGGCGTTGGCTTGATGGCAGATGAACAGGTCCACGTCCTCGATCCGGAAATCCCGCGTCCTCTCCGGGGTCCGGTTGGCTTTATCGATGGTCTTCACGATCAGCTCGGGGATGATCCTGAGGACGAACTTCTGGATGTCGTGCCCCCGGATGGCGATGTTCGGACGGGACTGGGTCTCGTGATATCGCGTGTCATGGCCGACGCTGTACGCGGTCTCGATGCCCCAGGAGTCCGTGCCCATCTCGGAACAGATGATGCCCGACGGTCCGTCGGCCCTCTTCAACACCACGGCGGCCGCGGCGTCGCCCCAGAGGTCCGCGTTGGTGTCGGAAAAATCGAGGAGCCGGCTGAGAACCTCGGAGCCCAAGGCCAGGCCATACTCGGCTCCGGTCTCTTCGAGGAGGAGATGCTTGCGGACGAGGTCGACCCCATAGAGGCTGCTGGTGCAGGCGGCTAGGAGGTCAAAGGCGGGGATCCGGAGGATCGTCTTGGCATCCTTGGCCTCCCACTCGCCGGCCGCGGTCATTTTCTGGACGGCCTTGTTCAGGACGATACAGGCGGTCGAGGGGAAGAGGGCTTCGGGCGTCGAGCTCCCGACCGCCAGGATGCCGATATCCTGCCAACCGATCCCGGCTTCGGCCAGGGCCTTTTCGGCGGCGATGAGGGCCATGTCCGATGTGTTCACGTCATTCGTGACCCAGCGGCGCTCGCGGATGCCGACGAGGTCGACGATTCGCTGGGGCGACAGTTCCTCAGGCAGCCACGGCCGGTCGGAACCGGGCTTGACCGCCTTGTTGGCCAGAAGGATCCGGACGATCTCGTCATTGGTCACGATTCTGCCGGGGACATCCTCCCCGGGCAGGCATTTTCCGGTGCCCGCGATCATCACTCGCATGCGCGCGAAGTCTCCTCGCTGGATTTTCTCGGTATGTATCGAAGGTCCAAGGCCTTATGATAACCCTGATATTATTATAGGGGAGAGGAGAATTGTCAAATAGCGGACTGGCCTTTCTCCCGGCCTCGACGTTTGACCCGGCCGTCCCTTTCTGCTAAATAGGGGGAGACCATGAGCGACAAGCCGTTGCGCGGTGTTCGGGTGCTCGACCTGTCCCGGCTGCTGCCCGGGCCGTATTGCACGCTCCTTCTGGCCGACCTCGGGGCCGAGGTCATAAAGGTCGAGGACGTCGAGGGCGGCGACTATATCCGGGCCATGGGGCCGACGATCGGCGGCCAGAGTGCTTATTTCTTGGCCCTGAACCAGGGCAAAAAAAGCGTGGCCTTGAACCTCAAGGATTCGGCCGGCCGGGGGATCTTCTTGAAACTGGCGGCGACGGCGGGGGTCGTCGTTGAGGGCTTCCGTCCGGGGACGGCGGAACGTTTAGGAATCGGGTACGAAGCGGTGAAAGCCGTAAATCCCCGCATCGTCTATTGCTCCATCTCCGGCTACGGTCAGGATGGCCCGGACCGGGATCGCGCTGGGCATGACCTGAACTACATCGCCCGAGCCGGTATTCTTGGGCTCTGCGGCCGGCCCGGCGGAGCCCCGGCCATTCCTCCCGTCCAGATCGCGGACCTTAGCTCGGGGATGTTCGCAGCTTTGGGTATCACGGCTTCCCTTCGGGAGAGCGAGCGAACGGGAAAAGGGCGCTATCTAGATATCGGGATGATGGATAGCGCCCTGGCCTGGATGGTCATGCCGATCGCCGAGTATGCCGCCGGCGAGCGGGGCGGCCTGGGGCGCCTGCCGCTGACCGGCAAGCATCCCTGCTACAACGTCTATCGGACCAAGGACGGCCATGACATTTGCCTGGCCGCGCTGGAGAGCAAGTTTTGGGGGGCTTTCTGCCGGACCATGGAAAGGGAAGACCTGCTTCCTTTCCAGTTTTCCGAACGGCCAGAGGATTTCGCTGCCGTCGAGGCTTTCTTCGCCGGAAAAACGCGGGACGAATGGGCTGAACTCCTGAGGTCCACGGATTTCTGCTGCGAGGTCGTCCCTACCCTGGGTGAGGTTTTGATATCTCCTCAGGCGAAACATCGCGGTTTGGTCGGGGTGATCCGGTCCGGCGACCAGACCAATATTGTCCTTGGCCATCCCCTCCGGGGATCCGATGCTTTCGAACCGGCGGCCTGTCCCGGGCACGGCGAGCACACCGCCGAGATGCTAAGCGAACTCGGTGTCACCGACCGGGAAATGGCGGAGTACGAAGCGGCTGGCGTCATCCGCGGCCGCTCCCGATGAGGGGGGAACGCGTGGACGCGTTCTGGACGGAAGAGCAGACAACCCTCCGCAAAAAGGCCCGCGATTACTTCCGCCTGGAGGGGGAGGCGCTCTGTCGGGCTACCGATGGGTTTCCGGCGTTCACCGGCGTGAGCGAAGGAGTTTTGATCATCGACGAGGCCTCGTTCTACCGGCCCCTGCTCGGGCTTGACCTTATGGAACGGTGGCTGTCCGGCGAGCAGAAGAACTCCTCGGAGGCGAGGCTCTTTCGGCTCGCCCGGATCGTCGGCACAGCGGCCCACGTATTCGAATCCGGGGCCCGGGAGGCCCGCGACCAGGGCATTTTCGAGAGCAGCCTTATGGGCTGCCGCGAACTCCAAGAGAGCTTGGCCGGCCTCGCCTCCGGGATCGAGGTCCTGCGTCTCGGGGCCTGCCGGATCTGCCATCTCCTGGCCCGTGGCGAACGGGACCGGGGTGAAGCGGAACTGACCCGCCTTTACGAGAAGGCGCTTGCTCTCGGCCGCGAAGCCAGGTCCGTGGCGCTCAGTCTGCTCGGGGAGGCCTGGACGAGGGACAACCTCCCCGGGGATGAATTCTCATCTGAACACGAAAGGAACCGATCATGAAGCTCGAGACATTGTACAGAAAGGCCGTCGCCGCCGGCATGGCCAACGACCCGAGGGGCCCCGAGGAGCTCCGCAGGATCCTGGACGACGAACGGACGAAGTCCAAGAAGCTCAAGGTGGACGAGCGCGATGGCTGGGAAGAGGACCGCCTGTTCAATCCGTACGCCGACACGCGGATCCTCTGTGGCGACCCGGCGACCGACGTCAAGAAGGTCATCGTCGGGATCGACATGGAAGTGGGCGAAGTCCTCCTCGCCCACACCTTGAACAGGGACAGGGCCGAGAAGATCGACCTCATCATCGCCCATCACCCCCAGGGCGTCGCCCTAGCCCAGCTCCCCGAGGTCATGCGCGTGCAGTCGGACATGCTGGCCGCTTTCGGCGTCAACATTTCGGTTGCCGAACAGCTCATGGACAAGCGGATCGGCGAAGTGGAACGCCGCGTCCTCCCGGTGAACCACAACCGGGTCGTCGACGCGGCCCGCCTCCTGGGCCTCCCGATGATGTGCGTCCATACCCCCGCCGACAACTGCGTCAACACCTTCCTCACCGCGCTGTTCGAAAAAAAGAGACCGGCGCGGCTCAAGGACCTGATCGACGTCCTGAAGAGGATCCCCGAATACGGAAGGGCCGTCCGGCGGATGGCCGGGCCGAAGATCGTCAGCGGTTCGGAGAATGCCCGATGCGGGAAGATCTCCCTGGAGATGACCGGGGGGACCGAGGGCGCCAAGACGATCTACGAGCAGTACGCCATTTCGGGCGTGAGCACGATCGTCGGGATGCACATCAGCGAGGAGGCTCTCGAGAACGCCAAGAAGGCCCACCTGAACGTCGTCATCGCCGGCCACGTCTCGAGCGATACGCTGGGACTCAACCTGCTCTTCGACAAGCTGGAGAAGGACGGACCCCTGAGCTACGTCAATGTTTCGGGCTTCGAGAGGATCCGGGCGTCGGAGCGCTAAACCGGAGTATTAAAGCCCCTGGTAGTGTCCTTGCGTGCCGATGGTCACGATCCAGCGGGCGAAGGTCCGGGCGTCCTCGAGGTCGCTCGCGTCGGGATGGGTGGCCGCCGAGGCCGCCATATCGGCCCAGGCCTCGTGCTCGGGCGATTGCATCAGGATCTCGAGGGCCTTCATCGACACCTTCCCCCGGCAGGAGAACGTCCCGACGAGCTTGGCCTTGGCGACGAGGACGGAGGCGTACTCGAGCGCTTCCCGGGAGAGCCGGCTTCCCGTCACCGAGCCGTGGGTGGAGAAGAGGGCGACCTTTTTTCCCTCGGGGATCGTCTTCAGAAAAACCTCCGCCGGATAGGGCACGCTGTGGGTCTGGACCGGGAAACCCGCGAAGACGAGCTGGTAGGACGCGAGGTCGCCCGCCTCGGCCATGGGCTTGAGCGTCTTGTCGCCCGACAAGGTTTCAAAGACGGCTTCGGCGACGAGTTTCGTGTTGCCCGTAAGGGTGAAGTAGGTGACGAGGGTCTTGGCCATCGCGGGTTTCCTTTCGATGTTCGGAGCTGCCGCTATTTTCTCAGAAACCGGGGGAAAACGCCAATCATGGGCCGGCCGGGAGGTCGATGACGACCGTCGTTCCCTTGCCCGGCTCGCTCGTGACCCGTATGTCCCCGCCGTGTTCCTCGATGATCTTCTTGGCGATGGGCAGGCCGAGCCCGGTGCCCGCGTCCTTGGTCGAGAAGTAGAGGTCGAAGATCCGGTCGATCGTTTCCTTGCTCATGCCCGGCCCGCTGTCGCGGACCGAGATCGTGAAGACCGGCCCTTTGCGCCCGATCGAAAGCGAGACTTCTCCCTGCTGGCTGATGGCCTCGACGGCGTTGGCGACGATGTTGCGGAACGCCGCTTTGAGCTTGGCGGCGTCGCCGCTCGCCCGGAAGTCCGAGCCCTCGGCGACGACCTTGAAGCGGATGCGCTCGGCCAGCAGCCGACTGTAGGGCTGGAGCGCCTCCTCGAGCAGGAGGCGCAGGTCGACGGGCTCCTTGCGGACCGTCGTGTCCCGGGCTATCTCCATGAATTCCTGGGCGATCCGGCGCAGGTTCTCGACCTCGCCGATAATGTAGGACATGGATTCCTTGAGGGTCTTGTCCAGGTCGCCCCGCTTGTCCTCGTAGACCTTGAGGACGTGCTCGGCCGACAGCTGGATGGGCGTCAGCGGGTTCTTGATCTCGTGGGCGACCTTGCGGGCCATCTCGGTCCAGGCCACCTTCTTGCTCATCTCGGCAAGTTCCTGCTCGTGGGCTTTGAGGTTCCGGATCATCGTGTTGAAGCCGTCGATGAGGGTCATCATCTCGTCGCGGGAGCGGTGCTCGATGGTCACTTCGAGGTTGCCGAGGCCGACCTCGCGCGTCCCGGCCAGGAGCTTGCGCACGGGGACGATGATCATGCTCCTGATCCCCCGGGAGAAGATGACCACCAGCGTGAGGAAGAAGGCGGAGAGGAGGACGAGGAACTCCACGATCTCCCGAGTGGCCTTGGTCAATTGCTCTTTCTCGAAGGGGAAGGGGAGAGAGATGAAGAGCGTCGTGTTCTTGAAGTCGTAGGGGACGGTCAGGGTCTGGAAAGAATAGCCGCCGAGACGCGTCCGCTGGGTGAAGAAGGGCTTCCGGTCGTAGACGAGGGCCTGATAGGTCTCCCCGTCGAGGATCTCGGGCAGGAGGCCGCTGTCGAAGAACTCCCGGCGGCTCGAGGCCAGGAGCACGGCGTCCCCGTAGAGGATGACGTCGTTCGACAGGGTCGAGCTGATCCAGAGGGCTAGATCCTCCGAAGGCGCGAGGTAGGGGGAGACCTCGATGCCCTGAATGATGAGGAAGGCTTCCATCAGGCCTTGGGCGTAGCTCGAGTGGATGGCGGCGTCCTCCACGAACCGCTCGGTGAACAGGTTGTCGAACAAGTTCCGGGTGAAGACCGTGTAGATCAGCAGGGGTACGAGGGCCACGGCCAGGAACGAGGCGTAGACGCGGTTCGAGAATGACCAGAGAGGCTTGCGGACCGAGGCCTTGCCCGAGGCCAGGGTTATCACGAGGAGGACGGCCATGGCCGCGGCCAGCCCCAGGAAAAAGAACCTCAGGAAATCGACGGCCTTGGTCTTGAGGCTCTTCTGTGGCGCGAAGAGGCTGTAACAGCGCTCGCCCGAGCGGAAGAGATACGCGTCGTAAGCCGTCCCCCGTTCCTGGAATCGCGACCAGAACGGAGAGGAGGACTCGCGGAGCCGGTCGAGGTCGTCGGTCGCGAGCCCGGCGGTCAACTTGCGGGGGTTGAAGAGGGAACGGCCTTCGAGGTCGAAGATCTCGCATCCGAAGTCGAACTGGTTGAGGGAGGGGAGGGAGTCTGTCCGGAGGACCTCGAAATAGGGATTGGCGGAATACAGGAACGGGAGCATCTCCGGGTCGAGGGAGACATACAGGATGATGCGCCCGAGGCGAACGCCGCCTTCGTGATAGTCCTTGTAGCCGACCAGGAAATCCTTCTCTTTTCCGATGAAGTCCTGGGAATAGGGGAGGATCGTCCAGTCCGTAGCGGGTTCGAGGTCGGGCGGGCCTCCCAGGATCTTGGGGACGTTGAGCGAGAAACGGCTGAGGGTGTTGCCCTCGGCATCGCGGACCTCGAGGCTCGAGTACCAGTTGAATTTCGAGACAGGGCATTTTTCCCAGAGCGAGTGGGCAAAGTCGGCGTTCTGGGGATCCTTGAAAAAGGAAATGATCTGCCGTTCGCTCCGGTCGAGGCCGGGCAGCGATTCCTCGATGAGGAAATTGCCCCATGTTTCCTGCGTCAGGATGGTGTGGGCGACGGTCGTTTCAAGGAGCCGGTGGGTCCGGACGGCGATCAGGTCGTCGACCGAACGGGATAGCCACAGGGACGCGAGGATGAGCCCGGCGAACCAGACCTGGCGCCGCCGCGAAAGGCCGGGGACGACGGCGACGGAGAAGAGCCAGGCGATGAGGGCCGCGCTGACGGCCATGAGGAGGATCGAAGGGCTCTTCCCGACGAAGATAGCCGCGGCCGCCCCTAGGGCGCCGGCCAGGCCGGAGAGGAGGTCTGTCCGGGAGTCCTGGAAGGCCAGCCTGAAGACGACGGCGAGGACGACGAGAACGGCGACCAGGAACGTGAACAGCCCGAGCTGAAGGGCCAGGCGAGAGATATCGAAGTCCCAGCGGAGGAGCGAGAGGTTGGAGTTGAAGACGACCCGACGGACGACTTCATGCAGGGCGAGGACGGCGCCGGCGGCGAGAGCGGCCGCCGAAGTGTGGACCAGGACGCTCCGCAGGACGGACAGGCGGACTTCGTCCCCCCGGCGCGGCCCGGGAACGCAGATGGCCAGACACACGGCGAGCCCGAGGACGGTCAAGGCCGACAGCAAGATGTCGGCCGGCGATTGGGTCAGGCCCTGCCACGAAACGAAGCCGGCTACGGCAGGTTTGAACAGGCCGAGGGACTGGACCCATTCGAGCTGGCCGAGGGGAAGGGCGACGAACCTCAGGCCGACCAGGAGGGCCGCCCCGATGCCTCCCGATACGACATCCCGGCCATGTCGAAAATCGGGCGACGACCAGAAAAAAGCGACGGCCGCGAGGCCCGCGACGAAAAGCAGGAGCAAGAGCGCGAGACGGAGGCCCTCGCGGGTACGGCTCAGCTTGGCGGTCAGCGACGGGGAGGCCAGGGTCACGGTGGCCATGATCCGGCCCGTCTCGTTCCGGATGGGGAAAAAGAGCGTCTGGATCTCGTTTTTCTGCCGCGGCTGGCCCGTGAACTCGTCCTGGTGCCGGCCGAAGAACTTTTCGAACCCCTCGACGTCCTCGCGGAAGTCCCAATAGTCGATATTGAAGTCGGCCCGGAAGGCCGGCCGGAGGGCGTGGGATTCGCGGATGTGGGAGGATTGGAACTGGGGGATGAAGGCCAGCCGGACGAAGTGGGCCAGCATGCGGCCGCCGTCTTTCAGGGGCTGGAGGGCGATGAGATAGACCGAGGCCTTGCTCCGGACGAGGAACGAACCGCCGTTCCGCCTCAAGCCCTCGAGGTCCTCTCTCCCGACCTGGTCGGCGAGGCTCAGGACGTTGCCGTACCAGACTTCGAAGAACCCGTCGTCGTTGCCGAGGGCGATGCCCTCGGTCTCCGGATCGAGGTTCTCCTTCCGGAACAGCGGGTAGGCGTCCTTGGCTTCAAGAGGTAGAGGCAGGCCCTCGAACCGGGCCTTACGGGACTCGAGGGAGGCCAGGAGCGAAGCGAAGCCCTGCCTTGTCAGGACGGCCTGCTTGCGCAGGGAGGCAAGGCTCTTGGCGTCGTAGTCCCAAGAAAAGAACCGGGGGAGCGCGAGGGACAGCGTGCCGACGACAAGGGCGAGGGCGACGGCCGCCCCGCTCACGGCCAGAAGGGAGTTGCGGCTCCGGACCCGGCGCCCGGCCATCAGAGCTTCTCCGCCCGGATCTCGACGATCTTGAGCGCGATCCCGCGGCCGGGCGCGCCGTCTGACGGGGACAGACGCTCGGGGACGACGAAAAAGTAGATGCGGAAGGGGTACTGATCGCCCGTGCGTTCGTTCCGGAACGACCAGCGGGCTTTCAGGATGCCGCCCGGGACCCCCGGCAAGGCGGACAGCTGCGCGTCGGCGTAAAACTCCGTCGTTTTGAAGACCGAGAAGATCCTCCAGAAGACGAGGTAGGCCTGTTCGGGCGAGAGCTGGTCGGCGAAGGTCAGGGGCTCGGGGAGAGAGACCGGGATGGTCCCTTCCGAGGTCAGCAGCTCACGGAGGATCTGAGGAGAGTTTTGGAGGAAGGCCGTCTCGACGCGCGCCGTAATGGGGAAGGGCAGGGCGAGCAGGACCGAAAGGGCGAAAAGATGAAAGTTGACCACGTTGCCGTCACCATCTTAGCACAGCCCTTCCCGGGCAGGCAAGGGAGGTTGTCCGCCCGTCCTTTTCGGGACGGCTTCGCGGCCTGGTCAGGGGACGGCCTTCAAGTGAAGGCCGGAGACGAGTTCAGGCGTCGCTCTTCTTGGGCTCGGTTTCCTGCTCGAGCTTCTTGGTCCGCTTGGCGTCCTTGATGCTGCTGATCCCGGCGATGAGGCCGATGAACCCTCCGAAGAACAGGATCGGGGGGATGAACCCTAGGATCAGATGGTAGAGGGCGGACCGGAAGAGGGGCGAGAAGATGACGAGCGCCAGGCCGCCGGCCATGGCCGCGAGCCCGCCGATGACGGCGATGAATTTACCCATTGATGGACCTCCCAGAGAGTTTATTCTTCCGGGATTATAACAAAGGACGCTTGCCTCGGTCAATGCGCAGCCCGGTTTGCTGCAGGACGCCACCCGTTATTGCCGTGATGGTGACCACCCCGATCCCCCGGCCCCCCGGGAACCAGTCCCGGCGGTTCCCCCATCGGCGAGCCGATGGGTCCCCTTCCGCTACGGGGTCTCTGGGTGGTCACCATCACGCCCGGGTGGCGTCAAGGCAGGCCCTGGATCCGGATTCGGGGACAAGCGCCGTTTTTCCGGAAACGGTACGTGTCCCCTTTCTTTCTCCGGATACGAAAACAAACTAGGTACTATATCGTGGAGCTCCCGCCGGGTATTTAGCCATATCTCTGATGTCCTGATGGATATTGCCGGGCACTTCCGTTAGAATACCGGAGAATCCCTCGCGCAGGAGGTCCCCAATGTTTTTAAACATGACAAGGAAAGCGATCGGAGCCGTCGTCCTCATTACACTTGTCCTCGCGGCTCCAGCGTGGTCTGCCGGCGACGATTTCGCCATCGGCGGAGCCCGCGTCAAGAGCGGCAGCGCCTTCTCGGGCTATTTGACCGTTCCGGAGAAGGACGGCTTGGGGACGCAAATCCCGTACACGGTCATCCACGGGGCGAAGAAGGGACCGGTCCTGGCCCTGGTCGCCGGCGTCCACGCTTACGAGTATCCGCCCATCCTGGCGCTCTACCGGCTGAAGGATGCGATCGACCCCAAGACCCTGCGCGGGACGGTCCTCATCGTTCACATCGCCAACCTGCCGAGCTTCAAACGCCGGACGATCTACTACGGGCCCGACGACTGGAAGAATCTCAACCGCGTTTTCCCGGGGGATCCGCAGGGAACGATGAGCCAGAGGATCGCGGCCGTCCTCAACGAGGAGGTCGTCAAGCGGGCCGACGTCCTCCTCGACATGCACTGCGGGGACGGGAACGAAGCCCTCATCCCCTATACGTACTGGATGACGAGCGGCGATAGGAAATTCGACTCGAAAACCCGCGACCTGGCGCTGGCCTTCGGCATCCCGTACATCATCATCGATGACTCCCGGACCAAGGACCTCAAGGACTCCAAATACCTGGGCAACACCGCCATTCTGCAGGGCAAGCCGGCCATCACGACGGAGGCGGGCTATCTCGGCCGCACCGACGAGGAATCCGTGGCCCGGAACGTCCAGGGCATCTGGAGTGTCATGAGGCATCTGGCCATGGTACCCGGCGATCCCGCGCCCGCGGCGGACCCCGTCTGGATCGACAAGTACGAGGTCGTCTATTCGAAATGGGACGGCCTCTTCTCGCCGCGGCTCGAAATGGGCTACTACGTCAAGCAGGGGCAGGTCGTCGGTACGATCACCGATTACCTCGGCCAGTGGAAACAGGATGTCAAGGCCCCCTTCACCGGCATCCTCCTGTACATCATCGGTACGCCGCCCTGCAACGACGGCGAGCCGCTCTTCGAAGTCGGCCGGGTCCGGGAGAAATAAGGGAAACCAGCCGTCCTCATGAGCATCAAGGGCGTCATCTTCGATCTCGACGGGACGGTCGTCGAAAACTCCTACGACTGGCTCCGCATCCGGGAGGAACTCGGGACGGGTGCGACGTCCATCCTGACCTATCTCGATTCCCTCGAAGGGCCCGAGCGGTCCCGGAAATGGTCCGTCCTCGAAACCCATGAAGCCGAGCAGACGGAGGCATCGGTCCTCCGCGAGGGCGTCCGGGACCTTCTCGGCCTGCTCCAGGAGCGGGGGATCGCCGTGGCCCTCGTGACCAACAATTCGCGGAAGAACACGGATTTCCTCCTCAATAAGTTCGGATTGTCCTTCGACTGCGTCGTCACCCGGGAGAGCGGGCTGTGGAAGCCGTCCGGAGCGCCCTTCCTCAAGGTCCTGAAGAAGCTGGGCCTCGAGCCGGGGGAATGCTGCGTCGTTGGAGATACCAGTTTCGACGTCCTGGCCGCGATCGACGCCGGCATCGGCGCCATCTTCCTCCTCTCGGGCGAGCCCGAGAAGTTCGCCGGATTCCCCGTCGAGGTCTTCCCCGACATGGCATTCCTCAAAGAGTGCCTCGAATCCCTCCTGGCCGTCTGACCCTCCTCCGCCGCAAATGGAACAAAACTGCGGCCGCCGTTGTATTAAGGGATGAAAGACAGGAATGGGAACTTTCCCAAGGAGGAGAAGATGAGTCAAGGACGAAGCGCTAAAACACTAGCGGCGCTGGCCGGCCTGGCGGTTCTGCTGGCCGCGGCGCCCGGGCTCCGGGCCGACGGTTTCATCATCCCCAACCCGCGGCCGGGGCAGGACATCCCGCCGCTCAGCGTCAAATACCACCACGTCAAGGTGGAGATCGTCAACCAGGTGGCCAGGACCTCGGTCGACCAGGTGTTCGTCAACCATTTCGGCCGGGACATCGAAGGAACTTATATCTTCCCCGTCCCGGAGGGCGCCTCCGTTTCGGATTTCGCCATGTACGTCGGGAACGAAAGGGTCAAGGGGGAGATCCTCGACAGCCGCGAGGCCCGCCGGATCTACGAGGACATCGTCCGCCGGATGCGCGATCCGGGGCTCCTCGAATACATGGGCCGCAACCTCTTCCGGGCCAGGGTGTTCCCCATCCCGGCCAACGGCGAGAAGAGGGTCCAGATCTCCTACACCGAGGTCCTCAAATCCGACGGCGGTCTGGTCAAGTACCTCTATCCCTTGAACACGGAAAGGTTCTCCCGCGACCCGCTCGACGACGTCAGCATTTCCGTCCGGGTCGAAAGCGAAGTTCCGATCGTCAATGTCTATTCGCCCTCTCACAAGGTCTCCGTGAGAAAGGACGGCCCGGGCCGCGCCCTGGTCGGCTACGAGGAGAAGCGGGTCCGGCCGGACAAGGACTTCCTCGTCTACTACTCGCTCTCGAAGGACGATGTCGGACTGTCTTTCATGAACTGGGAGGGACCGGAGGGCGGTCATTTCATGCTCCTGGCCTCGCCGCGCTACGCCGCCGCCGGGGAGAGGGTCGTCAACAAGACGATCGTCCTCGTGCTCGACAGTTCGGGGAGCATGAGCGGGACCAAGATCCGCCAGGCCAAGGAAGCGGCCCGGTTCATCCTCAACCATCTCGGCCCGAGCGACGAATTCTCGCTTGTCGATTTCGATGACGGCGTCACGGCCTTCTCGGATGCCCTCGTCCCGGCCACCGCCGAAAACGTCGGCAGGGCCATCAAGTTCGTCGACGGCATCGAGGATTCCGGAGGCACGAACATCAACGACGCCCTCCTCCAAGCCCTGTCGCGGATGAGGGGAGGGGAACGCCCGAACTACGTCCTATTCCTGACCGACGGCCTGCCGACGGTCGGGACGACAGAAACGGCGGACATCCTGAGGCACGTCCAGCAGGCCAATTCCTCGCGTTCCAGGGTCTTCGTTTTCGGCGTCGGCAACGACGTCAACACCGAGCTTCTGGACAGGATCTCATCGGATCACCGGGGGGCGTCCGTCTACATCGGGGAGACCGAGGACCTCGAGGCGGCCGTCTCGAGTTTCTACGAGAAGATCTCCTCGCCCCTCCTTTCCGATCTGACCGTCACGTTCAAGGGGATCGAAACGAGCCAGGTCTATCCCCGCTCCCTGCCCGACCTCTTCAAGGGCTCCCAGCTCGTCCTCGTCGGAAAATACAAGGGCAGGGGACCGGTGAGCGTCGTCCTGACAGGGAAGAGCGGCAGGGAGGAGAAGCGCTTTGTTCTCGAGGGCCGGGCCCTCGTCGCGGGCGATTCCTTCAATTTCCTGCCCCGGCTCTGGGCGACGCGGCGCATCGGCTACCTGATCGAGGAGATCCGTCTCCAGGGGTCGAACCAAGAGCTCGCCGACGAGATCAGGCGCCTCGGCCTCAAGTACGGCATCGTCACCCCCTATACCTCGTTCCTGGTCACGGAAAAGGAAGCCCAGGTCCTCGACGCCGCGGCCCCGGCCGCCCGGGAAGCCATCTTGGGCGGCGTCGTCGGCGGCGCGGGCGCGGTCCGGGCGGCCAAGGCTACTCAGGCCTTCAAGCTCGAAGACCGGGCCGCCCAGGTCGCTTCGGAGCGGATCCTCTATAAGGATGACAAGACCTTCTACCTCAAGGACGGCGTCTGGACCGACAGCGAATACAAGGATGGCGCGCCCGCCGAAACGGTCGAGTTCAACTCGGACGCATTCTACAAGTTGATCTCGGAGAAGCCGGGGATCGCTAAATATCTCTCGGTGGGGAACAAGCTGATCGTCGTCTTCGAAGGAGTAACTTATCGCATCGTCGAATGAGCTTTGCCGGTAAGAGGGACAGTCCCCTCCGTGGGGACTGTCCCTCTTGATTTACGGCTGGGGATTGGTCACAATGGACGCGACTTTAGCGCGAAAGGACCATGATGTCTCAAGAAAAACTGCTCCTGATCCCGGGCCCGAGCCCCGTCGTGCCGCGGATCCTCGAAACCCTGGCCTTGCCGACGGTTTCCCACGTCGGGCCCGATATGGTCCGCGACCTCAAGGAGGCCTGCGAGAACCTCAAGAAGATCGTCTTCTGCGAGAACGGCGAGCCCTTCATCATCTCCGGAGCGGGCACCCTGTCCATGGAGATGGCCATCCTCAACACGGCCGGCCCCGGGGACCGTGTTCTCGTCCTCTCTCAGGGCTATTTCGGGCAGCGGATGGCCCAGATCTGCCAGGCCTTCGGCCTCGAATACGATATCATCGAAAGCGAATGGGGCCAGGCCGTCACCCCCGGGGAGCTCGAGCAGAGGCTCCGGGCGAAGAACTACAACGTCGTCGTCTGCACCCATGTGGACACGGCGACCGGCGCCTGCGCCCCGGTCGAGGAGTACAGCCAGGTCCTCGAAAAAACGGGAGCTCTTTTCATCGTGGACGGCGTCTGCGCCACGGGCGGCGTCCCGGAGCGGATGGACGCTTGGGGGATCGATGTCATTCTGACCGCGGCCCAGAAGTGCCTGGGGACTCCGCCGGGCCTGTCCATCCTCGTTCTGTCCGAGCAAGCCTTGGAGAAGCGCAGGAGCATGGCTTCCGTCCCGGCCTACTATTCCGACCTCCTCCGCTGGCTCCCGATCATGCGCGACCCTTCGAAATATTTTTCAACTCCCTGCGTCAACGAGGTCCGGGCCTTCGCCGAAGCGACCCGGATCATCCTCGAAGAGGGGGTCGAAGAAAGGTTCGAACGCCACGACCTCTTCGCCGAAGCGATCCGATCCGGGCTGGCCGCCCTTGGCTTCAGCTTCTTCACCGACCCGAATTATCTCGCCGCCACGCTGTCCGTCGTCCGCTACCCGGACGGGGTCGACGACAAGGCTTTCCGCGCGGGGCTCTTTGAAAACGGCGTCGTCGTCGCCGGGGGGCTGGCCCAGACACTGGGCCGGGTCTTCCGCATGGGGCACATGGGCAACCTGTCCTCGGCCCAGGTGAGGTTCGCGATCGAGGCCGTGGAAAAGACGCTCCGAGGCCTCGGCCGCCGGTTCAATCCGGGCTCGGGGAGCGAGGCGGTCAACAAGGTCCTCACGGCCTGACAGAAGGGACTGACCCGCCATGAAGAGCAAGGTCTATTTCATTCCGGTGAAAGCGGGTGAACCCGCCGAAGCGCTGGCCGCAAAGGCCAAGAAGGTTTACCTGGCCATGGAGCTCAACGACCGGATCGCCGAGGGGGACTTCGCCGCCCTCAAGATCCACTTCGGAGAGGTGGATAATACAGGCTACATCAAGCCCCAATGGCTCAGCGGCCTCATCTGGGAGATCCGGCAAAAAACCAAACACGCCTTCCTGACCGATTCCAACACCCTTTATGTCGGCAACCGTTCGAACTCGATCGACCACCTCCGCCTGGCCTGGTCGCACGGCTTCACTCCGGAGATAACGGGAGTCCCGGTCATCATCGCCGACGGCCTCATCGGCCGCGATAAGCAGGAGCCTCGGAGCGCCCAGGCGCGGACCGGTTCCTCCAAGATCGCCAGCGCCATCCTCGATTCCGACGCCCTCGTCTGCCTGACCCACGTCACCGGGCACGTCCAGACCGGCCTCGGCGCGGCCATCAAGAACATGGGCATGGGCTGCGCCTCGCGGGCGGGGAAGCTCGACCAGCATTCCGTGACCCACCCGCGCGTCAACGCCAAGCAGTGCCGCAACTGCAGCGTCTGCATGGTCTTCTGCCCTGAGGCCGCCATCGTCCAGGCCGAGGGCCACGTCGTCATCGAGCCGGCCAAATGCATCGGCTGCGGCGAGTGCCTCGTCGTCTGCAAGTACGGCGCCATCAAGATGAAATGGGACGAGGATTCCCTCCGGATCCAGGAGAAGCTGGCCGAATACGCTTTCCGCGTCTTCGCGCACTTCAAGGGCAAGGCCGGCTTCGTCAATTTTCTCATCCAGGTCACGAAGGACTGCGATTGCATGTCCAAGAGCCAGAAGCGCATCGTCGACGACATCGGCATCCTGGCCTCACTCGATCCGGTCGCCATCGACAAGGCTACGGTGGACCTCATCGTCGAGCGGGGCGGCGGCAAGGACCCTCTGCGGGCCGGCTACGACATCGACTGGTCGGCCCAACTCGCCCACGGCGAGAAGATGGGCATGGGGACGACCGATTACAAACTGGTCGAACTGTCCTAGGCTTGGTGCCGAAGGCGGGGGAAGAATATCCAGAGCAGGACCGCGGCCAGGAGCATTACCGACGCCCCGATAAGGACCGCCACGGTTTCTCCGAGGCGCTGGGCCGTCGCGCCTATCCCGAGCGCCGCGATGGGCATAGCTCCGAAGAAAACGAAGACGTAGACGCCCATGACCCTCCCGCGCAAGGCATCCGGCGAGAAGGTCTGAACGAGCGCGTTGCACAGGTTGAAAATGAAGATCTGAGAGACACCGGCACCGAACAGGAGCAGCAGCGACAGAGGGGTCCAGCGGACAAAAGCGAAGACGAGGATCAGCGCCGGCATGGTCAGCGTTCCAAGGGTCAGGAGCTTGCCGCGGAAATGGAACCGCCCGAGGCTGGCGATGAGGAGAGCTCCAGCCATGGCGCCGAGGCCGCGGGATGCCTGCAGAAAGCCGTTTGTCTTTGCGTCCCCGCCGAGGATATTCACGGCCCAGGCGGGCAGCAGGATCCCGTAAGCGACCCCGAAGAGGCTGACGACGGCGATCAGCCCCGTGATCGTCCGAACCATCGGGTGTCCCAGGACGTACTTGATGCCCTCCTTGAGATCGGCGACCGTGGATGTCTTTTCGGCCTTGGGGACGAACGGCTTGAGCTTCATGAGGGCGAGGGCCACGATGACGGCGATGAAGGAGATCCCGTTGATCGTGAAGCACCAGGCCGGCCCGAAAATGGCATAAACGACGCCGGCCACAGCCGGCCCGACGGCCGTGGCCATGTTGAACATGGCCCCGTTGAGGGCGATGGCGTTGGTCAAGTCGGGCAGGTCGACCATCTCCAGGACGAACGCCTGGCGGGCCGGCGCCTCGAAAGCGTTGGCCACTCCGAGCAGCAGGGCGATGACCAGGATGTGCCAGGGCTGGACGATGTTGATGAAGCTCAACGCGGCGATGACGAAGGCCAGGATCATCATGGAGGTCTGGGTGATGATCATCAGCGTTCTCCGGGACATCCTGTCGGCGATGACCCCCGCGTAGAGCATGAAGAACCAGCTGGGGACGCCGGCCGCGAAGCCGACGAGGCCGAGATAGGCGGGAGAGCCGGTCAGCTTGTAGACCAGGAACATCAGGGCCGTGCTCTCCATCCACGTGCCGAAAAGAGAGAACATCTGGCTCCAGAACCAGAGCCGGTAGTTGGGATACTTGAGGGCCGTGAAGGCCTGTTTCCAGCTCAACTGTTTCCTCAAACCGATGAAACGGCGCAGGAAACTCCGCTGGGGAACGTCGGGTATCATGCTTTCTTGCCGGTCGGGTGAGCCCGCACCGCCGGCTCCTCCGGGAGGATATCTTCGTCCCGGGCCCGCCAGGCCGGGTCGACGATACAGAGAAACGCGAGGTCGTTCGGGCCGGTGTTCTCGATGGACTGGACGGCTTGGGGCGGGATGTAGATGGCCTGACCCGGCTCGACCTGCGCCCGCTCCCCGTCGATACGCATCAGGCCGCGGCCTTCGAGGACGTAGTAGACCTCGGCACTTTTCAGTTTGTGGGGCGCGGTTTTCTGTCCGGGCTTGATCACGGCGTGGGCCAGACTGTATCCGATGTCCAGCGGCTCCTTGCCCGGATGAAGAAGCTCTCTTAGGAAGGAAGAGTCTCCGGCCTTGAAACCCGTCATGCTTGCCAGTGACTTGATGATCATGGGCCGAGAGATAAAAAAATCGGGGAGGTGGGATTTGAACCCACGACCCCAGCGTCCCGAACGCTGTGCGCTAGCCAGGCTGCGCTACTCCCCGATCGTTAGCGGGGTATTATACACGTTTCCCCTTCGCGTGGGAAGAGGGCCGGAGATGCCCTCCGACTTGACGGGGGCGGGCGTCTGTTATAAGAACAGAAGCCGAAGATCTCGGGAAAGGAGACACGCATGCGTTCACGCGGTTTGACGATCGGAATTCTGGCGCTGGGGTCGCTCGCGGCCCTGGCTTTCGCGGCCGCCCCCGTCAACATCGATGGCGTCTGGGAGATGACCATGCAAACGCCCCAGGGAGACATGACGGCCGACGCGACCTTCGTCCAGGACAAGGAAGCGTTCAAGTTCACGATGCCGGGCCCTCAGGGCATGGAGATGAAGGGCGAAGGGACGGTCAAGGACAATGACCTCGAATGGACCGTGATCGTGAGCACGCAAATGGGCGAGTTCGTGCTCGTCTTCAAGGGCAAGGTCGAAGGCGAAACGATGTCCGGAGAGGTCCAGATGGGCGATTTCGGCACAGCCCCCTGGACGGCTAAGAAAAAGAAGTAGCGGAAAGGACGTAGCGCGCCACCTCGGGAGCTTCCCGGAACTCCCATCCTCCCGCGAGCCCGGCCGCCCGCGCGCCGAGCTCGAAGTGGAGCATGGCGATTCCGCAGTCCAAGCGGCGCGAGATCTTCCATTCTTTCTTGTCGCTGTCCGTGAATATCGTCACCGCCCGGGCATCGGCGCGGAATCGCCAGGGTTGACGGTTGCTCGCGGAAGGGGAGAGTCGGGCGGCCTCGAGGGCGGATTTCACCCCGTCCTCGGGGACGGGGCCTCCCTCCACCAATTCCACGAGGGACTTCCGGCGGGCCGACCCGGCGATGGCCTTAAAGGTCCTATCGGTGAGGTTGGGCTTGGCCGCGGGATATCCGACCGGGCTGATGCAGACGACCTTCTCGTTCTCGCCGAGCCCGAGGCGCGCGGAGACAATGCCGGGCTTGAACAGCCCGCCGACCCAGCAGGTCGAGAGGCCGAGCGACGTCGCCTCCAGAATGAGGGCCTCGCCGGTATAGCCCACGCACTCCTGGACACGGCCGGAATCCATGCGTCCGATAAAAGCGAGGTAGCAGGGAGCGCCGCTGACCCTCCCGTAGCCGCCGACGATTCCCTTCGCCACTTCGTCGACGGGTTCGCGGACCAGCGCGGCCCGGGCCTCCGGGAAGGGCCGGAATTCCCGGCAGACGCGTTCGAGCCGGTCCAGCAGCTCTTCCCCCGGGGCCTCGGACGCGAAGCTCCGGCGGGAAACGCGGCTGGCGATGGCTTGCGACCAGCTCTCGACGGACAGTTCCATAGCGCCCTCTCGAGTCAATGGATAAAAAAGCATTTTAACACTCTCGCGTTCCGTTGTCGCCGGTCGTCCGGGGAGTGTATAATAGCGGCTTAAGGCCCGCAGGGAATTTCACGAGGAGATCGATAATGACGAAATGGTGGCACCTGGCTGTCGAGGAAATTGCCCGGACTCTCGAGACGGACGGTAAGGCCGGTCTTTCCGAGTCGGCCGCGGCCGAAAAGCTCACAACCCACGGCGCCAACGAGCTCCAGGAAAAGAAGGGCCGGGGCCCTCTGGCCATACTCCTCGACCAGTTCAAGGGTTTGATCATCTGGGTCCTCATCGGGGCCGCCCTCGTATCCGGCTTCCTCAAGGAGTGGGTGGACGCCCTGGCCATCCTGGCTATCGTCGTCCTCAACGCCATCCTCGGCCTCGTCCAGGAATACCGCGCCGAGAAGAGCCTGGCCGCGCTGAAGAAGCTGTCCGCCCCGTTATCCAAGGTCATCCGCGACAGCGCCGCGCGCATTATCCCTTCCCGGGAGCTTGTGCCCGGCGACCTCATCGAGGTCGAGGCCGGCGACCACATCCCCGCCGACAGCCGGGTCAATTGGCACACGTCGAACTTCGCCGTTCAGGAGGCCAGCCTGACCGGGGAATCGATGCCCGTCAATAAAACCGACATCGTCCTCGAAGCGATGGATATCCCCTTGGCCGAGCGGGCCAACATCCTCTATTTGGGGACCGCCGTCGTCTCGGGCAAGGCCCGGGCGTTCGTCGTCGAGACCGGCATGCAGACAGAGCTCGGCCGCATTGCCGGCCTCATCCAGGACATCAAAAAGGAAACCACCCCGCTCCAGAAAAAGCTCGAGGAGTTCGGCAGACTGATCATCTACCTCTGCTTCGTCCTAGTCGCCGTCGTCTTCGGCCTCGAGATCATTCGGGGGGGCAAGGTCCTTGACATGTTCCTGACTTCTGTCAGCCTGGCTGTCGCGGCCATCCCCGAGGGGCTGCCCGCCGTCGTGACGATCGCCCTGGCCCTAGGCGTCCAGCGTATGGTCCGGCGCAATGTTCTCATCCGCAAGCTGGCGTCGGTCGAGACCCTGGGTTCTGCCACGGTCATCTGCTCGGACAAGACGGGCACCCTGACCAAGAACGAAATGACCGTCCAAGCCGTCTGGACCTCGCGCGACGCCTTCGAAGTGACGGGCACGGGCTACGACCCCTCCGGCGAGTTCCGGAGCGATTCGGGGAGCGTCGACCCGTGCCGCCACCCCGACCTTCTCAAGGCCCTTACCGCCGGCGTCCTCTGCAACAACGCCCAGCTCACCGTCAAGGACGCAAAGACCATCGTTTTCGGCGACCCGACTGAAATCGCCATTCTCACCGCGGCGGCCAAGGCCGGGATATGGAAAGGCGAAGAGGAACAAGATTACGAGATCGTCGAGGAGATCCCCTTCGACTCCGAGCGGAAGAAAATGAGCATCGTCCGAAGGGCCGACCAGGACATGACCGTCTTCACCAAGGGCGCCCCGGACCTTCTGCTCAAGGATTGCGCCTACGTCCTCGAGGACGGCGTGGAGCGCCCGCTCGCCGCCGAAGACAGGGAGCGGATCATGAAGGCCAACGATGCGTACTCGGACCAGGCCCTCCGCGTCTTGGCAGTCGCCTACAGGAACCTCGACCAGGAGCCCCACTCCTACGAAGCGGAAGCCATCGAAAAGGACTTGACCTTCGCCGGCCTCGTGGCCATGATCGACCCGCCCCGGCCCGAGGTCAGGGAGGCTATGGCCAAGTGCCGGACGTCGGGCATCCGGACGGTCATGATCACGGGCGACCATCGGAACACGGCCGTGGCCATCGCCCGCGAGCTCGGCTTTTATGGGGAGGACTCCCGGGCCCTGACCGGCGACGACGTCGACCGCCTCAGCGACACCGAGCTCGACGCGTCCGTCGAACAGGTGGTGGTCTATGCCCGGGTCTCACCCGAACACAAACTCCGGGCCGTGCGCGCCTGGCGCCGGAATGGCGGGATCGTGGCCATGACCGGCGACGGCGTCAACGACGCGCCCGCGGTCAAGGAGGCCGACATCGGTGTCGCCATGGGCATCACCGGGACGGACGTGACCAAGGAAGTCTCGGACATGGTCATCACCGACGACAACTTCGCCTCGATCGTCGCCGCAGTCGAGGAAGGCCGGGGCATCTACGACAACATCCGCAAGTTCATCCACTTCCTGCTGTCCTGCAATCTGGGCGAGATCCTGGTCATGTTCACGTCCGCCCTGCTAGGATTCCCCGTGCCGCTGCTCCCCATCCAGATCCTCTGGGTGAACCTGGTGACGGACGGCCTTCCCGCCCTGGCGCTGGGGGTCGATCCCGTCGACCCGAACATCATGGAGCGGCCGCCGCGCAAGCCCGGCGAACCCGTCATCACGGGGGCGAGGGCCTGGCTCATCTCGCTCCAGGGCGCGGTCATCGCCGCCTGCAGCCTGGGCGCGTTCCTGTTCGTGCTCCTCTACGAGAAGGAGGGCATCGACCGGGCCCGGACGGCGGCGTTAGCCACCCTGGCCTGCAGTCAGCTCTTCCACGCCTTCAACTGCCGCAGCATGAAGATATCGCTCTTCAAGCTGAAGGTCTTCTCCAACCCCCAGCTCGTCTACGCCACGGGGCTCTCGTTCCTGCTCCAGATGGCCATCATCTACGTGCCGGTTTTCCAGCCGATCTTCAAGACGGAAGCGTTGAGCGCGCTGGATCTGGGCATGATCATGGCGTTCTCGTCCCTCCCGCTTTGGATCATGGAACTCGTTAAAGCCTTGAACCGGAAATTCCAGTTCTATGAACTTTATTGACCGAATGCCGCAGGAGGAAGAATCATGAAGAACATCGGGAAATATCTCGCCACAGGGGCTCTCGTCCTCGCCCTGGTCCTCATCGGCTCCGCCGATGAGGGCATGTGGATGCCCCACCAGATGAAGGACCTGAACCTTAGGGCTATGGGGCTGCAGATGAACCCGGACGACCTCTATAAGAAGGACGGCACGGGGCTCATGAGCGCCATCGTCAACCTCGGCGGCGGGACGGGCGAGTTCGTCAGCGCCGAAGGCCTCGTCCTGACCAACCATCACGTCGCCTACGGCGCCATCCAGAGGGCTTCGAGCAAGGACAAGGACTATATCAACAACGGCTTCATGGCCGTGGCCCGGGGCGATGAGATCCCGGCCCAGGGTTACCAGGCGGGGGTGCTCCTCGGCTACGAGGACGTGACGGCCAAGGTCAACGC
>JBFYOD010000177.1:0-27267 GCA_041303965.1 Candidatus Aminicenantota bacterium
GCCCGTAATTCACCCGGATGACGCGGAGCTCGTACTCCTCGGCGTCCTTGACCTCGACCATGGCGATGAGCCCGTCGCGCCCGAAGACCATGCTCTTTTGGCGCGAGTCCACGGTCAGGCCTAACGGTCCCTCCTGGATCTCCATCTCGCAGATGAACTTGCCCCAGGTCGAGGCCACGCCGCGCTCGTGGGGCAGGCCGCCGACGATGACCGGCTTGCCTTGGAGTGACGGGTCGAGCAGGACCTCGACGGCGGCGAAGAAGGCGTCGATGTCGACGTGGACGATGTAGCGCCGCCCGTTTTTCGACAAAGACACCTCTCCTCCTTTTTTCGCTCGATTCAATTTTTCTTCCTCCCCCTACCCTAAGGGGAGATCCCTCGGGAATCGCCCCGTTCAGTACTTACGCATGACGCCGATGACCCGGCCCAGGATCCTCGCCGACGGGTCCTCGAGAAAGCGCACGAGCCCGGGCCGCTCAGCTGGACGAAAGGCCTGTCAACGAATGGCTACGCAAAGGTAATGGGCCCATGATCATCAGGGTGCGGCTGGATGGAAATGAAACCTAGATGGTTCATGCCATGCGAACTTACGTATCTTCCTTCATAATGCATGCCCTCGACACAGCACAAATAGGGGTAGCTGCAAAGGCAATTGAAAAGCCCATAAGCCTGCTGAGTAACGTAATGCAGATCCTTCCATATCAATAGATGTTATATGAAGATTTGTCTTCTGATTTCTGCCCTATCCATATTACAAGTGTACGTGTGCCGTCTGTATCCCGGATAATTCCCTGTCTGACATTACTTGCTGCATCCATTTTTTTGCCATTAATCACAAGCCGGGCCTGGCGGTCAGATTCCCAGTTTTTAATTACGAAGCACGGATTTACGATAGGGTTGTCTTCAGATCCATTAAGACCGAATGAGATCTTTTTTGATTTTTTATTAAAAACATATGCTCTTTGCCCCTTCTCAAATCCTTTGCTTTCAGCTCCGCTTATATTGTTTAATTCAGGAGCATAGTTCCATGAGCGGTTAAGATATTTGAGTTCAGAGGCGGGCAGATCTGTTATCCCATAGATATTGTACATATCCGTCCTGCCGTCTTCAAGCAGATGATGCGGTCCGTATAAAGTTATAATACAGGATGAACTGACCCTGTCTATTCCGGTGGCAACCGTTCCGTCACTTGGCAGTAAACCAAACGGATAATGGTTCCATGCGTTATACTTGGTATGCCCCAATGCCATCCTCATCGACTCCCACTGACTGTACGGTACGAAATGTGATCCTATTTCACCAATATTGAAATGCTTGTATTTGGAATTGAGATTCATGTAGATCAGGTTCCTGTTTTCTTCAATCGGTGGCCCTTTCCGGAACGGAACCCCTGTGGAATAGTTCCACAATTCGGTTTCCCCCTTAATATTGGAAACGGTAATGGCATCATATGGAACATTATCTTCAGGCCTGGTCCCGGGCTGGCTCAGCAGTTCATTTTGCTGGGTTTGTATATCCTTGAAATCCTTCAACCTTCCGCTCACCTGGTATCTTACGGAGACTGCATCAGGATAAATATACCAGTATTCATCGGTCCATAATCCCCATCCCTCATCATCAACTGTCAGCCAATCATAGCTGACACCCACACTTGCATTCCGCCAGTGAACCACTACTCTTGCATCTGTATTCTCAATCAGCCTGACATGAGAATACCGGCATGTCTTATCCGACATGTGCTCATAACACTGGTCGGTATAATCTTCAGGCCCCTGGTCACTATTCCATATCCCGTTTGGTCCCGGTTCCGTGACAATACTCGGCAGGTAATTCGTCCCTCTCCAGAACACGAAACGACAGGGTTTATCATCAAAAGACACCACGATATCAGCATAATCCCCAAAACGCCATAAACCGTCCCATTCAGGGCTGCATTTCAGGTTGGTATAGGTTGCGCCGAATTTGTTCGGGATATCTTCTCCAGCAGGCAGAACCCAAAAATCAAGAACTTTTGAGCTCTCCGGCTTGTAATTCCAGTATCCTGATTCTATTTCGGATTTAGCCAATGCCCTGTTGAACAGTCGGACTTCATCAATCAATCCGCTGAAAACCATATTCGACAGGTAGGATTTTGTAATGTTGCGTTCATATGCCCAGGGTGGTCTCTTTTCGTGGGCCATGCCAATATAAAGATCATGATCAGCAGCATCGGTAAGCCTGCCATTGATGTCATTCGTACTGATCAATTCTCCATTGAAATAAATACTGAATCCCTCTTTCTGCCTGAAAACACCTGTTAAACAGGTCCATTCCAGAAGGGGAACGGATTTTTTTGTGGTCAGGCCAACCCAGGAGCCGTCGATGTTAGCATGCAGGCCGATTTGTCCCAGGTGGTTTATGGACAATGAATAGCCTGCCTGTTTGTTCTGGTCATGATCCACGATTCCGGCTTCGTTCCAGGGGTACTCCTGGGGAGCAATCCATACATCAATGCTGAAATCACCTGTAATTTGAGGCATATCAGCAGCCGGCATGCCTACCTTATTGGTATAACCATCGAAAGAGAGGCATGATCCTGATATTCCAGGCTTCCAGTAAGAGCCAACACCTCCGATGATGCAGGATTTACCCTTCTGATGTTCAATGGTATAATTATGGTTGGGATTCAGACCGTCATCAAGTTTCCACCAAAGAAACGGTGACCTGTTCTCTTTATTAAGGACGGCTGATCCTGTGATCTTTTCCCCTGGCAGATTCTGCAGTTTTGCAGGTATAAGATTTAGGCTTTCAATTCCGTCCCCGGTAAGTTTCAAAACCTGAGTGGTGATATTCAAGGGGTCCTTCCATTCATCAAGTAAATAGCACCCCTTTTTGATTTTACGGGTCACAATGCCTTTTTTGTCAACCGTGAAGTACTCATCAACATAATCGGCAAAGTACTTTCCGATATCACCGTTATAACTTTTTTTGAAATCGGTGAAATTCAGACTGTTCTGGTCAGGAGCATATCTCCGGTGTACTGTGATCTTATCTTCGGAGCTTTCAACAATTCTTACATAAGAACACTTGTTAATCCTATCAGGCCGCTCTTCAGGGCCATCGCCTTCAAACGGAATAATCCTGTTGAAAAAATGCTTTGAGCCTTTTGCTTCCCAGTAAGGTGCATAGCTGTATTCACGACAAAAAATCAACCGGCCGGAATCGTTTACCTTAACAACAATGTCTGCATACTTGCCGGTGTTATTATTGTCATCAAAATCAAGCCTCGTATAATGGGCAAAGAATCCTGATGATTGAGGGAAAGCATAGCTACCTGAAAGTATAATTATGGAAAACAGCATAACTATACCTTTGAAATCCATTAACTGCTTATTCTTCATTGATCTGCCCCCTAACATTGTGCCAGCCCTAGCGTGAATTTTCCGACCATTGACCCCTTCTGTTTTCTGGATCTGGCCTGGATCGTCACTTGGCGACGGAACCGCCGGAAGCCGCTTCCTGCCTCGTGACGATGGGCACGTATCCGACTTCCAGCCCTTGAGGGGGCGTCACGAACAGGGCCGGATCGAGCATCACCAGCTTCCCGAACCGGGGCGGTGCCATGTAGTCTCTGTCAATGGGCCAGGCGGCATGGATCCTCTCGACGAACGCCTGCAGCTCGGCCTTTTTCTTCAGGCTCCAGTCATACTGCTGGAAGGAGGGCTGGTCGACGAAACGATACCAGGAATAGGTCACGAGCGATCCGTCGGCCAGCCGGACCTGGAAAGGACCCGCTACGGGTCCGGGCCGGCCCCAGGCCCCGCCGACCGGAGACGTGTAGGGCACACCGGGCTCTGCTCTCCCGAAACGCTGGCCGTGGAGCCGGGTCTCCGCGGGCACGGCCTCCGAAGGTACGGCCAACCGATCGTCCCCGACGTGCTTGAAATACTGTGGGAAATGGCCCATGGCGTTCTTAGTCCCATCGAACCATTCCAATCCCCAAACGTTGCCTTCGAAGATCCGTGTATCGAAGACCTTCTCGACGCCGTGGATCTTTTTCCCGTCCTGGTCGAAGCGGGTCGTCTGGGTCGTCAGGGGCGACTTCCAGGCCCCTGCCGCATCGAACTGGCCGGAGCAGGCCGGGCCACCGTCCCTCCAGGCCTTGAAAGCATCGTAGAGGGCCGCCTTCGAATAATAGGTCACGTCCTGGACGAGGAGGGTCCGTCCTTGACCGTCGACCGGGAATCTGAGGTCCGGCAGTTTGGAATAGGCGATGCCTTGGGCGTCCCGCGACTCGAAGGCGGGGACGGTGTTGATCTCCATGGCCCCGCCGCCCATGATCCCCGGCCGGGCGTCCAGCCCGCGCCCGTAAATAAAGGGGTAATTGAACAGCTTCCCTATCTTGCTCCAGGTCTCCGGAATGTAATAGGCGATCGGTCCTTTGAAATTGGCGGCGCTTAGGAAGCAGGTCCAGGCCTGATCGCCGGTCGGCGGCTCCCCGGCCACCGGCTCGGTGAACGGCAATGCCATATAGGCGTAGCCCAGGAACTCCCCGTTGGGATCTCCTTGGAAGGGCAGGGCATCCGGGGGGATCAACAGCCGATTGCTGAGCTGGGCGATGCCCAGCCGGTCGTCGGGCAGCGCTTCGTTGTCGTAGAAGAACGACCAGCCGGGGGACGCGACCTCGAAGTCATAGCATTGCGGCGTCGCGTTCATGCTGAACTTGGGCGGTCCGTAACGGAAGTGGTTGCCCGCCCAATAGCCCAGGCCACCCTCGACCGTCTGAAAAACGTCCGCATACGTCGGCCCCCGCGCGGGCCAATGATCCCGCGCGTAGGTCCCGATGGGAGCGAGCGGCGTGTCCTTGTTGTCGGAGTTGTCGGGGATGATCCAGGCGCTCGGCAGGCCGATCTGGAAATTGGAGATGGGTTCGCCGACGAGCGGCCAGACCGCCGAATAGAATCCCATGCCGGCGCTGAATTCCGAGAGATCAGCGGGCCTGTCCGCATCGAAACTGATATAGCCGTGCAATCCCCGGTCGTTCGAGCTGACTTGGCCCGCTCCGGGATCTTGCGGGCCCTTAGAATGACCGCACTTTCCGGCCGACAGGAGTGAACACAGAACGAGTATCGTCAAGACACGAATGGAGGACTTCATGGCGCTCCTTTCCCTCGGGCTGACATTCTATCGGCCTGCTGGCAGGACGAGTTAGGCGACATCTGTAACTAAGCTTCCCATTATCGCCATGAGGTACATATAAATCAATTATTCTTAAGCGATTGCAGAGCTGACCAAGAAGCCCTTAACGGGCCGCGCATATAGCTAATCCCATTCATCCAGGCCTGGGCGCGGCGGACGACGTCCCCGGTCATGCTATGGCCTCCCTCAAATTCATCGAGGATGACGGCGAAGCCCCGCTCCTCGAGGTAGGCCTTGGCTTTTCGGCTTTCTTCCGGATCGACCTGGGCATCCTTCCTCCCATGGCCGATAAAAACGCTCACCTTGTCCGACGCCCGCGCAAACGATTCCTGGGAAAGCCGTTCCGGATCGAGATAGCCGGCCATGGCGATGACGCCTTTCACCAAATCGGGCTTTTGCAGCGCGACCCGGTAGGCGTATGAAACACCTTGAGAATGTCCCAGAAGGAAGACTTCCCCCGCCTTATATTTCTTCCGGAGCGCGAGGATCGTATTGATGATATACAACTCCGTTTTCGGGACGGCTCGCTCCCAGAGCTTTTCATTGGTGCTCAACGGGTCCCAGCTCCAGCCCAAAACGGACCCTTTATCGCCGGTCAAGAGCATCGGGTAAGGCGCTTCGAGGACGGCCAAGATCGGTTTGGGCTCCATGAGCACGTTCCACATCCCCGCCATATTCGCCGCCGTGTCTCCTCTCCCATGGAGGACGACGAGAAGCGGAGGCTTGACGGCGGGTTCGGCAGGGACGCGGACGAGCACCGGAGAAAGGAATCCGGCTTCGATATAAGTGGTTTCCTGCAAGGCCGCCTCTCCCCTACAAAGGCCGGCCCCTCCTCCAAGAGTCAGGATGACCGAAAGAACAGCTGCCGGACATTTCATTCGTTTCTCCCTGATTCTTCCCGAAGGATCACAGGGGAACTATAGCCCCCACTTTTCGGCGATGTCAACAGCGCGTCTTTCCGACTGACCTGCCCCCCCCTCATAATGATCCAGCCCTTGTGGCAGGATTGCGCTGGACGACCTGACGGAAATACCCGCCCTCATTCGCTTCGCGCCTGAGGACTGCAAAGCCTGTACACCTTCTCGAAACGTCCCTCGTATCTTGAAAGGTACCGATCGAGGTTATGGAACAGCACCCGGCAGAGGGCCGTGTGCTCCGGATGTCAAGGGACGAGCCTTCGCGGCGGAAGCTGACCCCCAAGTACAGCTCGGAGCCCCCGCCGCCGGCGAGGGCGATAGATTCCCGGCACATCGGGAAGGCTGGTTCAAGAAACATGCCGGGAGCTCGTGAGAAGGTCTTCGATCGCGCAGATGTTTCCGGCAGGCGTTTATCCGCTGGAGAGCCTTGGGAGCCAGCTCGGCGGACAGGGCGGCGGCCTTCTCGTAGTCTCCGATCGCTTCCGCATAGAGGGACAGCCGCTCCCGAACGGCCCCACGGCTGTAGAAGGCGATGGCGTTGTTTGGATCGAGGCGAATGGCCCGAGAATAGCGGTCGACAGACCCCGCCAGATCGCCCGTTCGCTCGCATAGCTCGGCCAAACCGTTGCAGGCTCGCGCGGAGTAGGGGTCGAGCTCCAGCGCCCGGTCCAGGCTGGCCCGGGCCAGGTCATATTCGCCCATATCGATGTAGGCGAGGCCGCGTTGGAGGAAGGCGTCGGCCCGCGAGGGGTCGATCTCGATAACTCGGGTATAATCTTCGACCGCCTTCTCGTACTCTCCAACCTCCGACCAAAGTCCGCCCCGATTCATATAGGCTTCCGCGTATTTCGTGTCGAGCTCAACGGCCCGGCTGTATTGTTCGATGGCGGCCTCCCATCGTCCCTGCCGCTGGAGCTCCACACCACGGTCGTGATAGACTTGAGGGACGTAGCATCCGTCCGAGAATCCGATGAGAGCCAGCAGGATCCAGGGCGTTCGTTGTCGGCGCAGCACGGCTTTCACGACTTCTTGCGCCCGACGTCGACGTCCGTGTCCACGACGAAGAACTTGAAATCCCTGTAGGTAAAGGTCGTCTCTCTCTTGACGGCCTGCTGGCGGCGGCCGCTTGGGGTGTCCCGATAGAATATCTCCTGGATGAGCTGGCGTCCGGGAAATCGAATCCCGTTCTTTTCGAAACTGTAATCCACGGTCCACCGGACCGTCTTATGGAATTCTCCGCGGGACGTGGTGATGATCTCGTCCGCGTAGTTGAGGATGGAGTCCGGCTCCCATTCGATCCTGAGGATCTGAGAGGCTTCGTTGATCCAAATGCGGCCGATGTTGAAATTTTCCTCCCGGAACTCGCGAGGGACCGCCCGGACGACGACGGCCGTCTCCCCGTTGAGGCTTTCTTCGCCGACGATGGAGAAGGCGAAACGGTCCTGCCAGTACCGGCTTAGGAACCCCACCGGTCCGAACAACTGATATTGGCTGGAATACTTGAGCCGGCTGAGGTCGGCGTTTTCGACGCGCGTTTTCCGGCCGTTTTCCTTAAGCAGGATCCGCCTCTCGACGATCTCGCCGGCCTTTTTGATCAGCTGGTAATCATGGCTGAATGTCCGCCGTTTGATCCGCCGTGTCGTGAATATCTTCTCGTCCCGGAGGATCGCCGACGTGCTGCTGACCTCCCCGAAGAAATTCTGGATTTCTTCGATGTCCTCGATGCAGACAAAGTTAAAGGCAATGGCCTTGACCCGCTCGCAATATTCCGCGGCGGATGCCAGGAGCCGGTCCAGCCGCTCAGCATCCTGCGGCGGTGCCGGCGAAGCTCTGTCGGACAGTGCAAAAAGGATGAGCGGAATCGATAAAAGATGCAGGCCGGCGGCCGGCCGCTTCCTGTTCCTTGGAGTCCCGAACATGATGGCCTCCTTTCAACCAGCAAAACAGTCGAACGAGGAAGAGGACTGACACGTTTTTCGAGCCGATTTCGTTATCGCGTGTCAGTCGGAAACCGGAAGTGGCTGTTCTGCGGGTGGAGGCCACATGATGATCATTCCAAGACTCTTATTGCTCGCGGCCGCCGCCTTGAGCGTGGCTGGATGCGCGACGGGAGGGAGCGCCTCCCTGGTCCGTACGCTCGAAACCCGCCTGGAGCCCCTGAAGGGCGAAAGCCCGGAGGGCGTCGGCAAGACGTTCACGGAACAGCTGGGATTTCGGCTTCTGTCAAAGTGGTCCGGCATGAGCCCGACGCCGGAGATCATCGCCCGGAAGACCCCCTCCCAGGCCAAGTTTTCTCCGCAGGAAGGGCTGGAAGCCTTCCGCGAAAATGGATTTTATGATGTAATCATCTACGTGAGGAGTGAGGGCGAAGAGAAGATGCATTCTTGGGACGGCGAGCCGGACGAGATCTTGACCTACCATACTCACAGCCATATGGTCAGGTCCTATGTCCTGGCCCGCCTTGTTTTCCGCGACAAGAGACTCCAAGCTTTCAAGTTCATCCGCGTCGACGTCTCCTCATGAAAAGTTTCCGGGCATTTCTCATCGCCAAGGATCCATCCGAGGTCCGTCCGATTGTTTGAAACGGAAGACGCCCTCGTCCGAGCGGCCCAAGAGGGGCGGGAGGAGGCGTTCGAAGAGATCTTTCTCCGGCACAGGAGGGCCGTCGCCGATCTCGCCTTTCGGTATACGGGGAACTCCCAGGACGCCGAGGAGCTCCTCCAGGAGATCTTCGTCCGGAGCTTTCTGTCCATCAAGAGCTTCCGGTCCATGCCGGATGCCCGTTTTTTTTCCTGGCTTTACCGGATCGGCGTCAATTGCTCCATGAACTTCGTCAAGAAGAGGAAGAGCCGGGAGTTCCGGTCGGGCGCGGCAGCCAGGGAGTTCGACGGGCAGGCATCGCGGCCTCAGAATCCTGAAGCCCAGTATGCCGGCCGGGAAATGCGCCAGGCCCTCAACAGGGCCATGGCCGCGCTGTCGCCGGCGCAGCGCATGATTTTCGTCCTCAAGCACTTCGAACAGCTGTCGACGCAGGAAACGGCCGCCCATATGAAGTGTTCGGAGGGGAGCGTCCGGAAGCAGCTGTTCCGGGCCGTGGTCAAGCTTCGCCGGGCGATGGAGCCCTATAGGAAGGGGGTGTCATGAACTGTCGAGAAGTCCAAAAAAGGATGATTCTCTGGCTCGCTGGCGACCTGAATCCCGGCGAGCAGCCCGAGCTCGATACCCACTGCCGGGCTTGCCCAGCCTGTTCCCGCAAAAGGGCCGAGGTCGAGGATAGCCTGAGATGGCTAGCCGGGCTTCCGGATGAAAGGCCGGAGCTCGGCGGGGCGGCCTCTTGGAACGCCATTCGGGCCCGCATTGCCAGCGCATCGAAAAGCCGGAGGCGATACCCCCTTTGGGTGAGGATCACCGTGCCCGCCGCGTCCCTGGGCGTTGTCCTCTTGGCGTTCTTCATCGGGAGAAGCCTGTTCCCCCCGCCGGCGCCTTCCGCAAGAGGTGGCGATGGCAGCCGGTTGATCTTGCGCCACATGGAGGACGTCGGCACGGCCTTTTTGGAATACATGAACCGCGGCGACACGGAGGCCGATCAGAAGGTCTTCGATTTTGAAAAGCAAAAGGCCCATTTCCTGTTGTTTCAAAACCGGGCCCTCAGGGAATCGCTCAAGGACGCCTCGAGCCCTCTGGTGATCCCCCTGCTGAAGGACCTGGAGGTCGTGCTCTATGAGGCGGCCAATCTCGAGCCGCAGATGCCCGGTGGCCACACGTTCATCAGGTCCCTGATCCTGCAGAAGGGGATCCTCTTCCGGATCCGGTATATGGAACACGCCCTCGCGGGCAAGGCGACGGAGGTGAGCACATGAGCGATCTGAGAGATTCAGTCCGGAAAGGAGCGAGCCTCTGCCTGCTGATGGCCCTCTTGAACGCGCCGGCCTTGTCCCAGGCCGGCCGGGGGGATCTCTATATGAGCGGACGGGTCCTCGACCCGAGCGGCAACCCTGTGGCCGGCGCGAGGGTCAAGGCGGTGCTCGACGGGCGGCCGAATGTCGCGAGAGAAGCGAAGACGGACGGCCAGGGGAAATGGAGCGTCTTGTACGTCAGAAAAGGAACGTGGCTGCTGAGCGCATTTACGTCCGAGATGACCTCGGAGCTGACGGAAGTCCTGCTCAATGTCAGCCGGAGGGACGTCAGCTTGCCGCTGACCCGGACGGCGACGGGGATCCTCATCCAGGCGAAGACCGCTATCTACGGGGAAGACTACGACAAGGCCGTCCAGATCCTCTCCTGGTTCATCCCGAATTTCCCCGCCAGTCGCGAGCAGGCCGGCGCGTTGTTCTGGATTTCCTATGCGTACAATCAGCTCAGCCGGGGCGCGAAGGACCGGGACAAGGCCGTCGCCCACATGGATAAGGCCCTTCCATTCTTGGACCGCCTCATCACGGAATTCCCGACGAGCGGTTGGAAGGACGATGCCGAGATCCTCCGGATAGGTCTTGCCCTCGAGCTCGTCGAGCGCGGCCAGCCGGAGATGGCCGAGGTCATCGAGCGAGGCCTGGTCAACGAGAACCGGATGGAGGTGGACGTCAAGCTCGCCGCTCTCGACGCCTTGCTGTCGTTGGATCGGGCCCGGGCGATCGGCCTCATATCGAATGTCGTGTTCGGTGACCCGGACCCCGGGATCCGGACAAAGGCGGTCATGCTCCTGGGCAAGGCAGCCGGCAAAGAGGCTTCGGCCCTGCTTCAGAAGGCCGCCGCGACCGATAAGGACCCCGGCGTCCGCAAGGCGGCCGGGATGTGGCTCGGCCGAGAGGGCTTCTAGCGACGGGCTTTGACCGTTAGCGCTTCGGCGGCGGCGCCGGCCGGCCCTTCCCATGACGCGGAGCGGGCCGTGGTCGCGGACGCAGTAGAAACGTCCCACGGGCAACCATCCGCGCCTCTGCGGAGTCCTTTAGAGAGATGATACTCATCCGCAGACAGGCCTCGATAAGGATGGGAAATTCCTTTTTTAGTGCGGCATGAAGGCGATGCCGCCGACGCTGAAACGAAGGGTGGCGGGATCGCCCGTGATGGACTTGCCGATGTCGCCGGCGTCGAGCGTCACGGGACGCCAGTCGGTCCGGGGGCCGGACTCTTCGGCCGCCAACAGAACCGGATCGTAGAAGATGCTGGCGACATTGGGCTGATCCACGACCGGATCCAGATAGAAAGGAAACGGCATTCGAAGCTCGATCGTATCGTTATCCCGCCAGTTCCTCCGGAGTGTCAGGTACGTGCCGGGCACGGCCTTGACCGATCGCTTCCGGCCGTTGATCTTGACGAAGAAGCCGCGGGTGGCCCAGACCGGCACGCGGATCTTGATGTCGAACCGGCCGCCGCGAGAGGCTCGGCAGCGAAGAGACAGCTGAATTTGTAAAGGAATTTTGCTTCCGAAGCCCGTCCGATTCCGGACAAATACCAGTCCGCTTCCGGACAGGTCCAGGCGCGGGTCGGAGGGGAGGTCGAGCCAAACGTCCTGGCACGGGGATTGCATGAAGTCCTTTACAAGCTATGTCTACGCCCATCGTCCAGAGAGGGGGAAAGATGAAAGAGCGCATCGCCCTCACCGCTGCCTTCATGATCATGACTTGCGTAATTTCGGCCGTCGCCTTAGGACTAGGCCAAGCCGGGCCGGCCGGGGACGAGGAGGCGGAGAAGCGGGAGATCGCCCGCGTCGTCAGCTCGGTCATCGGCTGGGCCAAGACCAAGGACCTGAACTTGTTCTTCGGCTCCATCGCCAACGACGAGGACTACATCAGCGTGACGCCCAGCCAGCGCGTCATCAAGCGCTTCGAAGACGTCAAGCAGAACGTCCCCTTCTGGATGAGCCCGGACTTCCAGTACGTCCGCCACGAGCTCAAGGACCTGGAGATCAAGCTGGCCCGCTGCGGCACGGTGGCCTGGTTCTACTGCGTCCTCGACGACATCAACACCTACAAGGGCGAGCCGGCGTCTTGGGAGAACGCCCGCTGGACGGGCGTCGTGGAGAAGCGGGACGGCCGATGGGTCGTCGTCTCCCAGCACTTCTCTTTCGCCAGCGACAAATAGGACGCCCTAACGAAAGGAAAAGCTATGAAGCGAACCGTGCCAAGCCTTTTTCTATGTCTGATCGCCGCAACGAGCCTATTTCCGCAACAGAGCGACATTTCGAAACTCACCGGCCCCTACTTCGGCCAGAAGCCGCCGGGGATGACGCCGGAGGTATTCGCGCCGGGGATCGTCTCCAAAGAAGGCCATCAGGCCAAGCTGTTCTTCACTCCGGACGGCTCCGAGGCGATCTATGATGAAAGAGACCCGGCCAGCAACAAGAACCATTTTGTCTGGGTGCGGAGCGTTCGGGGAGTCTGGTCCGAGCGGGTCATCATCCCCTTCTCCACCGAACATATCAACAACGAACCTTGCCTATCCCCCGACGGGAAGAAGCTGTTCTTTGTCTCCAACCGTCCGGACGCCGCCGGGGGGGAAGCGGATAAAACGCCGGACATCTGGATGTCCGAGAGAACGGAGGACGGATGGGGAGGGCCGCTGAAATTGGGGCCCGCGGTCAATTCACCGGATATCGAAGTGCAGCCATTTTTCGGTTCCGACGGGAAGCTCTACTTCATGCGCCAGAACGCGGCCGGGCGGCAGCTCCTTTGCGCGCCGATGCTGGACGGGAAATTCGTGGAAGCGATCCCCTTCGGGGCCGGCTTCTCCCCGGATCAAGTCAGCGGCCCCTGCCTATCCCCGGACGGCCGGGTCATGATCCTTCACTCGAGAATGGAAGGCGGGTTCGGCAATTGGGACCTGTACGCCTCGTTCAAGGACGCGTCCGGGAAATGGGGGGAACTGGTCAATCTGGGAGAGCCCATGAACACGGCCGGTTCGGAGGGCAACGCCACGTTTTCCTCGGACGGGCGGTTCCTGTTCTTCACGAGGGACGGGGACATCTTCTGGATTTCTTCAAGGATCATCGATAAGCTGAGGCCGAAGGAAGCCCGGAAAGGAGAGTTTTGATGAAAAGACCCTTGTTGGGCGTCCTGATCGTGCTCCTATTGGCGATCGTGCTGTTCGGTCAGGCTCCGGTCGCTCAGACCGCTGCCGAACTGCCGCTCCACACCCAGAGGTTCGGCGACAGGGTCCTTTTCGCCTGGGCCGGCGACGACATGCAGCTGATCCGCACCGTCGCCCTTTCGACCGCGCGAGGCGTCGTCGTCATCGAGGCGAACCTCCTCCGCTCGATCGACGCCAGGATACGGGCAGCCATCGAGAAGGAATTCGGGCGCAAGGACATCAGGTACCTCATCAATACCCACTTCCACCACGACCACACGGCCGGGAACCAGGTCTACGCCGACACGACGATCGTCGGGCATAGGACGGTCCCCGAAGGCATGAGGAGCGAGCTCACCGGGGAGGGATTGGTCAAGCAGATCGACAAGTTCAAGGCCATGCTCAAGGACTGGGGAGAGAGGCTGGAGAAGGCGCCGCCCGACTCGAAGGACGCCCGCTTCTTCCGGGAGGGCCTCATCGTGCTCAGGTCGGTCATCGAAGAGCTCCAAACGGGCTTCCAGCCCGCCTTCCCCACGGTCCTTTTCGAGAAAAGCCTAGTCCTCGACATGGGCGACCTGACCGTCGAGCTTTATTCCGTCGGCGGGAACCACACGCCGAGCGATATCATGATCTTCGTCCCCGAGGAGGGCCTGGTGGCCGTGGGGGACACTTGGCCGGACCAGGTCCTCCCCAACTTGAGGAAAGGCGGGTCTTGGGACTTGGGGCTGATCCTGGAGAACTGGGGCCGGATCGTCGAAAGTGGCCGCGAGATCAAGCACGTCAACTTCGCCCACTCCGACATGCGGCTCGGCGTCGAGACCTTCAAACAGCAATATCGCTACCTCAAGACGCTCTGGGACGGCCTTCGCGAGCTGAAGGCCAAGGGCGGGACGCTGGAAGAGGCCAGGGCCCGATACGTCATCGAGCGGGACTTCCCCTATTTCAAGGACAGGATGCTCAAGATGAGGGACATGGACATCCACCAGAACAACGTCGAGGCAATCTGGGAAAAGATCGGAGTCAAGTGATATGAAGCGCGCTCGCTTAGTTGGCGCCTTGATCTTGGCGTCTTCGCTCAGTCTCGTGATTCCGGCCTGCAAGGGGGAGCCTCGAGAGCCTGCGCGTTCGGTCGCGCGTCAGCCGGATATCGCACGGAGGCCGCTGATCTGGCCCGCCCAGGAGCCGGGCTCCTACGACGTCGGGTACCGCGTCTTGCACGAGTATGATCTCACAAGGACGTTCAAGCCCAAGAGCGACTACTTCGGCCGGCCGACGGAGGGACCGATCGCCCGGCCGATCCAGATCACCGTCTGGTATCCGGCGGCGCAAGCTCCCGGTCCGAGCCGGATGAGGCTGGAGGACTACTACTTCACCACGGCGACGGAGACGGACTTCGCCCCGCCCTCGACCGAACAGCTGACGATCCTGAAGAACCGGCTGAAGAACATCTTGCCTATCGAATTCCGGATCCCCCCCGAGGGCCGGGCCACGATCCGGGAGAAGATCGAGGGCGCCCTCCAGGAAGAGGTCTTCGCCGCGAAGGACGTGGCTCCGGAGAAGGGGCCGTTCCCCCTCATCGTCCACATGCCGGGATACAACGCCTCGCCGGCCCACCATGCGTATCTCTTTGAATATCTCGCCAGTCACGGCTACGTCGTCGCCGCGGTCCCGAACATGGGCCGGTACCGCCGGGAGATCGAGGACGAGGCGGCCAGCCTGGAAGTCCAGGCCCGCGACCTCGAGTTCGCGGTCGCGCGGATGGGAGAGTTCCCGAACGTGGACCTCTCCCGGGTCGGGACCACGGGAATGAGCTGGGGCGGCTTCTCGAACGTCCTCTTTGGCGAGCGCGACGCCCGCGTCGACGCCGTCCTCACCCTGGACGGGGCGATCACTATGCCCGAGGAGCTGAAGCTGATCGAGGCCGTCCCCGGCTACTCGCACCGAGCGTTCGACAAGGCCTACATGCAGCTCTTGGTGGCGCCCGCTGAGGCCAAGTTCCGTCCCAAGGACCTGCGCTTCTTCGAGGCTTTGGAATACGGCGACGCGCACATGGCGCAGTTCCGGGGCGTGGATCACGACGAATTCTCCTGCGGCTACCTCCGCCTGCGGAACCTCCGGGAGATAGATCCGGCGCGGATCGCTTATCTGGAGGAGTTCAGCCGCCAGCTCTATCGGTGCGCCCTCCAGTTCTTCGACGCCTATCTCAAGGGGGACGAGTCGGCTCTCCGCTCGCTCGTCGAGGCCGCCGGGAAGCCGGAAGCGGCGGCCGGCGACGGCATGATCGTCCTCCGGCGCTTCAAGAAGGCGAAGCCGCGCCCTCTGAAGAGAAGCGAATTCATCGACATCATCAAGGCGCAGGGGGCGGCCGAGGCGGCCAAGATCTATGCCGACTACGGCAAGACCCACCCAAGGAACGATTTGATCGTGTCCTCGGTGATCGGGCCGGTCTACATGGATACGTTCGAGAGCGGAGACCTCAAGGAAGCCCTGGCCATCTGCGAGCTGTGGCGCGCCGGACTTCCGGATGAGCCCGGGCCGCTTTTCTCCATGGCCAGGATTCATCTCGCGACCGGCGAGGTCGAAAAAGCGGCTGACTGTTACGAAACGATCCTGACGATGAAAATCGACGCCAAGACCGCCGAAGCCGCCCGGAAACGGTTAGGGGAGATCCGCAGGCCATGACTGCGCTCCGCTACGGACTTATCTACGGCGCCGTGACGACGGGCTATCTCTTTTCGATCATGATTACGATGAGCCCGCGCGTTTGGGGCTACGCGGATTACCCCCCGACCGTCAAGGCTAAAGTGCCGCCCCAGACGCGCAGAGAGAAAGCGCTGGCGGCGGTCATCGGCGTGCCTTGGTTCCTCTTCGTCATCGGCTTTCCCATTTATTCGACCTTCACCCTCAAATCCGGTTCGGGGGGCGATATCTCGTTCGCAACAGCCTTCTTCAATGTGGCCGTCCAATTTGGGGCGGCCACTTTCGGCGATCTCGTGATTCTCGATTGGCTGATCATCAGCAAGATCACGCCGAAATTCGCCATCATCCCTGGGTCGTCCAAGGACGATTACAAGGATTTCTCCCATCACTATAGGGGGCACGCCAAGGCCGCCGGCCCCATGATCATCTTCGCTTTGATCCTGGCGGCCCTGGCAAGCGCGATCTGACCAAGGAGCCAGGAGGCATGATGAAAAGCCTTACGAAACGTCTTTTCGGTGTCGCGGTTCTTGGCCTGGCCGTACTGCTGGGCGCGGGGCGAGCGCCGGGACGCCTGCTCGCCGAAGATCCGGCCCGGCCGCTGAGCATCCTCGTCCTCCTCGGCGAGTGGTTCGGCGACGCCTACTTCCCTCTGGCCAAGGAGATCGAGGCCCGGGGCTGGACGATTAAGCGCGTCGGTGTCGATGCCGAGTACCGGGGTTGTTACAATAAAAAGCGAGACATCGTCTTGCGGAGCGACCTCCTCATCCCCGGCCTGAAGGACTTCTCCGGCTACGATGCCCTCATCATCCCCAGCGGCCCGCAGTGGAGGAAGTTCAACGAGGACCCGGCGGTCCTGGAATTCGTGCGGAGCGCCCACGCCGCGGGGCTGATCGTCGCCTCCTTCTGCGTTGGGAACACGACGGTGAAAGCCGCCGGTCTCGTCGACCTCCCCGCCGGTCCCGAGCTGTACCCGGACGAAGTGACGTTAGTCAAGGAACGCGTCCTCATCGGCCCGCGCGGCGGCGGCCCGCCTCCCGGGGACGGCTTCGAGAGCGCGCCCATCAAGGAGATCTGCGACGCCGTGGCCCGGGAGGTCGCCTCGTCGAAGCGTCCCGCGACCCCTCGCAGCGGCGAGATCCATGCCGCCGTCCGGTCGGGCGATTCCGGACCGGCGGTTCGGACGGCCGCGTGGCCCCAGTTTTCCGGCCCATACCTCGGCCAGAAGACGCCGGGGATAACGCCCGAGGTCTTCGCGCCGGGGATCGTTTCTTCGGCGGATTTCATCGATTTCAAGGGCGCGTTCTCTCCCGATGGCGACATCTGGTGGGTCTCCTCCAAGGCCATCGAAGCTCTGAGGCCGAAATGAGGGTCCTTGTCCGGAAAGGTTCCATCGGAGGACGCCGATGTCGCTGACGCCGGCCTTTGAACCGGGCCTCTGCAACGGCTGGCTGTTCATGATCGTCTTCCCCCTGCAATGGCTGGCGGTCGTTGTTCTCCCCGGCCGCTTCGTCGCCCGGACGGGCCATCCGGCCGACCTCAGACAAGGCCCTGGGGCCAAGATCATGGGCGGACTGACCCAGATCCTCTGGTTCGGTGCGACCTTGTACTCCATCTTCCTGCCGCTGCGACCGGGGACGCCCTGGTTCGTCGCGGGGCTGATGATCTTCGTCGTCGGCTTGGCGCTGCTTCTATCCGCGACACTCAGCGTGGCCCGCGCTGAGGCCGGGAAGCCGTTCACCGAGGGGATCTATCATTTTTCCCGGCACCCGATGTATCTCTCCATGATACTCGTTTACACCGCGGTCAGCGTCGCCGCCGTATCCTGGCTATTCTTGGTCATCACCATCGTCACCTTTTTTCTCCAGCGATCCCAGGCGATCCAGGAGGAAAACTATTGCCTAAATAAATTCGGACAAGCGTACCGCCAGTATCTGGCCCGGACGCCTCGATGGATAGGAGTCCCTCGATGAAAAAGACCATCCGCAGCCTTCGCCGGGGCCGGGCCTTAAGCCGACAGGCGGACTAATCAAGAAAGGAGATCCTATGAACCGCAAGCTCATGATCATCGGTGTCCTCATCGCGCTGGCCTTCGCCCCTATGACTATGGGAGCCCGGGAGGCCGCGGAAGAAGAAGCCATCAAGGCCCTCGTTCAGACGGCCTACGTGGACGGCCTCATCAACCTCGGGGACCTGGAGAAGACCCGGGCCGGCTTCCACCCCGATTTCGTCCTGCTCGGCGTGCAGGACGGGAAGCTGACCCGCCTGCCGATCGCCGACTGGATCGCGGGGACGGAGAAACGGAAAGCCCAGGGCCAAAAGTCCCCGGAGATGACCTGCAAGATTTTCCAGGTCGACATCACGAGCGGCGCGGCCGTCGTCAAACTGGAGCTCCATCGGGGAAACGTCCACATCTTCACCGACTACCTGTCGCTCTACAAGTTCCCTGACGGCTGGAAGATCGTCAGTAAGATCTATCACCGGCACGCCTGAAGCCTCTCGGGAAGCGCGAAGATCTGGTACATGGACAGGACGCTTGCGGGATGGTCCGAGCCCAAGCCCTTGGCCCGAACGTCAATTCGATGCTACATCTTGTTCCTCAGCCAGCGGGACGGGGAAAGCCACGTCTACCGGATCGGGACCGAGGCGATCGAAAAGCTTCGGCCGGGGAAATCGTGATAAGGCCGCCATGGACCCTCTCCTAATCGTCTCGGAAAAAACGCGCGCGGCTTACGATCTTGCCGCCGGGAAATACGACGATCTCTTCCGGTCGGAATTGGAGCGGAAGCCTTACGACCGGGCGATCCTCGACATGTTCGCCGGCCAGTTCGCCGGCGGCTCGATCATCTGCGACGCCGGCTGCGGCCCCTCGGCCCACATCGGGAAGTACCTCCACGACAAGGGCCTGAAGATCATCGGCCTCGATCTCTCCGAACGTTGTGTTACAATCGCCGAAGAGGCAAACCCGGGGATGCCTTTCCGGTGTGAAGACATCGCCGCCATGAGCTTTCCGGACGGCGTCCTGGACGGACTGGTCTCCTGCCATTCCATCATCCATACCCCGAAAGCCCATATTCCCCGCATCTTCCGGGAATTCCGACGCGTCCTCAAGCCTGGCGGCCGGCTCCTGGTCATCGTCAAGGCGGGATCCGGAGAAAGGTACCAGGATGAGCTCCTGGATATCCCGACGGAGATCTACTTCTCGCTGTTCACGGAAGCCGAGATCTCGGATTATTTTTCCCATTCGGGATTCACTCTCGATTTCCTCGAACGCCGGAGCCCCTACGAATTCGAATTCAAGGTCGACCGCATCTACGCCATCGGGGTGAAAAACGTCTGAAGAGCGAAGGAGGAAAAAGACCGATGAAAAAGACAACGCCGTTTCTGGCCGCCTGTTTCGGGCTGGCCTTTGCCCTGGTCTCCTCGGCCGGGACGAGCCGTCCGCCCGGCTTTGCCGCCCAGGACAAGGAGGAGCTCGGCCGGATCGAACAGGCCATCCGGGCCGCGATCGGCTGGGCCGCGAACAAAGACCTCGCGCTTCTCTACCAAACGATCGCCAACGACGCCGATTTCCTCGAAGTGCATCCCGAAGGCGACGTGGTCAGGGGATTCGCTGAATTCAAACAGGCCGAGCGGATCTGGATGAGCCCGAATTTCAAGGCCGTCCGCTTCGAGATCCGCGACCTGAGGATCAAGCGGTCGGGGGGCGGCGACGTTGCCTGGTTTTTCTGCATCCTGGACGACATCAACGAGTGGAAGGGACGGCCGGCCAGCTGGGAGAACACCCGCTGGACCGGCGTCCTGGAGAAGCGGGACGGACGCTGGGTGATGGTCCAGCAGCACTTTTCCTCCGGCCCTGACGCCGGCTCTTCGCCGCCGTCCGGGGTCGCCTATCCCGTCCTGTTCTACTCGGGCCGGAACGACAACAAGGACGTGTACATCCTCCATCCGGGAGAGAGGGAGCCGCGCAACCTGACCAACCACCCGGCCCAGGATCTCTGCCCAGCGGCCTCGCCCGACGGGACGAGGGTCCTTTTCCTGAGCGACCGCAATGGCAACATGGACATCTTCAGCATGGCGCCCGACGGAAGCGGCGTCCGGAGCCTCACCGCTTCCCCGGAGAGTGAGGAACACCCCGAGTTCACTCCCGACGGAAAGCGCATCCTGTTCGTCCGGGACTTCGAAAAGCGCACCGAGATCTGGACCATGGGCGCTGACGGATCCGAGGCCCGCCGGTTGACCCACAACGAGGCCCGTGATGAGCGGCCGTTCATGTCCCCCGACGGCTCGAAGATCATCTTCATGTCCAACCGCGACGGCAATTACGAGATCTACACCATGGCGCCGGACGGCAACGGACAGACCCGGCTCACGAACACGCCTCAGCTCGAGATCTTCCCCGTTTGGTCCCCGGACGGGACGAAGATCGCCTACGCCCAGAAGTTCCGGGCCGACGGCCGAATGCAGGGCATGGTCCGGGTGATGAACGCCGACGGGAGCGGGGACCGGGCGGTCACCGCTGTCGAGACGCGCGACGAGAACCCGATGTGGTCGCCCGACGGCCGCCACATCCTCCTCCAGAGCGTCCGGGACGGCAATTTCGAGGTCTACCAGGTCGACCTGGACGGCAGCCGGCCGGTCCGGCTGACCGACCACCCGGCTTGGGACGGCTGGGCCTGCTATCTTCCTGCCCCGGAGCGGGAGCTCGAGCTGACCTATGTGGCCAACATGGGGGTCCTGGTGACCTCCGTCGAGACCAAGGTCCTCATCGACGCCCTGTTCGACAAACCGAACCCGGACTACCGCGCCCCGGCGCCCGAGACGCTCGACAAGATCATGAAGGGCGAGGCGCCGTTCGACGGCGTCGACCTCGTCTTCGTCACCCACGACCATCCCGACCATTTTAACGCCGGCCTGGCCGTCCGCTACCTGGAGGCCTTCCCCGAGGCCGTGCTCCTGGCCCCGGCGGACGCCGTGGAGGCCATGCGCCGGGCGGCCCCGGACTGGGCCCGGATCGGGCCGCGCGTCACCGCGGTCGGCCTCGAGGTCGGAGACAAGCGGAGCCTGACCCTCAAGGGCGTCGCCGTCACGGCCTGCCGCACGCTCCATAGCGGCGACCGGGACGTCCCGATGAACCTCATGTACGATCTCGAGATCGACGGCCGGCGCGTCTGGCACGAGGGCGACCCGAACGGGAGGTGCGATGTCTTTCAGGCCTTCGGGCTCAAGGGTGCCCGGCTCGACCTGGCCATCGTTCACTATTGGTACCCCCTCGAGCCCAACTGCGCCCGTTTCCTCCAAGAAGACCTGAAGGTCGACCACATCGCCCTGGGCCATCTGCCCATCCGGCTCGAGGGCGACGCGCCAAGCAAGATCGACCTGGTCCGGCAGTATTACAAGGACATCTTCCTGCTGCTGCCCGGAATGCCGGCCAAGGCCCTTCAAAAAGCGAAGGGGCCGAGTATGGGAGTGTCCTTCGGTCAGATACTTCCGGGCGCCGAGCCGGCGAAGTTCTGGCCCGACGTCCTGGCCGTCGAAAGGTGCCCACACGGACAACTGGCCTTTTCTCCGGACGGGACGGGAGTTTTCTGGTCGGCGATCTCGCGGCCCGGGCCCGAGCAGACGATCTATTTCGGCGCCTTCGACGGGAAGGCCTTCTCCAAGCCTGTCGTCGCCCCCTTCGCGGCCACTCAGGGCAACGGCGGTCCGGCGTTCTCTCCTGACGGCAAACGGCTCTATTTCAACGCCGAGCTCCCTCCGGCGGAGGGGTCGTCCGCGGCGCGGACGGCTCGTGGGGAATGCCCGTCAGACTGGGCGGGGCCGTCAACACGGAGGCTTTCGAGCGCTTCCCGTCGCTCTCGCGGGACGGAAAGTACCTTTTCTTCATCCGGTCCCTCGGCCAGCAGTTCGTCGGCGACCAGGCCCATTTCTACTGGGTCGACGCGGGCGTTTTGGCCGAGCCGAAGGGGCGTGACTCGAAATGAGGGCCGGCCTCGCTCACGGGTGCCGGCCGGAGCGCCGGGGGCAGACCAGCGGGTCCACTTCGTAGACCTTACCCGGGCAATGAACTCCAGGCAGTCCATGATCTCCAGCTCGGCACTGGTCTCGCCGTGCCGTTAACCGACCTTCTCCTCACGGTCCAGGAACAAGAGGCGGACGAGCATCGCCAGGACCTCCCGGCCGAAGATCTCGGCCAGCCGCGCGTCGTCCAAACGCGGTAGCCTGTGGAAGATCCCCGCTCGGTCGACACCGCCCTCAGTCAACAGGAGATACGGGTGTGGGTGGAAGTTGATCCGATCCCCGAAGGTCTGGACAGCAACCATAAAAAGCCCGGCTCCGATGAAATCAATATCCGGCGCCTTGGCTGTTGCTAGTGATTGACAATAAAAAAATAGTGCAAGGTCCCAATCAATGCCAACCGGCTTAATCGGCCTTTTTGGGGCGGAAAGGGCCCGAGTAAAAGGCGCACGGCTCGACCGCGGGGTCAGAACAGCTTCCAGACGGATTCGATCGGCTTCTTCCTTTTGAACGCTCCGTACCACGCGCACAGCGGGTAAAGGATCGCCAGCCCGGCAAGCCAGGCCAGGTACATGACGGGATAGGTCGCCCCGCCCGGGAAGGCCAGGCCGAACGCCGCGTAGAGATACATGTGCGCGATATAGAAGAAGAGCGCCGAGCGCCCGAAGACGAGCAACGGCCGGCCGGCGCGGAGAACCGCGGCCTCGATCCTCGAAAATACAAAGAGCAGCACCAGATCGGCGCCCAAGGTCAGTGTCAGGAAGGCCAGGCTGGGCGGATACTTGGTGACGTTCAGGAAGCCGATCCATCCGCCGTCCCCCACGTGGATATTTCCGAACCCGCCCGCCCAACGCAACAACACGAACAGGCTCAGCAAGCCGACTCCGGCCGGCAGCGCGCAACGGAAAACCCGCGGGCCCTTCCCGCTCAGGAGTCCGCCGAAAATGACGCCGAAGCCCGTCGGGGCCAGCCAGGGGATCAAGGGATAGAAGGACTGCAGGGGCCCGGTCTGTCCCGGGATGAGCAGGATCCTCAGCAGCGGCGAATACAGCACCCCGGCTTCGGCCGCGGACGGCGTGAGCCACTGCGTCGCCAGGATCGAGCCGACGCTCACGAGGACGATGAGGCCGGTGCCGGCCCGCATCAGCAAGGAGAAAACGATCATGTTTGCGCCCAGCCCATAGAGCACGCCAAAGTGTAAGAGCACATCCCCGCCGCCTCCCGGAGGCACCGCAATCGTCAGCTTGTCGCCCAGCGTACCAAGCAGCCAGGCGGGGTTCTCGACCATCATCTGCAGCAGGATGAGCAGGGCTCCGCGCGTCACGAAGAAGCGCGTGATCCTGTTCTCGGTCCACCCGGCCTTGCGCCGCGCCGCCGCGAACAGGATCATGCCGGCGCCCATAAGGAAGAAAAATCCCGGGGCGCAGAGGTGAGTCACCCAGCGCGTCAGGAACGCGAGGGCGTCCGCATACCGGGGAAGCGGCAGGCCCCAGAACTCCCCGGGGTGCAACTTGCCGACAAAGTAGCTGGCGTGATCGACCGCCATGAGAACCATGATGAGGCCCCGGAGGGCGTCCAGCGAAACGAGCCGGTCTTTGGCCCGGGCCAGTGAACAGGGGGTCGCCTCATCCATTACGGAGCATTGTAGCCCTGGCCTCGATCGGAAATCAAGAACTGAATGAAATGCCTTGAATGGAATGCCTTGGCTGCTGTTAGTAATTGATAAAAATACAGTAAGGCCGATCTCCAATCAAGATTTATTGGAATTTCCTTTTTGCGCTCGGCCTGAAATCTCTGGCCGCGGACTCCGTAGCAACCCGTCCCCTCCAAAACAGAGGATATCCCGGCCGGGGACGAGAGTCAGGAGCTTGAGATCCGGCGGCCCGGGACCGCAGAAATCTCCTCTCAAAAAAGGGCTGAGCCCCTCTCGGGGATCAGACCTTTGCGTTCGAATTTAGTCAGCTATCGGGACTTCAGACCGGGGACACGTACGAAGCGTACATGTCCCCTCGCGATCACAGTACCGGCCGCCGCCCTTGAGGACGAGCCGGGTGGTATCGGCATTGGGGAAATTGGTGCTCTGCTTCACGACCAGATCGCGCTCTGTCCAGTTGAGCGCCGCGAAGAGGCGGGCGCCATGCTGACCGGTTTCTTTCAGGCACGAAGGGGTACCGGAGCGGTTGAACGGGACGGTCTCTAAAATCGTTATACCGGGTGACTGGAATCGTGGGTTCGAATCCCACCCCCTTCCGAAGTACTTTTCACATTGGGATGAGAACCCACAAAAATCTGGTTCACTTCACTTTTTTTGTTCCGATCGATCACGTGTCAACTCATATAACCATGTTACCGACCATGATAAATGAAAGCCGCCGTATTCTTCCCTAAGGATAGGAAATTCCTTTTTTGGCGCGGCATGGAATCGCCGGCTTCGGGTTCGGAATTAACTCCTCCCCTCATGAAATAAAGATATCCCGGCCCCGGACATGTGTCAAGAACTCAAGATCCAGGGGCCGGTGCGCACTATCGGGGCGACCGCCCTGCTTCAAGGTCACGTTCAGATACACCGAATACCGCCCGTAGGTTTCATAGAACGGCTTCAAGGCGATGCCGCCGACGCTGAAACGAAGGGTGCCGGGATCGCCCGTGATGGACTTGCATATTCAAAAAGTTGCTGACAAAATGGGCGAGGAAAGGGGGGCAGGTCACATAATCATCGAGAAATAGGATTTCAGCTTTGGTTTTCAATAATTTTCACTTCCTGCCGAGGACGAAACAGCATTCCTTGAAGCGCAATGCCGCAGGGAATGGCTCCAGGCCCTGCGCCTTGAGTGCCTCGATGGTGGTGGGCCAGGTCGGTGCCGCCGCCGTGCGGCCCTGAGCCGCTAACAGCTTCGGACCATAACCGATGACACCGGCCTCCCCGGCGACCGGGCCGGCAGGCAGGCGCTTGAAATGCCGGTCCTCGGCATAAATCCCGCCAGCATAGATGAAGGTCGCCTCCGACACCGGCCTGGCCGTGGCGCAGAAACCATCCCTTGTCACCAGCGGCAGAGCACTGCCGTCCGCAGCCACCGCCGTGACCGCGTTAGCCCAGTGGGGCTGTCGCACCCGCAGCACTGTGGCGGGAAGGCCGTCAAGACGTATGCGCTGACGCAGCACCTCGCCCTCAGCGGCAACCGGACGTATTTCGGATACCGCCGTTCCATCCGCGCACTTGGCGGTGAAATCCAGGGCGAAATTACAGATAAGACCCGCCTCACTGCGGTTAAGAAGATGCGAACGCAGATTCACAAAACCAAGCTGGCCATGAAAAGTACAGCACCATACCGCTTCCTCAGATGAATTCCCAAAACCGTAGACGCCGTCCTTATCGCATAGCATATTGCGATGACCGAAGCCGCCCTTAGGCGTCTGGTTCTGGAGAAAATGATTATGCAGCGTACGCTCTGCCATGGCCCAATAGCGCGCCTTGCCCGTGACGCGGCCCAGCGCCAGGTTCAGACGCAGCCAGTCGGCAATGGCGCAGCCTTCGTCGCGCGCGAACGTCACCCAACACTTCTCCAGTATGCCACCCGCTGGATTGATATAGCCGCCCGTCACGAGTTCATCCCAGCGTTCCTCAACTCGTTCCAGGTACGACACATTCCTGGTCGCCTCGTACAGCAACACGAGCGACACCTGGTTACAAAGCATACCGTGGGCATGGTCGATAGGCAGCCGGTCGAATGGCTTGTAAAAAGCCGCCATGGTGACGGCGGCTTCGAGATACTTCCGCTCGCCGGTGAGTGTATGGAGCTTCACCAGGCCCTCCATCGCCGGGAAATAACACGTCGCATATCCTGCTGCATAAGTATCACCGCCGGTGTACTCGCTCATGCGTGCCGGATCGGCGAAGCGCGGGATAAGACCGACATAGAAGTCACCGAGCCTGCGCGCCATCGCCAGCAGGGGCGCGTCATCCGGGAACGCCCGGCTCGCTTCCACCAGCCCGCACAACAGACGCGCATTACCCCAAAGAGCGGGCATCATGGTGCTTTTATAAATATCCTTATGATCAATGGGCTTCTGCCAGTTGATCAGGCCGGACGCGGCAAAATAGCCTCCCGCACGCTGATGCTTTGGCAGCTCCGCCAGCAGTGCCTTGAACGCGGGATGCACATTGTAATCGCCATGGGCGTTCATCGCCATGATCTCGATGAAGCGACCCGAGATGTCGCCGGAGTAATTCTTGAACGGGCGGAACAGGGCGTGATCCCAGCCGGCTTCGTCAAATTCGGAAGCCTTCTCCCCGGTGAGATCGGCCCGTATCCAGGCCAGCGAATCATAGGGAACGGAACGGAAGCGATCGATGGAGGCCTTGTCCGCCGCCCCAACCTCTCCGCCAAACGTGACCAGCGGCTTGGCGGAGTTCGGCGGATCCACGAAGTTCTTCTCCAGGTCGCCGGCCGCCGGTTTGGTCTGGCATCCCCAGAAGAGGCCGGCAAGCGGTGTCAACAGCAAAGCGGTGATGATGAAGGATGTTAGTCTGTTCACGCGTGTATTCATTTAATGAAGTTTTTCGAAGGATTGGAAATTCCCTATTTGGCGCGGCATGAAGGCGCCTGCTTCGGGCTTGCAATTAACGCCTCCCCTCATGAAATAAAGATATTCCGGCCCCGGACAGGTGTCAAGGAACTCAAAATCCAGGGGCCGGCACGCCCATCGGGGCGACCGCCCTACTTCAAGGTCACGTTCAGATACACCGAATATCGCCCGTAGGTTTCATAGAACGGCTTGAAGGCGATGCCGCCGACGCTGAAACGAAGGGTGCCGGGATCGCCCGTGATGGACTTGCCGATGTCGCCGGCGTCGAGTGTCACGGGACGCCAGTCGGTCCGGGGGCCGGACTCTTCGGCCGCCAACAGAACCGGACCGTAGAAGATGCTGGCGACATTGGGTTGATCCACGACCGGATCCAGATAGAAGGAAAACGGCATCCGAAGCTCGATCGAATCGTTATCCCGCCAGTTTCTGCGGATTGTCAGGTAAGTGCCGGGCACGGCCTTGACCGATTTTTTCCGGCCGTTGATCTTGACGAAGAAGCCGCGGGTGGCCCAACCCGGCACGCGGACCTTGATGTCGAACCGGCCGCCGCCCTTGAGGACGAGCTGCGTGGTATCTGCGTTGGGGAAATCGGTGCTCTGCTTCACGACCAGATTTCGCTCTGTCCAGTTGAGCGTGGAGGGAACGAAGAGGTTGACATACAGCGTCCCGTTGTCGGCGCCCCTGAAGTAAATGGAGTCCTGGAGCTTGGTGCTGCTTTCGAGGGCGGTGCCGTTGCAGCAGCTGAAGCCGCTCATGTCGGCGTTGCCGAATTGTTTCTGCGCGCCGGGATTGAGCGGGACATGGT
>JBFYOD010000178.1:0-5811 GCA_041303965.1 Candidatus Aminicenantota bacterium
GGGACGGGCCCCCCTCCACTACGGGGGCTCTGCACGACCCCCATCACTGCCCGGGGCAGCGTCCCGATGAAAATCTTAGGGCGCTTCCCATTCACTGTGAACAATTCCCGGATTTAGCAGAAGAAAAAAAGGGCCAGAGAGTTCGCTCTCTGGCCCTTTCGGACGTTCGTTGACGGTTCGGCTTAGAACAGGAACCGGAAGCCGAGCCCGGTCTTGTAGTTGTGGTTGAAGGACCGGAAGAGGGGCGCCCGGAACTCGAAGAACAATTGGCCCTTGCTCGTCCACTTGTCGAAGACGTCGAACCCGGGCTGGACGACGAGGTCGAGACCGGCCTTGTGGTTATCGTCCTTCGGCTGGGTGGCCGTGCTGAAGCCGACGCCGGTGCCAATGAAGAATTTCTGGAAGTGGCCGTTGACCAGGGCCTCGGCGGTGAAGACGAGGCGCCACGGCGAACCGGCCAGCGGGATGCCTCCGCCGGCGCTCAGCGTGCCGCTCCACTTGTCGGGAGTGAGCCAGGCGAACAGGCCGGCCCGCAGGAAGCCGTAGAGGGCCGTGCTCCCGCCGTAGAGACCGGGGCCGCCGGCGACCGTCCAGAAGAGCATCTTCTGGGTCACTTCGAAGGTCAGGCGGCAGGGGTCGGAGGCCGGCGACTGGGCGCCGTCGTTGTCGAAGACCGTGACGTTGATCGTGTAGGTCCCGGCCTTGGCAAAGACCTTTTCCCAGATCCAGGGTTTCCGCGTCGTAACGCAAGTGTCGATGACGTTGCCCTGGGAGTCCAGAAGCTCGAAGACGACCTTGGCGATCTGGCCGTCGGGGTCGCTCGACCCGGACGCGTCGAAGGTGATGGGCCGGCCGACATAATCCTCGCACGGCAGGCACGTCGTCCAGAGCTTGCAGATCGGCGGGAAGTTGATGGATACCTTACCGGCGCAGGGATTGGCCGCCGCAATCCCTTCCATGTTGACGGCCGTACCCTTGAAGGAGTATTCGCCCGGCTTGTCGAACTTCGTCTGCCACTTGGGCGATTGGGGCGTCAGCTCCTGCGTGGCCAGCTTCAGGCCCTGGGCGTCGAAGACTTCAACGCTCATCGTCTTGGCGTACTGCGTCCCGCTCATATCGACGGTGATCGGGTCGTTGACGTTGGCCCGTTCCGGGCTGACGACGAGGCTGCAGACGGCCGGCGGGATGGCGTCCACGACGTGCATACTGAGGGCGATGTTGCCGCAGTTCTTGGGGATGATGAAGTCGTAGATCTTCCAGTCCTTCTTGACCTTGACGATGAAGACCGGAAGTGGGGCCTTGCCCGCCCACTCGATGTTCCTGGCGACCTTGACCTGGTTACGGGCCTTGAAAAGCATCCAGGGAAACGTCTCGCCAACGGGGAGGGTCGTATCGACCCATTCGGACGTTTGGATCTGGTCCATGAACGGCTCATAGAGCTCGGGGTTCCCGGCCAGGTCGAACCCCGTCTTGATGTCGGCTGCGTAGCGTTCGAAAAGGCCCTTCATGACCTCCGCGGTCGGGACCTGTCCCTTGATCTCGACAAAGGTGTAGATCCCGATCCTTTTGAGCTTTGTTGTTTGGGCGAAAGATATCGTCGTGAACGCGACGAGCGCCATCACGACGAAAAGTACGGCGGATTTGCGCAATTTCATTGAAATCCTCCTATGATTTGGGCATGAAAATACAAGGTCTATGGGATTTATAGTCAATCTAGGCCTATTTGTCAAGAAAAATCAACTGCTTAGAGACATTCCGTCCTTAGGCTCGGAGGCTAAACAGGGTTACTGCTGAGCGGTGATTTGCCACGACCCGCAAAGATCTGCAGATCGGGGATCGGCGCCGCGAATGTATCAACCTGTTCGAAGGCGGCCGGCCGCCAGAAAGGCCCTGACGATCTGGAGGATGAGCCCGGAATCCCGAGGCGGCTGCCGAAGGGCCTCGAGGAGGAGATCCCGGCCCTTGAAGCCGCGATCGACAAGGTCCCGGAGGAACCGCAGGCCCGTCGGGATGTCCACCTCGGGATGGCTCTGCAGGCCCCAGACCGGTTTGCCGCGGAGGCGGAAGGCCTGGACCGGACACGCGTCGGTCGAGGCGAGGACCTCGAAGGGGGCCGGAAGGTCCCGGACCTCGTCATAATGTACGGAAAAAGCGTACGGCGTCCCGGCCGGGCCCAAGAGTTCGTCCTCCTTGTCCACGCGGATCGGAACCCAGCCGATCTCGGGCCGTTCGCAGCGGCGCACATGCGACTCGCCGGCGAGGGCGAAAGCGAGAAGCTGGTGCCCCCAGCAGCTGCCCAGCACCGCGACGCCTGCGGCGACCGCCTCCCTGACGATCCCCGCTTCGGCGTCGACCCAGGGGTCGCGCTCGAGGATGGAGGCCTCGGAGCCCGTCAGGATGAAGTGGGAGTAGGCTGCCGGATCGGGGAAACGGCCGTCCCTGGCGACGAAGGCGTCCCAAGGAACGGTGAGATGCCGGCTCCAGTGCTCGACGGGCCGGTAGACTCCCGGGTCGATGGAATTGTCGATGATGGCCAATCTCGCCGCCCGTTTCTCGTCCGACATGCTTCTCTCCGGCGTTGTATTATAAACGACCCGGCTCAAAAGACAAAGCGCACTTGTCGCTTCCCGTCCAAATCTGATATAATCCATTTCCGGAAACTAGGAGAACGCCCGTGACATCCGTAAATGAAGATACCGAACTCACCGTCACCACTCCCGACGAGCCAGGCATCTTCGGCCGCGTCCTGGGGACACTGGCCAACGCCGGCATCAACGTCAAGGCCCTCTATGTCTACTCGGAGACCGACCAGGGCCACTTCCACCTCGTCACCTCGGACGCCAAGAAGGCCGAAACGGCCCTGCGGACCCTGGGCTACAAGGTCAAGTCGAAGAAGGTCCTCACGGTCCTCGTCACCGATCGGATCGGCGCCGGGGCCGAGATCGGGGCGCTTCTCGGCAACGCGGTCATTGCCATCCAATACTCCTACGGTTCGTCGGCGGGGGAAGGCAAGACCCTCCTCGTCTTCCACACCAGCAACAACCGCAAGGCCATCGACACCCTGAAATAGGCCGCCCCCTAAATTTCGTTGACAAACCGGGGGAGATGTCATAAAATGGCTGTCTTAGAGTTGTGTCAAGGAGGCTATCATGTCTAAAGCTGAGCCTAACGTCGTCCCGTTGTGCGACGTTCTTCTCGTCCTTCTCATCATCTTCATGGTCATCACGCCCCTCGTCCAAAAAGGCATAGATGTCAAATTGCCCGAAACCCAGTCCGATTCCACCTCCGCCGGCCAGCCCACGGGCCTCATCGTCCTGACGCTGAAAATGAATGACGCCGCCGAGATCAACGGCATCAATTACGAACTGCGGGGCCTTCTCGAAGAGCTCCGGCGCCTCTACAGCACTCGCCAGGACAAGACGATCTTCATCCGCGCCCTGGCCAAGCTCCCCTTCTCCAAGGTCATGGAAGTGATCGACATCGTGCGCGGCGCCGGGATCGAGACCCTGGCCCTCATCCCCGAGTACATCGAAGACTGAGTTATTAACGGCCCCTGATCGGGCCGATCACATCCCGCGAGATCACCAGCCGCTGGATTTCGTTCGTCCCCTCGTAGATCTGGAGCAGTTTTGCGTCCCTGACCAGTTTCTCGATGGGGTAGTCCTTCATGTAGCCGTAGCCGCCGTAGATCTGCAGGGCTTCCATCGCGTTCTTCATGGCCACGTCCGAACCCAGGCATTTGGCCATGGCCGACTCCTTGCCGTTGGGCTTGCCCCGGTCCATGAGCCAGGCGGCCCGCCAGACGACGAGGCGCGCCGCTTCGACCTCCATGGCCATCTGGGCGATCTTAAAGGCCGTCGCCTGGAAGGTGGCGATGGGCTTGCCGAATTGGACCCGCGTTTTCGAATACTCGATGGCGTATTCGAGGGCTGCCCGGGCGATCCCGACGCCCGCCGCCCCGACGGCGGCGCGGGTCTTGTCGAACGTCCTCATGGCCACGATGAAGCCGAGGCCCTCGCGCCCGATCAGGTGGTCGGCCGGGACGCGGACGTCCTCGAAAAAGAGCTCGGTCGTGTTCGAGGCCCGGTGCCCGAACTTGTCCTCGACCTTGCCGACGGAGACCCCCGGCGTATCCCGGGGAACGGCGAATACGCTCAGGCCGCGCGGCCCCTTGTCCGGGGCCGAGTTGGCGAAAACGACATAAAGGCTGGCCACGCCGCCGTTGGTGATGAAGCACTTCGATCCGTTGATGATGTAGTGCGCCCCGTCCTTGCGGGCCGAGGTCTTGATGGCCGACGTGTCCGACCCTGCCTCCCGCTCGGTCAGGCAGTAAGAAGCGAAATTCATCTGCTTGACGAAAGGCGCGAAGAACCTTTTTTTCTGCTCGTCCGTGCCGAAGAGAATGATGGGCGTGAAGGCCAGGGAATTGGCCATCATGGTCGTGTACATTCCGGCGCAGCCCCAAGCGAGCTCCTCGCTGACAATGGCCGTATCGAGGTCTTTGAGCGCGCCTCCGCCGTATTCCGCCGGGACCGTGCAGGTCAGGAAGCCGACCTCGAAGGCCTTGCGCATCACGTCCTCCGGAAAATCGTGGCCCTGGTCGTAAGCGGCCGCCTTGGGACGCATTTCTTTGGCGGCGAACTCGCGGGCCATCTCCTGAAGGGCCAGCTGGTCTTCGGTCAGTTCGAATTCGATCACGGCTCAACCTCCCGATCTTGAGTGAGTCTATGGATATTCAAGGAAAAATCACGTGGAAGTCTATCGGAATCCGCCGGCCCTGTCAATTGAGAGGGCCGGCAGTAATCGCGGCAAGAACGGGTTAGAATTTCGGGACAGAGAATTCAAAAGAGCATGTTAAGCCGCGCCGCGATTGCAGGGGGTCGTGTCAATTTCAGACGCCGGGGATGACGACGATGTCGTCCCTCCGGATGAGGAACACGGGGTCCTCGATGCCAAAGACGGCCCGGACGATGTCCTGGGCGCGGAAACCTTTGGCGGGAGAAACCGGCAGATCGAGATAAAGGCGCCGGCCCGAGATCCGGAAATCCAGGGCCGCCCCCTCCGGCATCGCGCTCCTGAATCGGCCCAGGGCGGCCTTGAGAACGGGGCCTGTCAGCGCCAGCGGCCGGTCCCCCTCCCCCGTTCCGGACTTGGCCTTCCAGGCACGGCTGACGTCCTCGTTTTTCCAATCGAGAGAATAGACCAGCCGGTCCATCGCGTTGTGGAGCGACGGCGACCCGGCCGCGACCCGTCCGAAGCCCGAGAACCTGATCCCCGGAGGAAGGCTCTTGTTGACCCGGGCGAGGAACTCCGTCTCTCCGATAAGGCGGGCCGAGCGGAACTCGAGGATCTCCCGCCGGGCCTCCATGCCCAGGGGGAGCGCCGGGCCGTAGGACAGGTCCATTTTCGGATGGAACCCTTCGGTTTTCCGGACCTCGATCCCCGCCCTGCGGAAGCTCCTTTGAACGACGTGGATGAGGTCGATGTGGGATAGGTATCGGGCTTTTCCCCGCTTGGAATAGACAGCTCTATAACGCAGGATTTCATTCCCGGCTTCACCCGCCGGGGCGGCCGGCCCGGGAAGGGGCCCGATCTTCGCGGCGATTGGCGGTTTCTTCCAGGCCCGGGTTTCGCACCCCCCGCACTCCCCGCAGGCCCTTTCCAGACAGGATGGGGACGGCTCTCCCTTGAGGGCGAGTTCGAGCTCACGGGCTAAGTGGCTTTTCCGGAGGCCGGAATCGAGGCGGTCCCAGGGGAGCTCCGCGTCGAGCGGAAGAGGGCCGAGGTAGTCCCGGAGATCGACGCCTTCAG
>JBFYOD010000179.1:0-11263 GCA_041303965.1 Candidatus Aminicenantota bacterium
CCGGGGAGGCCATCGCCGCCATGGAAAAGGAATTCGTCCTGACGACCCCGGGCATGAACCCGCCCGAGCTCATGCAGCATAATATGCCGCTCGAGCAGGACGTCCTTGCCCGCGCCTATCAGAAAGCCGGGAACCCGGACAAGGCCATCGAAGTCTACCAGAAGCTCCTCAAGTTCGACCCGGCGGGTCAGGACCGGCGCATGCGCATCCCCGTCTATCACTACCGGTTGGGACGGCTCTACGAGGAAAAGGGTCTCAAGAGCGAGGCCGCCGAACAATACCGCGCCTTCCTCGACCTCTGGAAAGACGCCGACGCGAACCTGCCCGAGCCCGCCGACGCGAAGAAGCGCTTAACGGCACTCGGCGTCAACTAAGGCCGCGCCGTCCGACGTCGTCCGAGATCACTCGTAGCGCAGGCAGTCGGCCGGATTGGCCCGGGCCGCCCGGAGCGTCCGGGAGCCGACGGCCGCCAGGACGACGGCCATCATGACCGCCGCCGCGGCAAGGAAATACCAGGGCCTGAGCGGCGTCCGTTGAACATAGCCGGCGAGCCATTTGGACATGATGAAATATCCGGCCGGCCAGGCGATGAGCAGGGCCGCGCCGACGAGGGCCAGGTAATCTCTGGTCAAATGGATCACGAGCTTCGGCACCGAGGCCCCCGCCACCTTGCGGATGCCGATCTCCTTGGTCCGCCGCTCGGCGGTATAAGCGGCCAGCCCGAAGAGGCCCAGGGCGGCGATGAAGAGCGACAGGGCGCCGAACGCGTTGAAAAGGCGGCCCTGCTGGGCCTCGACGGCGTACTGCCGGTCGAAGGCCGCGTCCAGGAACTCATAGCGGAACGAGTGATCGGGCGCGAACTTCTCGAACGCCGCCTTGGCCCCGGCCAGGGCCTCGGGCACCCGGCCCTTGTCGACCTTGACGAAGATGAACGAGTTGTAGGGCCGCCAGACCCGGAACATGAACGGCCGGATGCCCGAGCGCAGGGACCGGTCGTAGAAGTCCTTGACCACTCCGATGATCCGGACGTTCCGCCGCGAGGGGTCGATGGAATCTTGGCTCCAATAGATCGTCCGGCCGATGGGATCTTCCCAGCCGAACATCTTCGCCGCCGCCTCGTTGACGATGCAGGTGTCCGCCTCCGCGTCGTTGAAGGCGGGTAAGAAGGCCCTGCCGCGCAAGATCTCCATGCCGAAGACCTCGAAGAAATCGTAGTCGGCCATCGTGTATCCGATGCGGGCCGGAATGGGCTCGGGATTGCCCTCCCACCCAACGCCGATGGTCTGTCCGACGGAGAGCGGCCGCTGGGCGGCGTAGGCCACGCCGAGGATCCCCGGGCGCCCGCCGAGGTCCTGCTTGAAGGCGTCCATCCGCGGCAGGATCTGGATGTTGTTTAACAAGCTCACGATCTGGTCCCGTTCGAAGCCCAGGTCGAACGTCCTGATGAAGCGAAGCTGGCGCGAGACGACGATCGCCCCGAGGAGGATGACCACCGAGGCGGCGAACTGGAAGACGATCAAGGCCTTGCGAAAGCGGGACCCTCCCGGCGACCCGGCCGCGCGGTTGCGCAGGGTCTCGACGGGCTTGAACGACGAGAGGAGAAAGGCGGGGTAGCTGCCGGCCAGGAACCCGGTGGCGGCGGCCGTCAGGCCCAGAAGCGCGATGAGTCCCGCCGGATCGGCGCCGAAGAGGGTCAGGCTTTTTCCGGCCAGCCGGCTGAAAGCGGGGAGCATGACCGGAACCGCCGCGAGGGCCAGGGCCATGGACAGAAACGACAGGAGCAGGGCTTCGCCCAGGAATTGCCGGGCGATCTGGCCGCGCGTGGCCCCGACGGTTTTGCGCATGCCGACCTCGCGGGCCCGCCGGATCGACTGGACCGCGCTCAGGTTCGTGAAATTGACGCAAGCCAGGAGCAGGACGAGAACGGCGACGGCCGAGAAGATGACGACCCGGACAATGATGCCGGGCCGTCCGTCCTGGTACAGGTACGATTTCGAAAAGGGCTGGAGAAGGGGCATCGGCGGCCAATTCGGGCCGATGCGCTCCTGGAAGATGCCCTTGATCTTTTTATTGAAGGCCTCGTACGCGACGCCGGGCCGGAGCTGAACATAGGCGTAGCCGACCCATTCCGTCCAGCGGGCGATGCGCTCCTCGCCCAGCCATTCCACGCGGCCGACCATGTCGAACCGGAGGCTCGAGTTGGCGGGGACATCGCGGACGACGCCCGTCACCTTCAGGTCCTCGTCGGGGTCCGCGAACTTCAGGACCTTGCCTATCGGGTCCTCGTCGCCGAAATAGCGGCGGGCCGTGGACTCGGTCAGGACGAGGGAGTTCTTGTCGAGGAGGGCCGAATCCGGGTCCCCCTTGACGAACGGAAAGGAGAACATGCGGAAGAATCCCGGGTCGGTCAGCGTGACGGAGTCCTCCTCGAAGCGGATATCGCCGTACTTGACCAGGGAGTCGTGCCAGGGCCAGACCCGGGCGAAATCCTCGACCTCGGGGTAGCCGGCCTTCAGGGCCGGCGGAAGGGCGTAGGACGTCGTGGACCATGACGGCCCCTTATTATCCTCGGTCAGGACCATGAACAGCCGGTCTCCGTTCTTATGGAACCGGTCATAACTCAACTCGTGGCGGACCCAGGTCATGATGAGCAGGAAGGTCAGCATGCCGACGGCGAGGCCGGCGACGTTGAGCGTCGCGAAGGCCCGGTTGCGACGGAAGGCCCGGGCCGCCGTATGGACGTAGTTCCAGGCGAGGGCCGGGACGAAGCGAGGGGCCTGCCAGGACGGTCGGCCGCTCCGCCGGGGCGTGTGGGCTTTGAAGAACTGCGAGCCGATGAGGCCGGTCTGGCCGAGCGCGCGGACGGCATCGTCGAACGCTTGCTCCGGTGCGCGCCCGCGAGAGGCCAGGTCGTCGATCTTATCGCGCAGGTGGGATTCGAGCTCGGCCACGTATCCCGGTTCGAGGGCCGGGTCCGCTTCCATCCGTTTCCGCCAGTTCTTGATGGCTTCTTCGAGCTCGAACATTGTCGCCTCCTCCCTCACTCCGAGCCTTCGGCCGGCGCCCAGAGCCGCAGGAAAGCGCCGTGGATGCTCAGCCAGCGTTCTTTCTCCACTTCGAGCTCCCGGCGGCCGAAGTCGGTCAGGGCGTAATACTTCCTCATCCGCTTTTCCTCGGATATTCTCCAGCGCGAGCGGATGACGCCCTCATTTTCCATGCGGTGGAGGACCGGGTAGAGAAGGGCCTCGGACCAATCGATGGTCCCGCCCGACAGGGACATGACGTCCTGGAGGATCCTGTAACCGTAGCTCTCTTCATTGAGCAGGAGCGACAGGACCATCGGCCTGGCCGATGCGGCGATCAGTGTCTTCGACATATCAGCTGCCTTTCATGCCGAAAATTCTTATATACATCATAAAATTAGGTATGCGAGAAATATGCCAAGTCCTCTAAGGCGGATAAGGGGGCGGACACGGTCGCTTTATGACGGGCTGTCCGTTCTGGACACGTTTTGTCCGGAAGCGGACAACGCCCGGAATGCCGCAATGACTTATTTCGAAAGGGGGGGGGCAACCTAACCTGCGGATGACAGGTCTTAATAGTGAAAGGTAAGTCACACACCGGAAAAGGATCGGACATATGTTCAAAAACCACCTGATCATCGCCTGGCGGAACATCAAACGAAACAAGGCCTACGCCGCGCTCAATATCCTCGGCCTGGCCGCGGGCATGGCCGTCTTCATCCTGATCATGCTCTTCGTCCGGACCGAGCTCAGTTTCGACCGCTATCACGAGAACGCCAAGAACATCTACCGGGTCGTCCAGGAGCAGCCGGGCAATGTTTACCTCGGCTCCAACGTCTTCGCCGTCACGGCCGGCCCCATGGCGCCGGCCCTGGTCCAGGATTTTCCGGAAGTCCTGGCGGCGACTCGGGTCGATTGGTCGTCGAACGTCCTTCTCAACGTCGGTGAAAAGAGCTTCCTGGAGAAGGCCTTCCATTGGGCCGACCCCCAGACCTTCGAGATCTTCTCCTTCCCGCTCGTCCGCGGCGACCGGGCCTCGGCTCTCAAAGACCCGTCCTCGGTCCTCGTGTCCGAGCGGGCGGCCCGCCGGCTCTTCGGCGAGGCCGACCCGGTCGACCGGACGATCACCTACCGTTCCCAGGACAAAACCTTCGAATTCAGGGTCGCGGGCGTCTTCCGGGATATCCCCGCCAATTCCCATTTCGCCATGGACATCGTGGCGCCTTTTGAAACGATGGCCAAGGTCCAGGATATCGACATCACCCGGTGGGGCAACAATTCCTACTACACTTACATACTCCTCAAGGAAGGCGCCGACCCGAAGGCCCTCACCAGCAAGCTGCCCGCGTTCATCGAGAAGTACGCGGCCGGCAAGGGCCGGGCCCCCCAAGGTCAGCCGTCGCGATACTTCCTTCAGCCTTTGACCCGGATCCACCTCCATTCCCGGGCCAATTTCGAGCTTTCCCCGACTGCGGACGCCCGATTCGTCCTGCTTTTCGCCTCGATCGCCGTCCTCGTCCTGATCATCGCCTGCGTCAACTATATGAACCTGGCTACCGCCCGGTCCCTCAAGAGGGCCAAGGAGGTCGGCCTGCGCAAGGTCGTCGGAGCGGGGAAGGGCCAGCTCGTCCGGCAGTTCCTGGGCGATTCCATGGTCCTGACGTTCATCGCCCTCATTCTGGCCGTCGGCATGGTCCTCCTCGTCCTGCCGGCCTTCCGGGCCTTCGTCGAGCGGGAGATCGCCTTCAACCCCTTCCGTGACGCCGCGCTCATACCCGGGCTCATCCTGCTCGCCGCCGCCGTCGGAGCGGTCGCGGGGAGCTATCCGGCCTTCTTCGTTTCGGCCTTCCGGCCGGTCTCCGCGCTCAAGGGGACAGGCGCATCGAGGTCCAAGGGACGGGGCCTGCGCAACGCCCTGATCGTTTTCCAGTTCGCGGCGTCGATCGCCCTCATCATCTGCACCGTCGGCGTCCGGAGCCAGCTGAGTTTCATCCGGAACCGGGACATGGGTTACGCGCGCGACCAGGTCGTGGTCCTTTCCCCCCGCGGCGGCCTGCGGACGGACGCCGAGGCCTTCAAGACGGAGCTCGGAAGGAACCCCGCCGTCCTCGGCGTTTCGGCGTCCTCCTGCCTTCCCAACAACGTCACTTCGAGCACGAACGCTAGTTGGCCGGGGAAACCGGATTCGGCCGACGTCCCGATCTATGTTCTCGAAACCGACTACGATTTCGTTGGTTTATACGGGCTCAAGCTCACCCGGGGCCGGGACTTCTCGCGCGACTTCCCGTCCGACGCCGGAGGGGCGTTCCTGATCAACGAATCCGCCCGCAAGGCCCTCGGCTGGGACGACCCCATCGGCCGCGACTTCGGTCACTGGGGGAACAAGAAGGTGTCCGGGAAGATCGTCGGTGTGATCGAGGACTTCCACATGCACTCCCTCCACCTGCCCATCATGCCCCTTTACATCTTCCTCGACCCGAAGAGAGGCCACCACATTTCCGTCAAGATCCGGGGCGAGAACATCCCCGCAACCCTGGCCTACATCGAAAATGCCTGGCGGCGGTTCTCGCCGGAATACCCCTTCGAATTCACTTTCTTCGACGAGATCTTCGACCGGGCCTACCGTGTCGAGCAGCGGCTGGGGACGGTCTTCAGCGCCTTCTCCGCGCTGGCCGTCCTCATCGCCTGCCTGGGGCTCCTGGGCCTGGCCTCGTTCACGGCCGAGCAGAAGACGAAAGAGATCGGCATCCGCAAGGTCCTCGGGGCGTCGGCTCCGGGGGTCGTCGTCATGCTCTCCCGCGAGTTCATGAAGTGGGTCGTCGCGGCCAACATCGTCGCCTGGCCGGTCGGGTACTTCGCCATGCGGGCCTGGCTCAGGAATTTCGCCTACCGGACGAGTTTGACCGTCCCGATGTTCCTCGGCGCGGCCCTGGCCGCCTTCTTCATCGCGGCGGCCGTCATCAGCGTCCAGACGTACCGGGCCGCGACGGCCGATCCCGCCCGCTCGATGCGCTACGAATAGAGCGACGCTGCCCGAGGTCCGGCCCTTCGACAGCCTGCGGGTATCATAATTCCCCAAATCGTCTATGATAGAAGGGATGAACACCCAGCGCAGAATCCTCCCCCTTTTCCTAACGGCCGTCCTTCTCCTTGCCCTAACCCCCTTGCCGGGCCCGGCCTGGAGCCAGAACCCGGCCGCTCCCGCCGCCGTCCAGGCCGACAAGTATGCCCTCGACCAGAAGATGCCGGTCGATCCCAAGATCACGGTCGGCGAGCTCGCCAACGGCCTCCGGTATTACATCCGCGAGAACCGGGAACCGGCCAACCGGGCCGAATTGCGCCTGGTCGTCAACGCCGGCTCGGTCCTCGAGGACGAGGACCAGCTGGGCCTGGCCCATATGGTCGAGCACATGGCCTTCAACGGGTCCAAGCACTTCCCCAAGCAGAAGCTCGTCGATTTCATGGAATCGATCGGCATGCGCTTCGGGCCCGACCTCAACGCCTTCACCAGCTTCGACGAAACGGTCTACATGCTCAAGGTCCCCACGGACTCGCCCGCGATCCTGGAGAACTCCTTCCTCATCCTCGAGGATTGGGCCAACGGCTTGACCTTCGACCCCAAGGCCATCGACAAGGAGCGGGGCATCATCGTCGAGGAGTGGCGCCTGGGCCAGGGCGCCGACGCGCGCATGCGCGACAAGCAGTTCCCGGTCCTTTTCCGGGGCTCGCGCTACGCCGAGCGCATGCCCGTCGGAAAAAAAGAGGTCATCGAGAGCTTCAAGTACGAAACCCTGAAACGCTACTACCGGACCTGGTACCGCCCGGACTTGATGGCGGTCATCGCCGTGGGCGATTTCGACCGGGCCCGCATGGTGGAGCTGATCGAACGGCATTTCGCCTCGATCCCCGTTCCGCCCGGCGCGCCGCCGCGGCCGACCTATCCCGTCCCCGACCACGACGAGACGCTGTTCGCCATCGCCACGGACAAGGAAACTTCCGAGAGCGTCGTGGCCGTCTACCACAAACTGCCCCTCAGGGACCAGAGCACGGTCGGCTCATACCGGCAGATGCTCGTCGAACGGCTCTTCAACAGCATGCTCAACGAACGGCTCGCCGAGATCACCCAGAAACCCGGTGCGCCTTTCCTGGGAGCCGTCTCGAGCCAAGGGCGGTTCATCGGATCGAAAGAGGTCTACGTCCTGTCGGCGCTCGTCGAGGAGGGCGGCCTAGCCGGGGGGCTCCGGGCCCTGTACACGGAAGGGGAGAGGGTGGCCCGCTTCGGCTTCACCGCGACGGAGCTCGAACGGCAGAAAAGCGAGATGATGCGTGTTTTCGAGAACGCCCTGGCGGAGAAAGAGACCGAGGACTCGGGCACGTACGCCCAGGAGTTCAGCCGGAGCTTTCTGCAGGACGAGCCGACGCCCGGCATCCAGTATGAATACGACATGCACGCCCATTTCCTGCCCGGGATCACGCTCGACGAAACGAACCGCCTGGCCAAGGAGTGGATGACCGAGAGGAACCGCGTCATCATGGTCAACGCCCCGGAGAAGGCGGGCGCCGGCGTCCCCGGCGAAAAAGAGCTCCTGGCCGTCCTCGAAGAGGTCAAGCGGGATGAGATCGCACCCTACGAGGACACCACGACCGACGCGCCGCTCCTTCCCGATATGCCGGAGCCCGGCGAGATCGTCTCGAAGCGGACGATCGAGGCGGCCGGCGTCACGGAGTGGACGCTCTCCAACGGCGCGCGCGTCGTCCTCAAGCCGACGGCTTTCAAGGAGGACGAGATCCTCCTCCGGGCCATCAGCGCGGGCGGCATATCGCTCGCCTCGGACGAGAGCCTCGTCCCGGCCAACACCGCAGACCAGGTCGTGGCCGCCGGCGGCCTGGGCGAATTCAGCGCCGTCGCCCTACAGAAAAAGCTGGCGGGCAAGGCCGTCTTCATCAGGCCGTCGATCGGCGAGCTCGAGGAGGGGCTTTCGGGAAGCGCCTCGCCCAAGGACGCCGAAGCCCTCTTCCAGCTGATCTATTTGACCTTCACCGCGCCGCGTCCCGACCCGGCCGTTTTCGACGTCATCAAGAGCCAGCTGAAGACCTTCCTGGAGAACCGCGACCAGAGCCCCGAAACCGTCTTCTCGGACACGTTGCGCAAGACGCTGCAGCGGGACCAGCCCAGGTTCCGGCCCATGACGGTCGCCGACATTTCCGAGATGGACCTTCAGAAGTCGCTCGCCTTCTACCGGGACCGGTTCGCCGACGCGGGCGACTTCACCTTCGTCTTCGTCGGCAAGCTCGACCTGGAGACGCTCGAGCCCCTCGTCCGCCGCTACCTGGCTTCGCTGCCTTCCCAGGGCCGCAAGGAGACCTGGCGGGATTGGAGGGTCGCCCCGCCCGAGGGCGTCGTGAAAAAGTCGATCGAAAAAGGGGTCGAGCCCAAGAGCCTGACGGCCATCGTGTTTTCGGGGCCGTTCAAGAGCAACCCCGGCAACCGCATCGCCATTCGTGCCGCAGGGCAGGTGCTCGAGACCCGTTTGCGGAAGCTCCTCCGCGAGGAGTTGAGCGGAACGTACGACGTCGCCGTCCAGCCGTCCTACAGCAAGATCCCCCGCGAGGAATACCGGGTGACCATCGACCTCGGCGCCGACCCCGCGCGCATGGACGAACTGACCCTGGCCATTTTCCGGGAGATCAAGCGGCTGAAGAAAAAGGGGCCGACCGCAAAAGAGGTCGACGAGATCCGGCTGGCCGAGTCACGCGACTACGAGACGAACAGCCGGCTGAACGGCTGGTGGATGGCCCAGCTCGCCGAGCGCTACCGGATAGGCGAGGACCCCGCCGGGATGACCCGATTCCCGGAAACGCTCAAGCTCCTGACGACGAAGGCGGTCAAAGAGGCGGCCCGGACGTACCTCAACACGAAACGCTACGTCCAGGTCACGCTCTACCCTGAAAAAAAGTAGCGGGCGGCCGCCGATCCGAGGCTAAACGCCTCTTCCGGAAGCGTCGTACTCCTTATTGAAGGCCGAAAGGAGGATCGATATGACGAGTCGCCGTGCGGCGGGGAGTGTTCCAGGTTTCGTTTTCATCGTCATCATGACCGTGCTCGGCGGCCAGGCCCGGGCTCAGGCCGCGGAGCAAACACCGGCCGACCTCAAGCCCGGCCCTTCGTTCAAGGAGAACGACGAGATCCCCGGGCCTTTGCGACTCCAGACGTTCCAGTTCGTCTGGGAGAAGATCAGGGACGAATATTTCGACCCGACATTCGGCGGGACCGATTGGAACGCCCTCAAAGAGAAATACGCTCCCCAGGTTGACAAGGCGAAGACGAGCGGGACGTTCCACTCCCTGCTCGGCAAGATGCTGGCGGAGCTCGGGCGCAGCCACTTGGCCATCATGGCCCCCCATCAGCTGACCCGGGAACTGAAAAATGCCCCGCAAGACCTGATGACGTTCGAGGGAGTGGTCCTCCGGATCGTCGAAGGACGGATCTCGATCTACTCGGTCAAACAGGATTCCCCGGCCTGGCAGTCGGGGCTTCGGGCGGGGGACGTCACCTTGAAACTCGAAGATAAGCCCCTGGCCGCGGACGAGGATATTCAAAAAAGGCCGGCAAGAGCGTTGGCCGGCGCCCTCCGGACCCTGTCGGGAGGATCGGGAACTGTGGCCGCCTTGACCATCCTCGAGGAGAGCGGCCGCGAGAAGACCATAACCGTTCCCCGTACGACCCCCTTTAAAGACAGGGCCAACCTGGGACGCGCCGTCCTGGAATCCCGGCGCATCCATCCCCGCGTCGGCTATGTCTGGTTTGACGGCTGGTCCTTCGACCTGAAATCGAAGCTCGAGCCGGCCCTCAAGGACCTTTGGGATACGGACGGTCTCGTCATCGACCTCAGACAAAACCGGGGCGGTGTCAACCCCGGAGTGGATTTTCTCGCCGCCGAATTGAACGCCGAGCCCGGCGTGCTCGCCCTGGAGATCGGGAGAAACGGCGACCGGAAAGAATGGGCTTACGCCGGCGCCGGCGCCGGGGCGTATCCCGGCCGGGTGGCGATCCTCGTCGATGAATTGTCCGGGAGCGCCAGCGAGGTTTTCGCGGCGGCCATGCAGGAAAGCGGCCGGGCGGTCATCCTGGGCCGCACGTCCTACGGGGGGATTCTCAACAGTACCCAGGCGCCACTCCCGACGGGAGGCATCATGATGTATCCTCATCACGATATGACGACGGCCAAAGGCGTACGGATCGAGGGCCGCGGCGTGGTGCCGGACATCCCCGTCGAGATCTCGCGGGCCGGCCTGTACCGGGGAAAGGACACGGTTATCGAACGGGCCGTGGCCGTGATCTTAGAAGGGGCTCGAAAGTAGCCGGCGCAATTCCAGCCCGCATGACGGCCGCCCTCATCGTCCGCGCCCTCGGCCATTTCCTCGTTTGATACGGGTTCCATCCGCTCACTCGTAATGGGTCCACATGCGCAGGATCTTGACCATATTGCGTACGTTGAGTCAAGTCCGGCGCGCCCGCTCGTCCGAATGACACGCCCATGATATCTTGTCCTCCTCGATACGCTATGAGTAGACCGGCGCCAGGGCTCCCTGGGCCGGGCGCGACTTCTCCCGATTTGTCCGTTAGCGGACAATATCGGTCTCTGAACCGGACAAGGCGGCGTCAGGACGCCGACAACGGCCTGATTAGGCTCCTGGTGTGAGCCTGGCATAATATTTGCATTTGACTTGGGGGGAGTGCTGGCAGTCTCTGGCCCCTGTGTTAGATGGATGCTTATTAGCGGTTCATGACATAGGAGGTAAATTAATGAAAAATATCGCCCTGATATGCGCGGCCCTTCCGCTTTTGCTCTGGAGCTGCTCTAAAAGCGATGTCTCCGCCCCCAAAAAGGACGTCCAAGAACCTGTCCCGGTATCTATCGCCGCTGATTGGGAAGAAACGCAGGCCCAGGTCGACGCGTTAAGGGATCGGGCCAATACCTCCTCCCAAGCGGAAAAGTACGCCGATGCGTTGATCCATGTGCGTAAATTGGCCGAAATTTCAAAACGGTTCCCGGAGAAGCTCGATTTTCGGGAAGAAACGCTGGATTTCCAGCATTACCTTCTCATGAAGTCCGGAGCTTTTCAGGAGGCCCTGGAAATCGCTCTCGAGCTCGAAGCCTTGGCCCAGAAAATATCAACCCGCAATTCTCCCTGGTACTGCCTCAAGATCGCCGTCGCCTACATGGGGCTGAAAGACC
>JBFYOD010000180.1:0-35511 GCA_041303965.1 Candidatus Aminicenantota bacterium
CCGAGCGTCTTGCCGGCCGGCCAGGCGTCCTTGCCGACGAAATAGGTCTCGGCCGTCCCCGCCACGAGGAGGTCGGCGATCCTCTCGGTCGCGGGCCGGATGGCCAGGCAGGCCCCGCGGAGCATGCCGTAGCATTCGCCGCGGAGCACCTTGACCTGGGCGTCGATGATGTTCCGAGGCACGTGGTATTTTTCGAGGACCCGGGTGAAGATCTCGATGGACGTCTCGAACTCCTCGGGAATGACGTCGCCGGCCCCGAGGCCGAGGAGCCCGTCGATCTCCGAGGCGTAGCGGGTCCGGACGATGATGAAGAGGTCCGGATTGAGTTCCCTGACCGCTTTGACGCCACGCCGCGTCATCAGCGGATCGGAGATGGCGAAGACGATCCCCTTGGCCCGTTTCGCGCCGGCCTCCTCGAGGATGGTCCGGCTGGAGACGTCGCCGAAAATGATGGGCTCCCCCTCCTTCGTCGCGGATCTGACCGTGACCGGGTTCAGCTCGAGGATGACGTAGCCGATCCCGGCCTCTTTGAGGACGTGGGCGAGGTTCTTGCCGTTGAGGCCGTATCCGGCGATGATGACGTGGCCCTTGAGGTCCCGGCCGGGCTTGTCGACGGCGGCGGCGCTCCTCTTCTTCCATCGCAGCGCCCGCTCGCTCCGCTCGGCCAGGACCGGGGATATCTGGATGAGGAGCGGCGTCGCCAGCATGGTCAGGATGGACGAGGCGATGAAGGCCTGGAAAATGTCGTCCGCGAGAAGGCCGTTGACCCGGCCGACCCCGGCCAGGACGAAGGAAAATTCCCCGATCTGGGCCAGGGCCAGCCCCGTCATCAGGGCGATCCGCGGCCCGTAACCTAAAGCGGACACTGTCAGGACCACGACGACGGCCTTGAGCAATAGGACGGAAACGACCAGGGCGAGAACGGTGAACTTGAATTTCCAGACCGCCCCGGTGTCGAGGAGCATCCCTACGGAAATGAAGAACAGGCTGTTGAAGACGTCCTTGAAAGGCAGGATGTCGGAGACGACCTGGTGGCTGTAGTCGGATTCGGCCAGGATGACCCCGGCCAGGAAGGCGCCAAGCGCGAGCGACAGTCCGAGCGTCGATGTCAGCAGGGCCATGCCCAGGCAAATAAACAGCGTGGCGATGAGAAAGACCTCGCGGATGCGCGTCCGGACGACGAGATGGAGGAGCCGGGGCATGAGGAACCGGGCGATGGCGAAGACGGCGGCTATGGCGGCCGCACTCAAGCCGAAGCGCAGGCCGACGGATCCGGCCGAAACGCTGCCGGCATTGGCCAGGACGGGCACGAGGGCTATCATGGGCACGATGGCGATGTCCTGGAAGATCAGGATGCCGAGTGAGATCCGGCCCTGGGGCGCGTCGGTCTCGCCGCGGTCCGACTGGATCTTCAACACGAGAGCGGTGCTGCTCAGCGAAACGAGAAAGCCGTAGAAGAGGGCCTCCCGGAATCCGAGCCCGAAAACGGCGACGATGAGGCCGACGCAGGCCGCCGTCGTCAGCAAGACTTGGAGCCCGCCCCCCGCCCAGAAATTCCTCTGTATCCGTTTGAGCCGGGCCGGCTCGAATTCGAGGCCGATGGTGAACAGGAGCATGACGACGCCGATCTCGGCCAGGATGTTGACGGTCCCGGCATTCTTGATCAGGGACAGGCCGCCCGGCCCAATGAGCACTCCGGTCAGAAGGAATCCGATGACCGAGGGCAATTTCAGTTTATGGGAAAGATAGATGATGAGAACGGAGGCCGCCAGGACGATGACGAGTTCTTCGAGGGCGAATAGGTCCAATCTACTTTCCTATATCCGTCTCGATGAAGCGGCGGGCCGACGCTTCGGAGTCCCGGTAGAACGCCTGTAGTCTGGCCAGCTCGCGCCGAAGGTCGTGCCTGACCGCGGCGTAGGTCGGATCGTCATAGACATTCTGAAGCTCGCGCGGGTCCTTCTCCAAGTCGTAGAGTTCCCAGGCGTCGATGTCGTAGTAAAAATGGATGAGCTTGTATCGTTTCGTCCGGACGCCATAGTGGCGCTTGGCCATGTGAACTGCTGGGAATTCGTAGTAATGGCAATAGACCGACTCGGGCCAGCCCGCGACGCGTCGGCCCAGGAGCAGGGGCAGGAACGACCGGCCTTGCATCGGAGCCGGCTTTCCGAGGCCGGCGCAATCGAGGAATGTCGGCGCAAAATCGAGGTTCGAGATCATATCGACATTCACGGACCCGGGCCGGATTCGCCCCGGAAAACGCATAACGAGGGGCATACGCAGAGCTTCTTCATACATGAACCGCTTGTCGAACCAGCCGTGCTCGCCCAGAAAGAAGCCCTGGTCCGAGGTGTAGATGACCAGCGTGTTCTCGGCCAGGCCGGTCCTATCGAGGACATCGAGGACGCGCGCGACGCTTTCGTCAACGGCGGCGATACATCCCAGGTAATCTTGGAGATAGCGGCGGTACTTCCAACGTACGAGGGCGTCCCCCGTAAGGCCAGCTTTCCTGAACACTTCGCGCTTGGGGCCGAATGCCGTCTCCCAGGCCGCTTTCTGAGGTGCGTCAAGGCGTTCGGGCGGGGGGCCGAGCTTGAGGTCGGAGTCTAGCGTCATGTGCGCGGCGATGGTCATCTCCTGTTCGGCCGCGGCCCGGGAGCGAGAGGCGTAGTCGTCGAAGAGCGTCGGGGGCTCCGGGAATTCGGTATTATCATAGAGCCTCATGTGCCGTTCGGCCGGCTGCCAGTTGCGGTGGGGAGCTTTGTGCTGGAGCATGAGCAGGAACGGCTTAGCCGCATCGCGCCGCGCCTTCAGGAATTCCTCGGCGCGGTCGGTCAGGAGGTCCGTTACATACCCGGACAGCCGTACTTTTTCGCCCATTTCGATCAGGTCGGGATTGTAGTAATCGCCCTGACCTGGGAGGATGGTCCAGCGGTCGAAACCGGTCGGGTCGCTCTTGAGGTGCCATTTGCCGAGGAGGGCGGTCTCGTAGCCCGCGGCCCGAAGGAGCTTGGGGAAAGTCATCTGGCTCCCGTCGAATGAGACGGCGTTGTCCCGGACGCCGTTGAGATGGCTGTGCTTTCCGGTCAGGATGACCGCCCGGCTGGGGGCGCAGATACCGTTCGTGCAGAAGCAATTGTCGAACCGGACGCCCTCGCGGGCGATCCTGTCGATCCCCGGGGTCCGGTTGAGGCGGCTTCCGTAACAGCCGATGGCCTGAGAAGCATGATCGTCGGCCATGATGAAGAGGATGTTGGGCCCCTTGAGCGGCCGCCGGACCGGGAGCCCGCAGCGGGCGAGCGGGATGGCCAGGGAGGCCAGACCCGCGGACTTTACGAACTCACGCCTTCTCATGGAATCCCTGCCAGGCTTATAGCACGGAGAATCGGGGGCGGTCAACCGGTCCATCACCGCGGGAGGCTAGTCCCGCGGCCGAATTTTCACCCCTGAGTACCCCCTTATAGATGATTGCCCCCTGGAGCGCGCGGATTATATTGGAGGGCGAACGATACAATTCTAGGAGGCTTCTATGAAAAGACTGATGATCGTGGCTCTGGCCGCCCTGTGCGTGGCGGCTCTTCTTCCCCAGACGCTCTCCGCAGGCATCGGCATCAAGGGCGGGTACTCCCTGTCCAAGTTTTCGTTGACCTCGACAGAACCCCCTCCCTTCGAATTCGCGAACCTGCCTTCTCCGGTAGGCGGCATCTACTTCAGCCTCAAACTCGGCCCTCTGGCCATCCAGCCTGAAGTCCTCTATGTCCGCATGGGCGCGAAAGTCGAGATCGACGAAGACAGTCTCGAGTACCGGTTCGACTATATCCAAGTACCCGTGCTCCTCAAGCTGAGCGTCATCCCGGTGGGCCCCATCCGTCCGGTCATCTACGCCGGCGGCTACGGCTCCTACCTGCTCAAGGCCAAGGGCGTCATGACGGTCGGCGGCGTGCCCGAGGAGGAGGACCTGAGCGAAATGTTCGAGAAGTACGACTACGGTGTCATCGGCGGCGCCGGGATCGAATTCAAGCTGCCGGGCATCTCCTTCTCGATCGAGGGCCGCTACAATTATGGCCTGAAGAACATCCTCACGGACCCGAGCGAGGGCGAATCCGCGAAGAACAGGTCCATGATGGCCCTGGTCGGCATCGGATTCTAAACGGCCAAGAACGGTTTTCTGTTACCTCCTCTAGGCCTCACCCCCAGCGGGGTGAGGCGTCTTTTTTATTTCCTCGCCCCATTCCAGGTAATCCCCTTATTCGGCTTCAGAGTTTTAGGCGAGCGATAAGCGTTTCGAGATAGCGGGATTTCATCTGCTTGGAAGCCATGGTCCTCTTGACCGGCGGCAGTTTAAGTATGACGCCGAGGACGGCGGCCATGGCCCGGTGGCTCGCGAGCGCCTGGTTGTCGAATATGAGATTTTGGAGCTTTCCCCGCTCGATGGCCATCAGGACGGCCTTATGAGCCGAATTGAGGGGCGTGATGACCCGCTCGGGCCTGGAGGCGAGGCAGAGGCTCTTCGTTTTGCAGACCCGGACACAAACGGCGCAGCCCAGGCAGAGGTTCTCGTCGAGCTTGGCCTTTTTCTTCCGGGGGTGGAGAGGGTCGTTGGCCGAAACCATGGTCATGGCCTCGACCGGACAGACGGCCGCGCATTCGCCGCACCCCGTGCACGTTTCGATGTCGACCACTGGCAGGAAATTGGTCGTGTGGACGGGATGGAGGAGGCCGAACCGGCGTTGGGCGATCATGGCCTCGCAGCAGCAGCCGCAGCAGTTGCAGATGAACGAGACCCTGTTCCGGACATTCTCGCCGAACTGGACGAGGTTGTGGCCTCGTGCTTCGTCGAGGAGAGCCATCCCTTCGGTGACATCGACGGCCCGGGCGTAGCCGTGCCGGATGAGCGAGGCCGCCGTCGAGTTGAAGGTCATGCAGATGTCGAGCGGGGCGTCGCAGGCGTGGCCCGCGTGCTCCATCTTGTGCCGGCAGTAGCAGAGGCCGATGCCCCTGTGTGAGGCCGTCTTGATGACCTCGGACGCCCGTTCGTAGTCGAGGACGTGGAGGGCGTTCTCATTCGAGAGCACGGGCTCGTTGACGAAGACGCGGCCGAGCTGGGTTTCCCCCCTCGTGAACAAGGCCTTGATGAAGTCCTCTTCGACGGTAACGTATTGGTAATAAAGCTCGGCCAGGACCTTCTGGTCGATGTCGCCCCGGAGCCTCATCATGGAGAACTCGAAAAAGCCGGCCATGGGCGGCGGCAGGACGTAATAGCGGTTCTTGCGGCCCTGGACGTCGATGAGCAGGGCCCGGCCGGCCAGCTCCTCCAAAGACCTTTCGGCCTCCGGGAGGCTCGTTTTCCAAGCCCGAGCGGCCGTCGCGGCGGTGAAGGGCTTGATGGGGACCAAGGCGATAAGCGAAGCTTCCTTCTCGCTCATGAGGAGCTTGAGGATCGCATAAAGCCGTTCGGACGGAGGGGCGCCCTGGGGATACTTGTTGAGGCGCTTGACCAGCTTCTGGTACCCCGTTTTCGCGGTCCTATGAGCCATAGACGTCTTTTACTAAATTTCGGCCGGGATGGCAACCATGCGCGGCGTCTCTTTACCGCGGACCCGGCTTGAGTTAAGCTGGGAGAACGAGGTGAGGAGGTGCGGATGAAGATGATCAAGGTCGGGCTCATCGGAACGGGCTACATCGGCATGGTCCACCTGGAGATGCTCAGACGCCTCGGCGGCGTCGAGATCGCGGCCGTCGCCGACACGAACAAGGTCTTAGCTCGGCAGGCGGCGGATAGATTCGGGATCTCCCGGGTCTTTGGAAGCGCCGACGAACTGATAGCCGATACCGAGATCGATGTCGTCCACAACTGCGCCCCGAACAACGTCCATTTCGGCATCAATGCCAAGGCCATCCGGGCCGGGAAAGAAGTGCTCTCCGAAAAACCTCTGGCCCTCGATTCCCGGGAATCCGCGGAGCTTCTCGCGCTGGCCGAAAAGCATAAAACCCTGACCGCCATCAATTTCTGTTACCGCTATTACCCCGTCGTCCAGGAGGCGGCGGCACGAGCGCGGCGGGGCGACCTGGGGGACGTCCGGGCCTTCGTCGGCCACTTCCTCCAGGACTGGCTCTTCTTCGAGACGGATTACTCTTGGCGCCTCGATCCCAGGGTTGCGGGCAAAGCCAACGTCGTGGCCGATTTAGGCAGTCACTGGTGCGACCTCGTCCAATTCATCACCGGGCAGAAGATCGTCGCGGTCATGGCCGAGCTCCACACCTGCCTGCCCAAACGCCGCAAACCCAAGGCGGGACCGCTGTCGTTCGGCGCCGGGCAGGCGGGCGAATCGGAAGAGGTCGGCATCGAGCTCGACGATTACGCCTCGCTCTTTCTCAAGCTTGCGAACGGAGCCAGGGGGAACTTCACGACCTGCCAAGCGGCTGCCGGCCGCAAGGTCGACCTCGAGCTCCAGGTCTTCGGCTCGAAGGAATCCTACGCCTGGAGCCACGTCCACCCCAACGCGCTCTGGATCGGGCACCGGGAAAAGGCTAACGAGGTATTTTACGAGTCCTCGCTCCAACAGGCCGAGGGAACGCGGAAATACGCCGCCCTGCCCACCGGCCATCCCATGGGCTACCACGACGCCGTGTTCAACTTGTTCCGGGATTATTACGAGGCCGTGGCTGCGAAACGGGAAAGAAAGCCCTTTGAGGCGACATTCCCCGATTTCCGGACCGGCCACGAGATGATGTGCGTCATCGACGCCGCTGTCGAATCGAACAAGTCCGGCCGGTGGGTCCAAGTGGAGAAATAACTGCCTTTCGACCGGCCTTGATCGAAATGGAAAAGCATTCGCTGGTCGTGATCGGGGGCGGGCCGGCCGGGCTCTTCTGCGCTTTGCGGGCGGCGGGAAACGGGCGAAAGATCCTGATCCTCGAAAAAAAGGCCCACCCCGGCCGCAAGCTCCTCCTCTCCGGCTTGGGGCAGTGCAACATCACCCATGATGAAGACATCGGATCGTTCCTTTCCCATTATGGCGAGAACGGCCGGTTTCTCAAACCCGCCCTTATGAATTTTCAGAATCGGGATTTGATCGCGTTCTTCACTGAACGCGGACTGCCTCTCGAGACGGAACCCGGCGGCAAGGTGTTTCCCCGGTCCCGCAAGGCGTCCGAGATCCTGGATATTCTGGTCAAGGAATGTGCGGCCGCCCAAGTGGAGATCCGATGCGAGGACCCGGTCTTGGAGGTCTCCGTCCGGAACGAAGGGTTTTCGATCCGGACAGATCGGGAGACGTATCGAGCCGGGCAGCTGGTCATCGCGACCGGAGGCATCACCTATCCAGCCACGGGCTCGACTGGAGACGGGTATGTATTCGCTCGAAACCTGGGGCATAGCGTGACGGAAGTGAGCCCGGCCCTTGCAGCGGTGACCATTCAAGATTACCGATTCTCGGACCTGGCCGGGATCTCTTTCGCAGATGTGGTCGTTTCCCTTTATCGCGCCGGACAGAAGGTCAGGCGGCACACCGGAGATTTGCTTCTGACCCATACCGGGCTATCGGGGCCGGGGATCCTCGATCTTTCCAGGTTCATCCGTCCAGGGGATACTCTCAAGGTCTCTTTCCTCCCGAGCGTCGATCATCAGAAAGTGAGGGAGACCCTGCTGAGCCGCATATCCGCCGCCGGAAAAGCGCGGGTCAGGACGGTCCTGATGGACTTGGGTCTGCCGGAACGGTTCGTCAACAGGATCCTAACCTTGGCGGGGGTCGAACTTGATCTGACCGCGGCCCATCTCTCCAGGAAAGACCGCGCCGCCCTTATCGAGCTCCTGACCGGATGCCCGTTCGTGGTCGGCCGCCTCGGGGGAATTCACGAAGCCATGGTGACCCGCGGCGGCGTATCGCTGGCCGAGATCGATCCGAAGACGATGGAGTCCAAGCTCGTTCCCCGGCTCTTCTTCGTCGGCGAGGTCCTGGACATCGACGGCGATACCGGCGGCTATAATCTCCAGGCCGCGTTCTCGACCGCGGCACTGGCCGCCCGAAGGATTATGGAGTGGGCTTCGGGATCGGTCTGACCGGCTGCCGGCCGACTTTCATGCTAAAAGGATGTCATCACCGGAAGGACGGTATGGTTGAACACCAGCCCGAAAAAGCGGCCTTAAGCGTCATCCCTTTTCGCGGGATGGCTTTTCCGGATATCATGGGAAAAAGGAGGGCATCATGCCGAACGTTTCCTCGAAGTTTCTCGTCTGGCCTATAGTCATCTATCTCCCGACAAGCGCTTTGACCGTCGGGCTTCTGGCGACGATCATGCGCCTTGGCGTGGTGGCGCCGTCTGGCGCTAAGGGATTTCTGGACGTTTTCTTCACCTACGCCCTTCGCTTCCCGAGGGATTTCAACATCGTCCGATGGGTGGCCCCGGCCCTTGGATTAGCCGTCCTGGTCCTCCTATCGGTCGCGATCCGCACAGCCAGGCCGATCATTACCATGGCCCAGATCCGGATATTCCTTTTGATCCTCATCGCCTTGCTCACGATCTTAGTCAAGATCTTCTCCGTCGTTATCCCGTTGATCCCCTCGGAACCAGGGCTGGATAGCTCTTTTGGAACGGCCGCGCCGCTTACGGCCTACCTCTTCCTGTTCATGGACGTCGACCTCTGCCTCGTGTTCCTGGCCACATTCCTCCCTGTCTATCGAAGCCTCAGGAAGCGCCTGGTCTGACCTCAGTCTCGCCTACATGTTCTCGGACCGAGGATGAAGATCAGACTGCGATCCTGTATTTCACCAGCCGATAGGTTTCGTCTTCGTTCTGCTCCAGGACGAACAGGAAGTCCCCGACCGCCCGCAACAAGATCCGGCCGGCTCCCAGATAAAAACAGTCGATATATTTCCCTTCCGCGTCAAACACGTCCCACAGCGTCCCCTTGACCGGATCTTCGGTCGAGGTCCTCACCCAGAGCCGCGTGCCGTTCGGCATGAGCCCGGTGATATCGGATTTGTATTCGTCCCGAGGCAGCTTCCGGTTTTCCCTCCAGGCCCGCTCGTCGGGAGTTTCGGGATCAGGGACGCGGATATAATCGCGCTTGAAGCGCCGGACGATCTTCTTCTGCTCCAGGTCCAGGACCTCGATCAAATACTCCCGCCCGTGAAAACCGAAGACAAACCGCCCGTCCTCGCCCTGGGCCTTGATGGAGTTCCCCCAGTTCAGCCCGCCGCCGGGCACAAGGTATCGTCTGAATAAGAACGACGGGATCTCCGTTTCCTTTTTTCCCTCCTTCGACAGGAACACGATGATTTGAGGGATATCAGCGAAACCGGGGATTCCCCCTCCAGCGTCGGGAGCTCCGTCGTGAAAGAATACCAGGTTGTTTTTCCATGCTCCGAGGAAACCGTTTCGGGCCCGGTCGGCTAGGGGAACATCTCCAAGAAATCTGCCGTCCATATCCATCTTCCACAGCCGGATCAATTCGCTGTCATAAATGAGGATTTCCGGCCCGTCGATCAGATAGCTGAAGCTGGGCGACATTTCTCCAGGTCCCGCGCCCGCCTTGAAGAGATTTCTAACGAATGTTCCGTCGGCGGTGAATTTCAGAAGCTCCATGTCATCCCAAAGAAAGATCGTTCCGTCGGAGGCCGTTCTCAATCGACCGGGATATTTAAAATAGAACGCTCCGCCGTCGTCGGCTATCTTCCAGATTTCCTGGAGCTTGAGAAGCCGGCCCGCGTCCGCGGCCGCCGGCTTTCGCGGATTTTCAATCACGTCCTGGGCGCTTAGAGAGGAAACAAGAACCAGGCCTAATAAGAGAAAAATAGCCTTTCGCATGTTAACACTCCCATTTATTGATGAACTTAGTGGTCTATTCCCAGAATATCTTGTAGACCTTGAAGACCCGGTATCCGTCTGCCCGTTCCTGAAAGCAATAGAGCCGGTTTCTCGTCACTTGGCCGCAGGCCGCGATCTCCCCCCAGGTGAGGATGTTCAGAGGCTTTCGCCTGATGAACAGGCCATTATGGTCGAATATGTCGTACCAGTATTCGCCCGGATTGGAGCCTTTTTCGAACGTCATGACGAAAAGCCTGTTGTCGTCATCCGCAAAGAAATCACAAATGGGCAGGTAATGATCCGGAAAATAGTAGCTTCTGCCCGGCCGGTTATAGGCTGCCTTTCTTTTCTTGATGATCTCCTCGGGAACTCGGACCCGAGAATATTCCTTCCTGATCTTCTTCAGCGGATTGCCATCATGGTCGAGCTCGAGGATCTCGTAGCCCCTGTCCTCATTCCCAATGAATATGCGACTCGGCGAGGACTTCACGACGAAAAACTCGTTGAAATTGACGCCTCTCTCGCCTTTCTTCGCGGGATTTGGATACCTGTAAACGTCCAGCTTCTTGAGTTCTTTCAACGCGCCGTCCAAGAGATAAAACGTGAACTCGAAGGAATCCGACTCGGGCTCCGTCCACGCACGGGCATAGCCAACGAACCTGTTGTCGCCTACCGGATAGATTATGTCAAAACGTCCGTCCGGGGGGTATCTGAGCTCTTTGATGAGTTTTCCCTCATCCGTGAACCAGATCAGCTTCAGATTGGTATGATCGGAAACAATGAGCTGGCCGCTGCGCGTCAGGCATGCTCCGATCATGAACTGCAGTTCTCCCGGGCCCTGCCCTTTCCGGCCCCAGGACTTCAAGAAGCGGCCGTCCGGGCCGAACTTGAAGATCGTGTCCCCCTCTTTCCAAACGTGCATGAAGTAGATGAAGCCCTGCGCGTCCACCACGAAATCCGTGGCGTTGGCGAGGCCCATCTCCCCGATGGCCGGGCCGGCGAAGTCGATGGTCAGTTCCTCTTCAAGTCTGAAGTCCGTCGGCTCGCCTTTGATCGCGTATGGGGCGAGATGGTTTTGGATGACCTCGACGCCGTTCTCGGTTGTCCTATCGATCTGGGGTTGCTTCCCTCCACAGGAAGCCAATAGACTGATTCCGAGGAGACAGCAGGAAACTCTTTTCATAGCAGCGCCCCTCATGTTGACCCGATTCTACATCAGCCTCACGAGTAGAACAATGCAATTTCGCCTTCCCCGCCTCTCTCCGCCCGTCTGCTAAGCGTCTATCTTAACGAGGCGCGATTCCCGCCCTAACCGGCGTCCTTATGATCATCGGGGCCATGCCCTGAGCAATGGCTTCGGCAGTCCCATTGCAGCATACTCCATCTCTCTTTTACTTGACTTTCCAGGTCACGGCGTAACGCTTGACCACCCAAAAACCGTCAGCGGTCACTTCGACGCCATAGGCCTTATTCTTCTTGAAGAGCTTCAAATCCGACTTGGTGATGAACTGGGCAATGAAGCGCCCCTCGGCATCAAAGACGTCGGCCACAACTCCGCCCTCAGTTTCATCTTTATTGTAGGTTCTAACGAATAACCTTCCCTGCTCGTCTAGAATAAAAGAATCGTAAGGCGGATAATATTCGGGAAAGGCAAAGAGGTCTCTGTAATTCACGCCCGGCATTTTTGCCGCCGTTGCAGCGATCGCGCCTTCTATATCCTGTTGGGTGATTTTAATTCGATCATACTCTTTCTCAATCGTTCTAATATGCTTCCCTTCGGGGCTGTAAACCTTGATGTCGTAGGTCTGATTGCGGCCGTAATAAATATTTCCTGCCGGATCAAACTGGTAGGCCGACTTCATTTCCAAGTAATTCATTTTCGCTTTCGAACCGGGATCTGGAATTGGGTACTCGATCTTATCCAGAGTGAAGAGCGGCTTCAGGTTCTGATCGAATTTCTTGGCCTCGAAGAACATCTTGCCATTACTTTTATCAACAACTAATTCTCTGCCCAGATAATTTCCTTGTGCATCCAGTAGAAGACTCACCAAGTTCATTTTATCGGCCATTGGGATATTTCTGACGTATTCGCCGGTGGGCTTGAACAGAGTCAGTCGCCTGATCGCATTGTCTTCGACCATCAAGAGATTGTCGCGCGTGATCTGAATTCCAACGGCCAGGCCAAACTCCCCAGGACCCTGGCCTTGCTTGCCGATTGCCAATAGAAACTTCCCGTTCTTGTCAAAGACTTTGATCTTTTGATCCTTGATATCGAGGCAATATATTTTGCCCTCTGCGTCCACGGCAAGATAGCTCACGTCGGCAAAGCTTTCATCCGGATTATTACTCAAGCCCACGGTGAGCTCCTCGGTCAGCGTGAGACGTGTGGGCTGGCCGGGCAGAGAAGTTGGCTTTTTCCCATTCGAGACGACGATGACGCCATCTACCGTTTTGATATTCTGGTCCTCGGCGAGGGCCAGAACGAGCAGAACCAACAAAACGCTTAGGCCAACTCGCACAATTGCTTTCATTTTGCAGCTCCTTAGTATACGACCCTATATTGGTTTATCTTCTCAGCTGATCAGGGCCTAAAACATACCGCCCCTTATCTTTCCCAACGCTTAAGCTATATGTAACTTAAACAAGGTGGCTCGGCAAGTTTTTTTAGCCGAGGATTGTTCTCAGGCCGTGGCTTAAAGCGCGGGTTGCCAAGAAGAAGTGGAGTTGTTGAGAACCAAATAGGACTCAGAACCCCTCCTCCCCGCCTCTCTCCGCCCGCTGCTTGGCAGAACTCAGGTGCGGCTGGTATTAGGGGCAGGGCAATATGATCAGGTGGTTCAGGACACTTTCTACACTCTCACTGCTCGGACGGATTCAATCTATTGACGCTTCACGTCAACGGATGATAAATTAATGTCACATTCATGCGAATCGTCAGCTGGAGCCGCACTTTGCTTTTTCTTAAGGGAGGGGCGCCTTAATGAAAAGACCTACTCTTTTGATTCTTGCCGCAGCTGTCCTTTCGTCGATGGCCGTAGCCCAGGTCATCATCGAAAATCCAGCCAAGCCCTTGAGCGAAAAAGCTGGTCGGGTCGTGACCCTTAAAGAGGAAATGCGGATAGAGGATACAGGAGCGGGTTTCTTCTTCAAAACCCCGACTCGGATTCGCGTTTCGCCCAGAGGAAACATATTCATAAAGGACGGGCAGGAACAGGCCCTCCAATTCGACCCTCAAGGCCGTTTCGTCCGGAATCTTTTTAAAAAGGGTCAAGGCCCCGGAGAATTGACCAGCCTTCATGACATCTGGGCCTCCCCGGATAGGTTGTATATCCTGGGCCAACCGCCAAAGATCCTTGTCTATGATTATGAAGGGAACCTAGTCCGGGAACTCCCTCTCCGCGGCGGTAATCTCGTAGGCAGGTTCATCCTGGCCGATCCGGCGAACCTCCTAGTATATGGCCCCAATTTTCGGAACCGAGCCGGCAGCGCGGGATTTATAGACATTCCCTGGGATATCAGTGAAATTGCTCCAGATGGCGCTTCGCTCAAAACAATCGGGTCATTTCCCATCCGCACATTCCAGGAAGTTCAAGAGGGGGGCGCGACGAGCGGAACAAGCTGGAACGTGCTTCAGGTTGTTGCTCTCAATGGCAACTCTTTTTTTCTTAATTATACGCCCGAGTATATGGTCGATCATTTCGTCAAGGATAAGCAAGCAGTCGTTCTCCGTTTCAGGCGACCATATACGCGCGAAAAAAGGAGCTCAGGTGGCGGGATTTCTCGCTCTGCCGGAAGCGGACCCCCTCCGCCCGAATTCTGGCCCGACATCTACGCTCTCCACATCGTAGATGGGCATCTATGGGTTCAGACATGTACCGTTACGGAGGAGAAAGGCATCGTCTTCGACGTGTTTGACAGCAAGGGACAGTATATCGATAGCTTTTATATCCAGTCCATGATGAAGAACGAGGACGGCGGACCAGCCAGGCTTAGCATGACGATTGTCGGCGGGTTCGCTTATTTCAAAGAGGAAACCAGCGACGGCCTGATCGTTATCAGGAAGTGTCGACTTGTAGGGCTCTGATCCTGCTGGCTTCCCTTATGGTTGATATGGGGAAAAAGAAACGCGCCCGGGGTGACTCGAACACCCGACCTGCTGATTCGTAGTCAGACGCTCTATCCAACTGAGCTACGGGCGCGCAAGGCGGAAAAGAGGCCATAATATAGCGTAAAGGCGGAGTTTTGGCAACCCAGATCGGGGACACGTACCGGGAGTACATGTCCCCCTGAAATCGGGAGATCGGGGACACGCGCCGCTTTAAGAAAAGCGGTGCTTGTCCCCTTATCCAAGCTTGAGGACGGCGGCGCCGTTGACCTTGCCCGCCTTGAGCAGGCGCAGGACATCGTTCGCGGCATCGAGCGGAAACGTCTGGACGGTCGTCCGGACGGGGATCTCAGCGGCGATCCTCAGCAATTCCTCCCCGTCCTTCCGGGTGGCGTTGGCGACACTGAGCATCTTCCGCTCATGGTAGAGGTACAGGCCATAGTCCATCTCGGGGATGGGCGACATATGGATGCCGGCCGAAGCCACCGTTCCTCCCCTATCGAGGACCCGTAGGGCATCGAGATAGAGGCTGCCGACCGGGGCGAAAATGACCGCGTTCGTCAGTTTAGCGGGAGGATCGTCTTTCACCGTCCCGGCCCAGTCCGCTCCGAGCATCTTGGCCAGCTCCTGATGCTCCGCGCTCCGCGTAAAAGCAAAGACACGCGCGCCCCTGTGCTTGGCGATCTGGAGGGCGATGTGGGCCGAGCCGCCGAAGCCATAGAGTCCGAGCGTCCCGCCGGATCGAATACCGCTAAGCTCGAGCGCCCGGTAGCCGACGATCCCGGCGCACATCAGCGGAGCGGCTTCTTCATCCGAAAACCGCTCGGGAACGGCATAGGCGAACTTCTCGGGAAGGGCCATGTACTCAGCGTAGCCGCCGTCGGCATGATAACCGTTGAATCGCGCGGTCTCGCAGAGATTCTCCCGGCCGCTCCGGCAGAAACGGCACACGCCGCATGCCCACCTGAGCCAGGCTGCACCGACCCGGTCGCCCAGCTTGAACCTCCCGGCCCTCTCCCCCGCTCTCTCTACGACGCCGATGACCTCATGACCGGGGATCAACGGCAGTTTCACGTCCGGCAGTTCCCCTTCGACCGCATGCAGATCCGTATGACAGACGCCGCAGCAGCGCACCTTGAGGAGGATGTCCTCCTGCCCGATCGCCGGAACAGGCACGTCCATCATTTCGAGAGGATTCTCGGCCGCCGGCCGGACGGCGCCAAGGACCATGGCTTTCATCGTCCCGCTCCCTCCTTCCCTTTGGCCATCTTGCCTTTGATGCGGGCGATGCGCTTCTCGAAGTCCTTCTCGGCTGCCATAGACTTCCCCTTCGACAGGGCCAGCCCTTCTGTCGCGACGCGAATGGCCTCGCCGTAGTCCTTGGCCGTGTGCTCGAAATACATCGACAGCTCTCGAAAACAATCGGCTTCGTCGCCCCGAGCCATCTCTTGCCAGAAGACCAGCGCCTTTTCCCAGTCCTTGTTCTTCTTGAAATGGTGGGAGAGTTTCTTCCGGGCGTTTTGGGACACCTCGGCCGTCAAGCCCTGCCCCCCGGACAGGGCTTTCTCGAGGAGGCTCGCCGAGGTCGCTGTATCGCCCGCCCTCTCGAAAAGCTTGGCCACGCCGTAGAGGTCCATGGCGTCGTCCTCTCCCCTCTCCGCGCCCCCGCGGTTCCTTTCAACGAGGACGGCCCCGGCCACGACGACCCCCAGGAGCGACAGGAGGTCCTCCTGGTTGTGGTAGAGGATGGGGTCGATCAGCGAAAAATCGCCGTTCCGGATGTACTGGAAATAACGGAGCGGGATCTCCGCGCCGGGGATGTCCTCGGACCGCTCGGCCTGGACGATCTGCTGGGCCAGGTTGAAGAGCCGGCAACTGTCGTGCTTGTGCTTCCACAGGCTCCGGGCCGAGAAGAGAAAGTCGAGGTGAGGCAGTCCCCGGAGCGGGCAGGGCGTCCGATGCATGGCGAAGCGCGTCTCGACGAGAGGCATGTCGAAGGCCTTGCCGTTGTATGTGACGATGGACTTGAACTCCATGTCCCGGATGAATTGGGCGAGCTCGCGGATAAGGCGGTCCTCCTCGGCCATCTCGCTCAGGAAGAACTGGGTCACTTTGAAGCGTTCATCCCGGTAGTAAGCCAGACCGACAAGGAAGGGCAGGGTGCCCGTACCGCCGGCAAGCCCGGTCGTCTCGAGGTCGAGGAAGACGGCCGTCGAGAGGTCGAGGCCCTCGAACGCGCCGTCGCGGCTGAGAAAGCCGAGGATCTGGCCTGGGATCTGGAGTCCCATCGAGATGGGGATCTGTCCGTAGCGCACGCCGAGCGCGTAGGAATTCTCGAAGATTTGGACGGGCTCGCGGCGCTTCTTCTCGACGGGCCGCGTTTCGGGACGGCCGGCCAGGCCCCGCCCCTTGTCCGTCAGGCTGATCAGGCGCTCGAGTTTTTCCTTGACCGAAACGCCGGCGTCAACGTCGATCTTCTCCCACGTCGTCCGGATCTTCTGGGCGCGGCTGCGGGCCTCCCGTTCGCGCCTCAACTGCTTGAGCTTATCCTCGAAAGCCATGGGTCCTCTTCGCGGCCGGTCTGGATCGTCGGCTCATATATTAGGACAAACAGCGGCGCTTGGCAAAATATTCAGGGCTTGAAAACGGCCGCCGTTCAGAATATATAGAGAGCGCGAGTTTCAAGAATGCCGCGAACATCGACCCCGGCCCATTTCCTGGCCTTCGATCTGGGGGCCGAAAGCGGCCGGGCCGTCCTCGGAACTCTCCGCGGCAGTAAACTCAGCGTCCACGAGGTCCGCCGCTTCCCCAACACGCCGCTCGCTCTTTCCGGGCACATCCACTGGAACGTCTACGCCCTTTTCGACGAGATGAAAACCGCCATGCGCGAGGGGGCGGCCGCCATGGGCGCCAGGCCGGAAAGCGTCGGCGTCGACACCTGGGGGGTCGACTTCGGATTGTTGGCCCGCAACGGCGATCTTCTTGGGCTGCCTTTCTGCTACCGCGACCATAGGAACATCGGGGCCATGGAGGAATATTTCAAGATCGTGCCGCGGGCGGACCTCTACGAGGCGACGGGCATCCAGTTCTTGCCCTTCAACACCCTTTTCCAGATCTACGCCATGGTCCGCGAGAGGTCGCCCCTGCTCGACGCCGCCGCCGACCTCCTGTTCATGCCGGACCTCTTCAATTACCTGCTGACCGGGAAAAAGGCCGCCGAGTTCACGATCGCCACGACCTCCCAGATCCTGGACCCCAGGACCAAGGCCTGGATCCCCGGCCTCTTCCAGGCGATGGGGCTGTCGAAGAGGATCCTCCAGGATATCATCGAGCCGGGTACGGTCCTCGGGCCGCTCACCGAAGAGGTCGTCGCGGAGACCGGGTATCGCGGAGTCCCCGTCGTCGCCACGGCCGGCCACGACACGGCGGCGGCCGTTGCGGCGGTCCCGGCCGAGGGCTGTAACTGGGCGTACATCTCGTCGGGGACCTGGTCACTCGTCGGCGTCGAGGAGGAAGGGCCTGTCATCTCCGAAAGATCGTTGGCGGCTAACTTCACCAACGAGGGCGGCGTCGGCGGGACCATCCGATTCCTCAAGAACGTCACCGGTTTGTGGCTCGTCCAAGGCTGCCGCAAGGCCTGGTCCGAGGACGGCCCGCTTTCCTACGATGACCTCGTCAAGGCAGCTGCCGGCGCGCCCCCATTCGCCGCCCTTATCGACCCGGACGACCCCTCTTTTCTCAACCCTCCGGACATGCCCGCGGCCGTGATCCACTACTGCCACAGGACCGGTCAGAAAGCGCCTGAAACGAAAGCGGCCATGGTCCGCGCCCTCCTCGAGAGCCTGGCCTTGAAGTACCGTCACGTCATCGATCAGCTCCGCCTGGTCCTCGGCCACCCGATCGAAAGGATCCACATCATCGGGGGCGGAGCTCGCAACGAGCTTCTCTGCCAATTCACGGCGGACGCGACCGGCCTTCCCGTCGTAGCGGGACCAGCCGAAGCGACCGCCGTCGGCAACATCCTCGTCCAGGCCATGGCCCTGGGACACATCTCGTCTCTCGCGGAAATGAGGGCCATCATCCGCGGATCCTTCGAGCTCAGGACCTACGAGCCGGCCGATACGGCGGCCTGGGAGGCTGCTTACTCCCGATTTCGGGAAGTCCTTGCCGCTTGACAGCCCATGGAAGTGGAGATATAACCATGCCGTTCCTTCGCGGAGGGTTGAGGATGGATACTACGGCTATCGAAAAGTCCTATGCTTCGGCACGGGAACGGTACGCTCAATCGGGCGTCGACACCGACAAAGCCCTGGCCCGTCTGCAGGCGATCTCCATTTCGCTTCATTGCTGGCAGGGCGACGACGTCGGCGGCTTCGAGAAACAGGCCGGGGGCCTGACCGGGAGCGGCCTGCAGGTCACCGGGGGCTACCCCGGCAGGGCCCGTGATGTCGAGGAGCTCCGGGCCGACCTCAGCCAGGCTTTCGCCCTCATCCCCGGCCGCCACCGGATCAACCTCCACGCCATGTACGGGGAGTTCGGCGGCAAAACCGTCGACCGCAACGAGATCGAACCCGAGCACTTTCGCGGCTGGGAGGAATGGGCTCGCGGCCTCAACTTGAAGATCGACTTCAATGCCACCTGCTTCGCCCATCCCAAGGCCGCCTCCGGAGCCACACTCAGCAGCAAGGAGAACGGCATCCGCAAATTCTGGGTCGACCACGTCAAGTGCTGCCGGAAGATCGCCTCTTCCATCGGCCGCGAGCAGAAGACCCCCTGTCTCCACAATCTCTGGATCCCCGACGGGACGAAGGACGTCCCGGCGGACCGCTGGGGCGCCCGGGCCCTGCTCCTCAAATCGCTCGACGAGATCTTCGAAGTCGAGTACAGCCCCCAACAGATGAAGGATTCGCTCGAGAGCAAGCTCTTCGGCATCGGCAGCGAGTCCTTCGTCGTCGGCTCGCACGAATTTTACATGGCCTACGCCTTCACGCGGGGAAAGATGCTCTGCCTGGACATGGGCCACTTCCATCCGACGGAATCCGTGGCCGACAAGATCTCGGCCATCCTGCCCTTCTCCGGGGAGATCCTCCTCCACATCAGCCGCGGCGTCCGCTGGGACAGCGACCACGTCGTCCTTCTCAACGACGAGGTCCGCGACATGGCCGCGGAGATCGTCCGCAGTCAGGCCCTCGACCGCATCCACATCGCCCTCGACTACTTCGACGCCAGCATGAACCGCATCGGGGCCTGGGTCCTTGGCGCCCGCTCCCTGCTCAAAGGACTGCTCATCGCCCTGCTCGAGCCCCTGGAGAAGGTCAAGGAGCTCGATGCCGGCTCCCGGACCCTCGCCCGGCTCTCCCTCCTCGAAGAGTTGAAGGCCCTGCCCTACGGCGCGATCTGGGATTACCACTGCCTCCGCGCCGGCGTCCCGCCCTCCGACGAATGGCTCCGGGAGGTCGACGCCTACGAGCGCCGGGTCCTCAGCAAGCGCTGACCGGCCCAGCCCGCCTGACTCCACCGCCCGCCGAGCAGGCGGGTCCGACGGCTGGAGTTTTATGTTGACGAACGTTCGAATTTGTTTAAACTGAGGGATTAGAGCGATCGTCGAATGAGGAAAGACGACTATGCCCCCGGTCGATAGCGACTTGCCGGACGGCCCCGCGGCAGGCGCCGTCATCGACCCGGCCCGCGTCGAAAAAATAAAGGATCTCCTGCGCTTCCTGGCCAACACGGCCTCGGCCATGAAGATCTTCCCCTCCGAGCATGCTACGGTCAAGAATTTCCTCGACCAGCTCACCCGGAAGTTCACGGATTTCTTGACTACAAACCAGAAGCTCCAGATCGGCATCGAGGAATATTCCTTCACGTTCGGAGGCAAGCCTGTATTCTCCGACGATCTGACCATCAAGAGCCTGCCCTTCTTCTTTTTTAAGGACGGCCTGCAGATCCTCTTTTTCTACCAGGGTCTGGACCGGCAGGAGATCCAGGAATTCCTCGAGCTGATCGCGGCTGAAGCCCAGAAGCCGGCGGAGGACAGCGATATCGTCGCCGCTCTCTGGGAGCGCGATTTTCCGAACATCCAGTACTACGCCCCCGACGAATTCCTCGAGAACCGCATCCTAGCCGAGAGAAGCGACTCCGAGACCCGCCAGGAACTGCCCGAACTGCCCGAGGACTTCGCCCACGAGACGATCGAAGTCCACGTCGATTCTTCGAAGTTTTCCCAGGGCAAGATCGAGCTGACAACTGAAGACCGGGAAGAGGTCCGAAAAGGCCAGGCCCGGGCTGAATACGAGGACGTTACGGACGGGCCCACCGCGGCCGCAGAGGACGCCGCCGTTCCGGAGACGCCCGTCGAGAAGGTCGCCGGGAAGAAGAGTTCCGCGGCGGCCATGGACCCGACCCTGACCGAAGACGAGCTCTCTTCCTTGGAGTCCATGGTCCGGGTCAACCGGACGATCTCACCCGAGGAGGAATTCGTCAACCTCATAGCGGAGATCATCTTCCTCGAGGAGAACATAGCCAACTGCCAAGCCAGCCTCGACACGCTCCTGGAATACCATTTCGACCAGCTCCAGCGCGGCAATTTCCACGTGGCTATGCTCATCATCCGGAAAACCCACGAGCTCGGGCAACACCTGGGCGAGGCCCCGGAAAAGGCCGCGCTTCTCGGATCATTCCGAAAACGCATGGTCAGCCCCAAGACCGTCGATGCGGTCCAGACCCTTCTGGCCAAGAAAAAGGCCATGGACTGGGAGTCCCTGCTGGGCTTCTTCGCGCTGCTCGGTCCCCCGGCCCTCAGCCTTGCGGCGGACCTTTTCGACATCGTCCCCGGAGGCGAGGCCAAGCACAAGATCCTCGGATTCATCACGGAGGCCGGGAGCTCCAACCTGGGACTCCTGTCGAGCCTCGCCGATAACGCCAGGCCCGATCTGGCCATCGCGATCATCGGCATCCTGTCCCAGATCCCCGAGAGCCGGGGAATCCCCCACCTCTCGGCCTTCCTGATCTTCCAGAACAAGGAGGTCAAGCTCGAAGCCATCCACGCCCTGGGCAGGTCCCGGGCCGAGATGGCCAACAGGATCCTTCTCGGCTTCCTGAACGACCCCGACGAGGAGGTCCGGATCCAGGCGGCCATGAAGCTCAATCCTGATGAGGGGGGGGCGCGCGTCCAACAGATCGTTCGAGAGGCTTCTGCGCACGAGTTCCAGGGAAAAAGCCTCAAGGAAAAGGAGGCCATCCTGTCATTCCTAGGCCGGACCCGGTCCCCCGAGGCGCTCGAATTCCTCCGCCGGACGCTCGGCCGGGCCCCGCTCTTCGCTTCGACACGGGTCCTGGAGATGCGCCTGGCCGCCGTCGCCGGCCTGGAAAGCATGGGGACCGAGGAGGCTCTGGGCGTCCTGCAGAAGGGGGCGATCGGACGGACGAAAAAAGTCCGGGAGGCCTGCGCGGCGGCGCTCGTCCGCTTACCGCCGGCGGGCGGAGCGAAAAAGTAGGGGACGCGGATGGACGAGAAAGACATCGCGAATCCGACGCCCGAAGCGCGGACCGCCCCGCCCCGCGGGGCCGAGTCCAAGGCCTTCCAAAGAGCCGGTCTCGACCTCCTCATCCGCTTCCACATCGTCGACAAGATCGCCAAGATCTACGATCCCAAGAATGACGCTTTCCAGGAGCAGGGCAAGCTCCTGTTCGAGTCCCTGGCGGCCATTCTGAAAGAGAAAGACGAGGTGTCCTTCCGCGTCCGTCACGGCGCCTTGCTCCTCAACGGCATGCGCCTGAAGTTCGGCGTCGGGACCTACGGCATCTTCAAATCCGTCCTGGAGGAGCTCCGTACGAGGGACGTCGAGGCCCTGACGTTCCTTCCCGGGCTCAGCCTGGACGAGCTCTTCCGTTTCATGTCCCTCTTCGCCAAGCGGGAAAAGAAGGATGAGGGAGTCTACGCTCAACTCGTGGCCGACCTCGACGCCGCGGAGGTGGAGCATGTCGAACTCGAGAAGATCTCGGCCGAGGAGATCGCCCAGGGGCTCCATAAGAACACGGCCCGGATGTTCTTCCTCAGCATCGTCCACCTCAAGGAGTCCTTCGCCCGTGACCAGAGGAAGGAACCCATCAAGATCAATACGACCCGCCGGCTCATGCAGTCCATCTATAATCATATCGTCGAGGACGAGGGCTTCGTCCACGGCCTGACGAACATCAAGAACCACGACGAGTACACGCTCAACCATTCGGTCAACGTCTGCCTGCTGGCCACAGCCCTGGGCCGCAGGCTCGGGCTGAGCCGTTCCGAGATCGTCGACCTGGGCATGGCCGCCTTCTTCCACGATCTTGGCAAGACCGAAACTCCGCTCGACATCCTCAACAAGCCGGGCAAGCTGACCGACGCGGAGAGGACGGTCATGGAAAAGCACCCCTTCCACGGCGCCGAGAAGCTCGTCCTGCTCAAGGAGTTCCGACATTTGCCTCTCCGGGCCATCCACGTCGCCCTGGAGCACCACATCAAGGAGGACCTCTCCGGCTATCCGCGCTACTTCAAGAAGGACGACGTCAATCTCTTCAGCAAGATCGTCAAGGTCGTCGACGTCTTCGACGCCATCACCACAAAGCGTGTCTACCGGACGACGGACTTCACAAGGGCCGAAGCCATGAGCCTCATGCTCGAGCAGAGCGGCACCGAGTTCAATCCGATCATCCTCAAGGCCTTCGTCAACATGATGGGCGTCTTCCCCATCGGCTCGCTCGTAGCGCTGACCTCGGGCGAGGTCGGCATCGTCCATGATATCAACCCGGACCCCAAGCTCCTCCTCCGCCCGTTCGTCAAGCTGATCACCGACGCCGAAGGCAAGAAGGTCGACGGCGAGGTCGTGGACTTGGCCGAGCGCGACCCGGGAACGGGCCGCTTCCGCAGGACGATCGCCGCCCCGCTCGACCCGTCCAAATACGGGGTCGAGGTCGCCGACTACTTCCTGGCCCAGGCCCAATGACGGCTTGAGGGGAGATCCGCCATGACGCCACGCCCGCCGATCCGTCTACGCTGCGAGTATCTCGCCGAGCCGCTCGGCGTGGACACCCCCACACCCCGCTTCTCCTGGCTCGTCGAGAGCCCGACCCGCGGCGATTTCCAAAAAGCTTTCCAAATCCTTGTCGCATCAGCCCGTGAGCTTCTCCAGAGCGCGATCGGCGACTTCTGGGACACGGGCATGATCGATGCGGAAAAGGCAGCGAGCGTCGAATACCGGGGCGAAGCGCTCCAGAGCTGCGCCCGTTATTTCTGGAAGGTCCGCTGGTGGGACCGGGAGGGAGTCGCCAGCCCTTGGAGCGAGCCGGCCTCTTTCGTCACGGGATTTCTCTATGAAGGCGACTGGAAGCCCAAGTGGATCGGCGCCCGGGAGGTCCGTGAGTTCCGGTCCAAGGGCACCGTCCTCCTCGGGCACCCCGGCGCCGACGACACCCAGGCCTTGGCCATCTACCTGAGGCGGGAATTCGCCCTCAAGGAAAAAGCCGCTCTGGCCATGATCTTCATCTCCGGCCTCGGTCATTACGAGCTACGTTTGAACGGCGAAAAGGTAGGTTCGAGCGTCCTCGACCCCGGCTGGACGGACTACAAGAAAAAAGCCCTCTACGCCTCCCACGATGTGACCGCCCTCGTCCGTGACAAGAACGCCATCGGGGTCATCCTCGGCAACGGCCGCCACATCAAGAGCTACGGCTACGAGCCGCCCAAGCTCACCTGCCGGATCGAGGTCGAATACGAGAGCGGCGAACGCGCCGTGTTTTTCTCGGACGAAAGCTGGAAGACGTCGGGCGGCCCCCTCCAGGAGAACGGCCTCTATTTCGGAGAGAGGTATGACGCCCGGCTGATCATTGACGGCTGGGATCAACCCGGCTTCGACGACAGAAGCTGGGACAAAGCCCTCGCCACGAGCGGCTATCCGCTCGTTTCCCAGATGATGCCGCCCATCCGGGTGACCGAACACCTTGCCCCGAGATCCGTTACCCGTCTCCCGTCCGGCGCCTTCGTCTTCGACTTCGGGCAGAATTTCACCGGCTGGGTCCGCCTCCTGGTCGAGGGGTTGAAAGGCGTCGAGATCCGGCTCCGCCATGCCGAGCTCCTCAACGATGACGGGACCCTCAATTACGGGCCGAACGAAAACGCCGAGGCCACGGACGTCTACATCCTCCGGGGCGGTGGGCCTGAGGTCTATGAGCCGCGCTTCACTTATCACGGTTTCCGCTATGTCGAAATGACCGGATTCCCGGGCCAGCCCGGCCCCGGCGCTCTCGAGGGCTGTTTCGCCCACTCCGACGTCGAGAGGATCGGGACGTTTAACTGTTCGAACGAGCTCCTCAACCGCGTCCACCGGAACATCGTCTGGGGCCAGCTTTCCAACCTCATGAGCATCCCGACCGATTGCCCTCAGCGGGACGAACGCCACGGCTGGCTCGGCGATGCCCACCTCTCGGCCGAGGAGGCCGTCTTCAACTTCGACATGGCCGCTTTTTACGCCAAGTTCCTCGACGACATCCGGCTGGCTCAGAAGGAGGACGGAAGCCTGCCCGACGTCGTCCCCCCTTACCTCCCCCGCCTCTACCCGGCCGACCCGGCCTGGAGCTCGGCCTACCCGACGCTGGTCTGGCTTCTCTGGAAGCACTACGCGGACGGCCGGACGATCGCCAAGCACTACGCCAGCCTCAGGAAATACATCGACTTCCTAGGCCAGAACGCCGACCGGCTGATCGTCCGGAAGCTCGGCAAGTACGGCGACTGGTGTCCGCCCGGAGGCATCGTCCCCAAAAAGACCCCGGTGGAGTTGACCTCGACCTGGTACTTCTATCACGACGTTCTCCTCATCGCCCGGCTCGCCGCGGTCCTCGACCGCAAGGAGGACGCCCGGCAATATGCGAAGCTCGCCGACGATATCCGAACCGCCTTCAACGACGCCTTCCTCGGCGAGACACAATATGCCGCGATCCGGGTCAGCCCTGTCGACCACTACCCCAATCAGACCTCCAACGCCCTGCCCCTATATTTAGACATGGTCCCGGCCGAGAAAAAAGACAAGGTCCTGGCCAGCCTCCTCCAGAGCGTCATCCGCCAGCAAGACTTCCACGTCGATACCGGCATCCTGGGCACCCGTTACATCCTGGACGTGCTGACCGATAACGACCAGGCTGAGGTCGCTTACCGCATGGCCACGCAGAAAAGCTACCCGGGCTGGGGCTACATGCTCGCCGAGGGCGCGACGACCCTCTGGGAGAGATGGGAGAAGCTGACCGGGCATGCCATGAACTCACAGAACCACATCATGCTCGGCAGCATCGACGCCTGGTTCTACCGGGTGATCGCCGGCCTGAGCCCGGCCCTCCCGGGCTGGAGGGCCGTCCGGGTCCGGCCGTACGTCCTAGGTGACCTCGCTTTCGCCGAAGCGACGCTCGAAACCGTCGCCGGGACGGTCCGCTCGGCTTGGAAACGATCCGAGGATTCGTTTTCCCTGGAAGTTTCGATCCCGGTCGGCGCCGCCGGCGAGGTCCATGTCCCCCTGCTCTGGCCCGAAGCCCGCGTCTTCGAATCAGGCCGGCTCCTATGGAAGGCGGGAGGCGCCGGTGAATCCGTCCTCGAGGTCAGCCTGACCGCGGACGACGCGTATCCCGTCGCCCCTGGCCAGGATGGCGCGAAATTCGCCGTCTTCAAGACGGGAAGCGGCGAATACAGGTTCGAGCTGAAGAAGAGCGGGTGAACCGGCCCGTCCGCGTCAGTAGAGGTATTTCTTGAAGATCCGGGCGGCTTCAGAATAGGCGTCGATCGTCCGGTCGATATCCTTGTCGCTGTGCGCGGCCGAGACGGAGCCGCCGCCGTGAACGGCATTGACGCCGTTGACGAGCAGGGCGATCTTCAGGATGTCCTCCCTCAAGGCGACGTTCGTCCGACGGTCGTCGTAGATCTCCTCGGGATTTTTAAAAGCCAAATCCGCTTCGCGGGGGAAATGGACCATGAATAGAGAGCTTCCCGGGATGACGTCGTTCCCGTGGCCCGTGCAACGGGCCGGGACACCCTCGGCGGCGAAAGCGCGCTCTATCCCCCGGCGGATCCTGTCACCCGACCGGGCGAGTTTGGGGTAGATCGTCGAAGCGCCGCGGACGAGGTGGCTGAGCATGATCAGCCCGGCTTTCATGTATTCCGAGTGGGCGGAGAACGTCCCGCCCTCGAAAAGGACCCGGCCGCTGAGGCCCCGGGCGCGGCCGCAGCCCTCCATGACCTCGCGGGGACCGATGACGGCGGACACGGCATGTCCCCCGCCGATGATCTTCCCGAAGGTCGTCAGGTCCGGCCGGACGCCGTAGAGCTTCTGGACGCCCGATGGGCAGAAGCGGAACCCGGAGATGATCTCGTCGAAGATGAGGAGGATGCCGTGTTGCGAAGTCAGCCGCCGGGCCAGTTCGAGGTACTCTTTCGAGACCGGGAGGAAGCCGCCCACGCCGATGAACGGCTCGACGATGAAGCAGGCGATCCGGTCGCCTTTCTCCTTGACGATCCTTTGGAGATCGTCGCAGTCGTTGAACCGCGTGACCAGCGTCCGCCGAACGATGTCCTCGAGAAGGCCGGCCGATTCCGGGCCTCCGAATCCCACGTCGGTATGGTACTTGATGCCCTTGAGGAGATAGGGCGACGCGCCGTGCCAGCCGCCGCCGATCTTCAGCACGTGGTCCCGGCCCGTCAGCCCTTGGGCGAGCATGACGGAGTACATCGTGGCCAGCGTCCCGGAGGTGGTGAAACGGACTTTGCTCTCCTTGCCTCCGAGCTTCTTGACGAGCGTCTCGGCCAGCTCGATCTGGTGGCCGGCCTCGAAACCGGTGTGGAGTGCGCCGCGGCCGAGGCAGGCCGCGATCTCGCGACGGATGAGCTTGGGGTTGTGGCCGAGGATGTTGGCGTAATGCCCCTGCCAATAGTCGATGTAGGTGTTGCCGTCAACGTCCCGGACGGCCGGCCCCGCAGCGGCCGCGGCGAAAAAAGGATAGGGCCGCCACAGCCGGTTCGAATGGCTCCCGCCCTCGATCATGACCTTTTCGGCCCGGTGGAAGACCGCCCGGCTTTTGGCTGTTTTTTTTCTGTACTCCTTGACCAGATGGCCGCGGAGACTGTCCATTCCTGTCATGCGTCTTCTCTCAAGATCCTCCATTTAACAACTGCTGCGGGGCAAAGTCAATCCCACCTGATTGACCGCCCCCCCCGGCTTGAGGTAGAATAATGATTTCAATGCCGAAAAAAGCCTGAACATGACCATCCCGAAGCGCAAGAAAACGAACCGAGCCTGCGTCATCGGACTGGACGGCGTCCCCTACGGCATGGTCGTCGAGCTGGCCCGCCGGGGCATCATGTCGACGATGGCCCGGCTCATGGACCTCGGCCACCTTCACCCAATGAAGGCCAGCCTCCCCGAGATCTCGGCCGTGTCCTGGACGAACTTCATGACCGGAGCCAATTCGGGGACCCACGGCATCTTCGGGTTCACCGACTTCAAGCCCCATTCCTACGACATCCGTTTCCCCAACTCCCTCGACCTCAAGGCGCCGACCCTTTGGGACAAGCTCGGCGCCAAGGGCAAGAAGAGCATCGTCATCAACCAGCCGTCGACCTACCCCGCCCGAAAGATCGAGGGCGTCCTCATCTCCGGCTTCGTCGCCCTCGAACTGGCCAAGGCGGTCTGGCCGATGACCTATCGGGCCACGCTCGAACAGATGGGCTACCAGATCGACGTCGACACGACCAAAGTCCGGGAGAGCCCGGAGGTCCTCTGGCAGGAACTGACCAAGACCATGGCCGGCCGCCAGAAGGCCCTCAATCTCCTCTGGGAGGAAGAGTGGAATTACTTCGAGTTCGTCGTCACGGGGACCGACCGGCTCCACCACTTCCTCTGGAACGCCTATGAGGACCCCGGCCATCCGTCCCACCAGGCCTTCCTCGATTATTACCGCCACATCGACCGGCTCATCGGTAAGATCGTGGCCGCGTATCGCAAACTCACCAACACTTACGACGGGTTCTACATCCTGTCCGACCACGGCTTCACCGGCATCGTCCAGGAAGTCTACCTGAACGTCTGGCTGGAGCGGAACGGATACCTGAAATTCTCCAAGCCCGAGCCCGAAGGCCTCGGGGACATCGCCGCCCGGACCAGGGCCTTCGCCCTGGATCCCAACAGGATCTACCTCAACCTGAAAAACAAGTTCCCCAAGGGGACCGTCGAACGGCCGGCCATGAAGGCCCTCAAAGAGGAGATCGCCGCCAAGCTCGAAAAGCTCGAATACCAAGGCCGCAAGGTCGTTCACAAGGTCTTCTTCGCCGAGGACGTGTATTCCGGACCGTTCGTCGGCAAGGGCCCCGACCTCATCGTCGTCGGCGAGCCCGGCTTCGATATGAAGGGCTCGGTCAAGAAGAAGGAGATCTTCGGCCGCTCGGGCCTCCAGGGCATGCACACCTGGGACGACGCCTTCTGTTGGGCCTCCGACGACCTCGGAGAGGACCTGGCCATCGAGGACGTGGCGCCGTTCATCCTGAAGAATTTCTGATGAAGAAAGCCGGGTTTGTTTTCGCGGCGGGAGCCCTGCTGGCTTTCGCCTCGCCTCTCGCCGCCTACGTCGGCCCCGGCGCCGGATTCGCCTTTTTATCGTCGTTCCTGGTCCTTTTCCTGACGTTCCTCATGGCCCTCTTCTCGTTCCTCTCCTGGCCCTTCCGCTTTCTCTGGAAGGCGGTCCGCGGTCAGAGAGCCTACAAAAAGAGCCCTGTCCACCGCCTGGTCATCCTCGGCCTCGACGGCATGGAGCCGACGCTCGCCGAAAAATTCATGGCCGAAGGCAAGCTGCCGAACCTCGCCCGCCTGAAAAAGGAAGGGACATACGCCCGGCTGAAGACGACGACGCCGGCCATATCGCCCGTCGCCTGGTCGTCGTTCATGACCGGTTCCGAACCCTCGAAACACAATATCTTCGATTTCCTCAGCCGGGACCCCCGGACCTACCTTCCCGATCTGTCCTCGGCCCGGATCGGGAAACCCAAGCGGACCGTCGCCCTGGGCAGGTACCTCATCCCCCTTTCCAAGCCCGAGATCAGGGGCATGCGAAGGAGCGTGCCGTTCTGGAAGATCCTCGGCGAGAAGGGCATCTTCAGCACCGTCCTGAGGGTCCCCATCACTTTCCCCCCTGAAAAGTTCAAGGGGCACCTCCTTTCCGGCATGTGCGCCCCGGACCTCAAGGGCAGTCAGGGAACGTTCGCCTTCTTCACCGAGGACGCGGACAAGGTCCGCAAGCACGAGGGCGGCGTCGCGGTCCTTGTCGCCCGCGAGGGATCGATCATCCGGACGGAGATCTCGGGCCCCGAGAACACCATGCTCAGGAAGCCCGAGGAGATCCGCCTGCCTTTGGTTATCACCGTCGACAAGGAAGCGAACGGGGCCTGGCTCGAGATCGAGGGGCAGAAGAAGTTCTTCCTGAAAGAAAAGACGTTCAGCCCGTGGGTTCCGATCGCATTCCGGCCCGGCCTGGGGATGAAGATCCGGGCCATCTGCAAGTTCCATATCGCCTCGCTCGAACCTAGGTTCGAGATGTACATGACCCCGCTCAATATCGATCCGGGGAAACCGGCCCTGCCGATCTCCCACCCGTTCATCTACTCCGTCTATCTTTCGAAACTCCTCGGCCGTTTCATAACGCTCGGCGAGGCCAACGACACTTGGGCCCTCAACGAGGGGGCCCTCGACGAAAAGGCCTTCCTCGAGCTGACCTACTCCAACCACGCCGAATGGGAAGCCATGTTTTGGAACGCCCTGTCGAAGACGCCCAAGGGCCTGGTGGCCGTCGTTTTCGAAACGACCGACAGCATCCAGCACATGTTCTTCCGTTATCTCGACAAGGCCCATCCGGCCCTCAAGGCCGCCCCGGCGCGCTTGGGCGCCGGCGTCATCGAGGAGCTCTATAAGAAGATGGACGAGCTCGTCGGCCGGGTCGCGGCCACCCTCGACGCGAAAAGCGTCCTCTTCGTCATGTCCGACCACGGCTTCAAGTCTTTCCGGCGGGGCGTCAACCTCAACTCCTGGCTCCACCAGAACGGTTACCTGACCCTCGTCGACGGTAAAAAGGAAAGCGCCGAGTGGTTCAAGGACGTCGATTGGGACAGGACGAAGGCCTACGGCCTCGGCCTGGGCGGCATCTACCTCAACGTCAAAGGGCGCGAGGCCCGCGGCATCGTCGCCCCGGGCGCCGAGTCCGGCGCCTTGAAGGCCGAGCTCGCCCGCAAGCTCACCGCCCTCAAGGACGGAGCGAACGGTCCAGCGGCGGTCACCAACGTCTACGACCGCGACGCCGTCTACTCCGGCCCTTTCAAGGAGAACGCCCCGGACCTCATCATCGGCTACAATGAAGGATACCGGGCGTCCTGGGACGGCGTCACGGGCATCGTCAACGCCGTTGTCATCGAAGACAACATCAAGGCCTGGAGCGGCGACCACTGCATCGACCCGGCCCTCGTCCCCGGCGTCCTGTTCTCGAACCTCAAGATCAAAACGGCCAGTCCGTCGATCATGGACATCGCCCCGACCGCCCTGGAGCTATTCGGGCTCACCCCGCCGGCCCACATGGACGGCCGCGGCCTTGTCGACATCGCCGGTCTCCCGGGCGCGAAACAGAGGAAGCCAACATGAGCCAGAAAAAGCGAACGCCCATCAGCCGCAGGGATTTCATCAAGGCGGGAGTCGCCGCGTCGGCGGCGATCGGCCTCGGCGGCGCGGCGCGGCTTGCCCCCAAGGTCTACGGCCGGGCCCGGTCCGCTCAAAAGATGATCGTCCTGGGCCTCGACGGCATGGACCCGGTGCTGACACGAAGGTGGATCGACGAGGGGCGGCTGCCGGCTTTCCGGAAACTTCTCCTCCAAGGCGGCGATTTCCGGCCGCTCCGGACGAGCCTGCCTCCGCAGACTCCCGTGGCCTGGTCGAATTTCATTTCCGGAATGGACCCCGGCGGACACGCCATCTTCGACTTTTTCAATCGCGACCCGAAGACCTACTTTCCCATATTCTCCGCGACCGAGACGTCGGGAGCCGCGAAGACGATCCGCCTTGGCAAGACGGTCATCCCCCTCTCGGGTGGGCAGATCCGCAACCTGCGTAAGGGTAAGGCCTTTTGGCAGGTCCTCGAGGAGGCCGGCGTTCCGTCGACGATCTTCAAGATGCCGTCCAACTACCCGCCGGTCGAATCGAAACAAAGGACCCTCGCCGGAATGAACACGCCCGACCTCAAGGGCTCCTACGGCATCTTCAGCTATTACACGAACGAGGCGGCGGCCGTCATCCAGGAGGCCGGCGGCGGCGGCCGCGTCTACGACGTCAATGTCATCGGCGACAGGGTCGAGGCCGAGCTCCCCGGCCCGGTGAATACGTTCCGGACCGACGCCCCGGAAGCGACCATCCCCTTCCAGGTCTTCATCGACCCGGCCAACGGCGCGGCCAAGATCGTCATCCAGTCGAACGAGTTCGTCCTTCGCCAGGGCGAATGGAGCGGTTGGAAGCACGTCCACTTCAACCTCATTCCGACCCAGAGCGTACACGGCATCTGTCTGTTCTACCTCAAAGAGATTCGGCCGAAGTTCAAGCTCTACGTCTCGCCCATCCACATGGACCCGGCCCGGCCCGCCCTGCCCATCTCGACACCGGAGTCGTACGCCAAGGAGCTCGAGCGCCGCTTCGGGCCGTACTTCACCAAGGGCCTCCCGGCCGACACGAGCGCTCTCGAGAACGGCATCCTCGACGAAGAGGAGTTCCTGACCCTCGACAACATGATCTACGAAGAGAGCATGGCCATGCTCGAATACGAGCTCGGCCGGTTCGACGACGGCCTGCTCTTCTTTTATTTTTCGAACGCCGACCAGCGCCAGCACATGTTCTGGCGGCTCGTCGACCCCGGGCATCCCGCTTACGACGAGAACCTCGCCAGGCGTTACGGCGACGTCATCTCCCGGACCTACGTCGAGATGGACCGAGCCCTCGACTTGGCCCTGCGCAAGGCCGACAAGGACACCGTCGTGGTCGCCATGTCGGACCACGGGTTCAACACCTTCCGCCGGGGCTTCAATCTCAACACCTGGCTCCTCCGAGAGGGCTACCACCGGCTCCAGAAACCCTGGAAGCAAGAGGAGTCGTCTTACTTCGACAACACCGACTGGTCCAAAACCCGGGCCTACGGCATGGGCCTCAACAGCCTCTTCATCAACGAGAAGGGGCGGGAGGGCGAGGGGACCGTCGCCCCGGGTCCGGACAAGGACAATCTCGTCCGGGAGATCGCCGGCAAGCTCGAGGCCCTGACCGATCCCAAGACGGGCGAGCGGGCCGTTCTCCGGGCTTTCATCTCTAAGGACACCTACCGCGGCAAGAACCTGGAAACGGCCCCGGATATCGTCCTCGGATTCGGCCGCGGCTACCGGGTTTCCTGGCAATCCCCCCTCGGCGGATTCCCCCGCGAGGTTTTCGAGGACAACGCCCAAAAGTGGAGCGGCGACCACATGTCCGCCCCGGACGTCCTGCCGGGGATCGCCTTCGCCAATCGGAAGTTCACGGCCGAGACCCCGGCCCTCTACGACCTGACGGTCTCAGCCCTCAGCGTCTTCGGCGTCGAGAAGCCCAAGGAGATGATCGGAGAGAACGTTCTCGAATAACGAACGGGGAAAGGAGCGTCAACAATGCCCAGCGCCAAAGTCAAGATCGACAAGGTCCTCCTCGACAAGATCAAGAAGTACGCCGAGATGTCGGGTTACTCCTCGGTCGAGGAGTTCATCACCCATTGCCTCGAAAAGGAAGTCGCCAAGATCGAGGACTCGGACTCGGAAGAGGAGATCAAGAAGAAACTCAAGGGGCTGGGCTACATCTCCTGAGGGCCATGGGAATCGTCAACCTCGTCTTCGGCCGGATCGTCGACGTCATCCTTTGGCCTTTCCGGGGAGCGTCCCCCTGGTTCGGGATGGCGGCCGTGTCCCTCCTGACGGCCCTGCTGATGCTCGAGGTCTACAAGCACACGTCGAACCAGGCCGCCATCCGCAAAGCCAAGGACAGGATCAAGGCCCACCTTCTCGAGCTCCGGCTGTTCAAGGACAGCATGCCCGTCACGCTTCGGGCCCAGGGGGCCATCCTCAAAGCCAACCTGAGCTACCTCGCCGCGAACCTCAAGCCCCTCCTGGTCATGATCGTTCCCCTGGTCCTCATCCTGGCCCAGCTCAGCCTCTGGTTCGACCGGACGCCGCTCCGGCCGGGCGAAGAGACGCTGGTCAAGGTCGGCCTCGAAAAGAACGCCGACCCGGCATCGCTGCCGATGGAACTCGAGGTTTCCCCCGGATTGGAGATCACCTCCCCGGCTGTCCGCATCCCCGACGAGCACGAGGTCGCCTGGCGGCTCAAGGCGACCGCCGCGGGCCCCGGCCATCTGACCTTGGGGGTCGGAGGCCTGACCCTGACGAAGTCGGTGGTCGTCGGAGGGAAGCCCCTGACCAGAGTTTCCACGCTGGCCTCCCGCGGGTCCTTCTTGAAACAGGTCCTTTACCCCGGGGAACGCGCCCTCACGGCCGGAAGCCCGGTCCGGTCGATCGAGGTCCTCTACCCGGCGAAAATGCTGCGCATCTTCGGCCTGAATGTCCATTGGCTCGTCGCCTATCTCATTCTGTCCCTCGCCTTCGGGTTCTCCTTAAAGGGCGTCCTCAAGGTCGAGATCTGATCTCCGGGACATGAAAGGGCTCTCATGAACATCGATGTCTTCAAAATGGAACGCATGCAGTCCCTCTGGGAAAACGTTGTCGACTACAACCTGTCCGAAAGCGGCGTCCATCCCCTCAACCTCAAGGAGCTCCTGACCCCCGCCGAGCTCGACTCCCTGGCCGAAGTCGAGATCGGGTATACCCAAACGAACGGCACGGCGGGCTTGCGCGAGCGGATCGCCCGACTCTACCCCGGAGTTGGGATCGACCAGGTCCTGACCACGGCCGGTTCGTCAGAGGCCAATTTCCTGCTCATATGGAGCCTTATCGAACCCGGTGATGAAGTTCTCTTCGAACTCCCGAACTACATGCAGATGGCCGGGCTCCTCCGCGCGTTCGGGGCCAAGGTCAAGCCTTTTTATCTGCGCGAAAGCCTGGGCTGGCAGCCCGACCTCGACGAGATGAAAAAACTGGTCACCGCGAAGACCAAGCTCATCGTCCTGACCAATCCCAACAATCCGACCGGGTCCGTCCTCGACCCGGAGGCCATGAAGGGGATCGTCGACCTCGCCGCGGGCGTCGGGGCCTGGATCCTCGCCGACGAGGTCTACCAGGGGGCCGAGCTCTCCGGCGTCCGGACGCCGAGCTTCTGGGGGACCTGGGAGAGGACGCTCGTGGTCAACGGGCTGTCCAAGGCCTACGGCTTGCCGGGCCTGAGGATCGGCTGGATCGTCGGCCCTGAAGAGGTCGTCAAGAAGACGTGGCCCTATCACGATTACACGACGATCTCCCCGTCGGCCCTGAGCGACCGGCTGGCCACGCTCACCCTGGCCCCGGCGACGCGGGAGCGCGTCCTCCAGAGGACGCGGGGCATCCTCAACGCCAACTTCCCCGTCCTCGAAGGCTGGTTCAAGGGCCACGAGGACCTGTTCAGCTTCCGGCCGCCCCGGGCCGGGGCCATCTGTTTCGCCCGATACGATCTGAAGGTCAACTCGACCGAACTTGTCGAGCGGCTGATCAGGGAAATAAGCGTCCTTCTTGTCCCCGGCGACCACTTCGAGATGGACGGTTACCTCCGCTTCGGCTATGGCCCCGAGAGCGGCTATCTCATGCGGGCCCTGGGGCGGGTCGAAGAAATACTTAAAAAAATCCGCTAAACATGGTAGAATCTTGAATCCGTTCCCCCGGGGAACGAGTTATAAGCCATAGGACCAAAGGAGGCCACTATGAACAAGGTCAGAACAATCGCCCCCCTCGTCATTCTTTTCATCCTGGTCGTCGCCGGCGTCTCTTACGCCCAGCAGGCGTCCAAGATCGCCATCATCAATTCCCAGCGGGCGTTCGAAACCTGCGTGGAAGGCAAGAAAGTCCTGAACCAGATGCAGGACCGCGAGAACAAGATCAAGGCGGACATCCAGAAGCTCGACGACGCCGTCCGGCTGCTCGAGAACAAGCTGAGCACGGGCCGCCTGACCATGACCAACGAAGCCCTCCTGGGCATCCAGGCCGACATCGACAAGAAGACGACGGAACGGAAGAGGTACGAAGAGGACGCCGCGCGCGACGCCCAGCAGTTCTCCGTCAACCTCATCCAGAGGATCCGCGCCGAGATGGTCACGATCATCGAGGCCCTGGCCAAAGAGCGGGGACTCGACCTCGTCCTCGACGCTCAACAGAGCGGTGTCGTCACCTCTAGCCCGACGATCGACATCACCGACGAAGTCATCCGCCGTTACGACCAGAGCAAGGCGGCCACCCCTCCCGTCAAGAAGTAGGTTCCCCGCGACATCGAACAAAGCCCGGGGAGAGAGGGCTCGCCCTATCTCCCCGGGCTTTGTCATTGACGGCTTCCCCCGTCAAGCCTTCA
>JBFYOD010000181.1:0-2524 GCA_041303965.1 Candidatus Aminicenantota bacterium
GTGACGAGCCCTTGCTCGAGAAGTCGCTCGGCCTCGCGGACCGCGGCGTCCCTGGAAGGGAAGTCCCCGAAACGAACTCTAAAAAGCTCCGACCCCTGTGAAAAATAATAGGCATCCAGGCCCCGGTTGTTCAGGGCTTGGGCCAGCCGTCGAGCATTGTCCAGGATGGAGAAGGCGCCCACCTGCACGGTGTAGCCCGTCCGCGTCACGGCGGCGCTCGGCGCGGCGGGAGCGGGGATCGCGGGAGGAGCGGAGGGAGGAATGACCCGGACGCCCGCTCGACATCCGGAGAACAAGGCAACAGCGACCCCGAAAAGCATAAAGCCGCCTCTTGTCAAACGCGTCCTCATTTTATTCTTTCCGCACAGAGTTTTGTCGAACAGAGGATCGGATGATGGAATTTAAAAGGGGCCGCCCCATTAAATCCACAGACGACGAGAGTCGCGCTTCTCGCTCCGGTCAGACGGCGGGCACGGCCGAGGTCGCGGTCACCGGAGCGGGCGCGGCCGGGAACACATTGTATTCCGGTCCGAACTGGGCCAGGAACTCCAAACTGAAGGCCCGGAGAGTGTACCAGAACGGGAGCGTCACGACCGTCCCGATGTAGGGGATAACCAGAATCAGCCAGCCTATACAGCAAGTGACCAACCCGGCGACGATGACGACGAAGACGAAAACAAGCATCAGCAGGAAGAGGAGGATTCCGTAACCGATAAAGTGGAAGGCGTGTTTCCCGAATAACCCCAGGAAAATCTTCCAGGCCTCCCCGGCCGAGATCCTGTTCTTGTACATCAGGGCGGCGACAAAGTCCTTGAGAAAGAGGCTGATGTAGCCGCATATCAGCGCGAGCACAAGGGCCAGCAGGCCCAGGCCGACGACGAGGGCGATGGGAAACGCTCGGCTGTGGCCGGCGTCATAGATGGCGGCTCCCTGTATGAAGAACCAGGCGACGAGCCCCGCGAACAGGGCGATACAGACGAGGCCGAAAAGCAGCCGCCAGACGAAAAGCGAATTGCCTTCCTTCCGGTATTCCCGCCACGGCCTGGCGATCTCGACGCGGTCGTGGACGACGCTGTCAAGGAACATGAACACGCCCCGCGAGCTGGCCCAGGTGAGGACGACCCCGATGACGATGGCGACGACGGAGAGGAAGAGGATGGCGATGGCCCAGCCGGGATTGTCCATCAGCCAGGCCCAAGCCGTCCGGGGGAAGTGGATGAACTCGCCGAAGTTCCCGCCTTTCCCGCCGCGCCCTCCTCCCGAGCCGTTGGAGGCGTCCAAGAGGCCGGCCAGGAAAGCGTTGAAGCCGATGACGAACCATTTGTGGATGTCGAACGGCCTGAACAGGGCGATCTTCATCCGGTTCCAGGCGCGGCTGAGCGGTTCCATGAATTGAATGATCATAGCGACCTCCCCTCGGGAAAACGGCGTTTTAAGTTTTTCCCTAATTCATTTTACGTCTGTCCGCCGGAAAGGTTCAAGGAATGGTCTGAGCGCGCGCAGGTCCGAGCCCGCGCATTGTTAATAACGATCGAATCCGATATAATCGATAGGGTTTCGGCGGCGCCGTCCGCCGGACCATGGAGAGCGCATGAGATCGGCTTGGAAGTTTTTCGCTTCGGTCAAACTGGCCATCGTCCTGTTCATCCTGATAACCCTCGCCTCGATCCTGGGGACGCTCATCCCCCAGGGCCGGAGCGCCGCCGAATACGCCGCGCGCTACGGTGCATCGTCCGGGCTCTTCATTTCGCTCCAGCTGACTCGCCTGTACCAATCCGGCTGGTACATGGCCCTCCTTTTTCTCTTCGGCCTGAACACGGTCGTCTGCACGCTCTCCAGATTCGGGCCGAAGTGGCGAAGGGCGTTCGGACCCGTCGCCTCGACGGATGCCCAGACCGTCATGACCATGAAGGTCAAGAGCCGGTTCCGCCTCGCTCTGCCGGTCGCCGCGGCCAAGGACAGGGTCGCCGGGCTTCTGCGTGCCCGCCGTTACCGCCTGACGGAATCCGTGACGGCAAGCGGCGTCGTCCTTCTCGCGAGAAAGCGTCGCCTGGGCCGGTTCGGGTCCGATGTCGTCCATCTCGGCCTGCTGATCATCCTGATCGGAGGTTTCACGAGCGGCATCGGCGTCCGCCGGGCCGACGTGGCCCTTCTCGAAGGCCAGACGGGTGACGTCCCGCATGCCGCCTTCCAGGTGCGCCTGGACAAGTTCGAGACCGAATACTATCCCCAGGGCGGCGTCAAGGATTGGAAGAGCACGGTCACCGTCGTCGAGAACGGGGCTCCCGTTCTCACCCGGGTCGTCGAGGTCAACCATCCTCTGACCTTCCGCGGCTTCTCCTTCTTCCAGACGAGCTACGGCTGGGACTGGAATAGCTCGAGGATCGAACTCGAGGTCAGGAAACGTGCCGACGCCGCTTTCTCCAAGGTCGTTTCGTTGAAGGTCGGCGAGCGCATCCCGATCGACGACCCGGACGTCAGTCACGTCGTCGTCCGGCAGTTCGTCCCCGATTTCATCATCGGC
>JBFYOD010000182.1:0-4451 GCA_041303965.1 Candidatus Aminicenantota bacterium
TGTTCATGATCCGGGGGCTGAGCTTTTCGATAGGGAAGGCGATGATGGAGAGGGCCGTCAGGGGTTTACCGCCCATGGCGTAGATGTCGCTCACGGAATTGGCGGCGGCGATCTCGCCGAAGGCGTAGGCGTCGTCGACGACGGGCGTGAAGACGTCGACCGATTGGACGAGGGCCATCGTCGGCGAGAGCTTGTAGACGCCGGCGTCGTCACAGGTGTCGGACGAGACGAGGACGCGCGGGTCGAAGATGCGGGGGAGGCCGGAGAGGGCCCGCTTGAGGTCCTCCTGGCCGATCTTCGAGGCGCAGCCGGCGTTCTCGACGAGCGTCGTTAGGGCCACGTCCTCGGGGGCGTCCTCTTCGCGTTCGCCGGCGCAAAGGCAGACGTTCTTCTGCTTGAAGAGGTCGCAGGGGCAGGGCTCCTTGGGGTTGCAGATGCAGTGGCCGAGCTTGATCGACCGGCCCATGATGCGTTTGCGCTTTTCGTAGTCGATCATTTATTTCAGGAGCGCGCCGAGGGCGCGTTCGACGGCCGCGTCTTCGGCCGGCTGGATCGTCCGGAAATCGAAGATGACCGCGTCTTTGTGGATGCGGGCGAATATAGGAGGGGTGAAGGAGCGGAGGCGGCGGGCCAAGTCCTCGGCCGAGACGCCGGGGGCCTGGACGGCGAGAACCTTCGAAGGCAGCGTCTCGACGGGCACCGCGCCGCTTCCGACCTGGGATTCGCCGTCTTCGATCGAGATCACGACATCGGCGGAGAGGGTTTTCCGCAGGGAGACGGCCAGCTTCTTGGCCCGGCGGCCGAGCTCGTCCGGCGTCAGGGCCAGCATCCGGTAGATGGGGTGGCGGGCGGCGAGTTTCTCGGGCGCGAGGAAGAGCCTGAGCGTCGCTTCGAGGCCGGCGAGGGACAGCTTGCCGCAGCGGAAGGCCCGGGCCAGAGGGTTCTTCTTGATCTTCTGGATCCAGGCCGACTTGCCGACGATGATGCCGCACTGCGGGCCGCCGATAAGCTTGTCGCCGCTGAAGCAGACGACGTCGGCTCCGGCCCGGACGCTGGCCTGGACCAGGGGCTCGGAGGCGAGGCCGTACGGCGCGAGGTCGACCAGGGCGCCGCTGCCGAGGTCGTCGACGACGGGCACGCCGCGGCCGCGGCCGAGGGCCACGAGCTCGTCGATCCCCGGCTCCTCGGCGAAACCGATGATGCGGTAGTTGCTGTGGTGGACGCGGAGGATCGCCCCGGTCGACTCCGTGACGGCTTCGTGGTAGTCGCGGAGGTGGGTCTTGTTGGTCGTCCCGACCTCACGGAGGACGGCGCCGCTCGTGGTCATGACGTCCGGCATGCGGAACGAGCCGCCGATCTCGACGAGCTGGCCGCGGGAGACGACGACCTCCTTGCCGCGGGCGAGCGTGTTCAGGATGAGGACGGTCGCGGCGGCGTTGTTGTTGGCCACGGTCGCCGCTTCGGCGCCGGTGAGCTCCCGGAGGAGGCCCTCGACATGGCGGTCGCGGGAGATGCGCTTACCGCTCTCGGGGTCGAGGGCTAGGGTCGAATAGCCGACGGCGACGGCGTCGAGGGCTTCGCGCGCGGCTTCGGACAGGACGGCCCGGCCGAGGCCCGAGTGCATGATGATGCCCGTGGCGTTGACGGCTGGGGAGAGGGACGGGGCGAATTTCTTTTCGAGGCGGGAGCGGAGCCGGCCAGCCAAGCCTTCGGTTGGGACATCGGCGATCGTTACGCCGCCGGCTTCGGCCAAAGCGATCCGGGCCCGGGCCTCGTCGAGTGCCGCTCGCCCTTCAGCCACGACGATGTCGCGGCCGAACTCTTCGATGAGCGCTCGGACCGGGTCCTCGCGGAGAAGGGAATCGAGGGAGGGGATCTTCCGGAAAGGCGCGTTCGGCGTCGTGTCTTTCATTTCGGCTATGGCTGGGTGCGGCCGCTCACTTCTGGAGAGACTTGAAGCGGAGCTTGTCGAAGATCTCGGGATGGATGTCGGCCCCGCCCGTTTTGGCGACCGGGACCACCATTTCGAAAGAGAGCTCCTTCGGCGGGAGACAGGAAGCGTTGTCGCAGGCCTGGTAGCTCAGGGTGGCCTTGACGGTCTTGGCCCCGGGGGCGAGGCCGTCCTTGGCTTTGAGAAGGACGCCCAGCACGGCCTCCCCGTCATAGACGACGAGCTCGGTCTCCGAGTAGGAGTAACGGGCGCGGCGGCCGGCCGGGTAGTAGATCTCGACGACTTCGAATTCCGGGCAGTCCTCGATGCTGACAGATGTCGGGAACATGAACTCGTCGAGGGGGGCGTTGTCGTTGATGTGATAGCCGGCCTGGACCTTGAGGATGACCGCGGCCTTGAAGGTTTCGCCGGGGCGGACGGCGTCCCTGGCCAGAAGACTCTTGACCTCGACGACCTGCTCGTTCTCCTGGGCCTCGAGGGTCGGAGCGAGCATGAGAGCAACGGCGAGAACCGCCGAGAACATCATGGTTATCTGTTGATTACGCTTCCGTTCACGCATCTTGGACCTCGTCCTCAATTAGAGACGTTTTGGCCCGTTTTGTCAATCAGATGGGGTCAAAACTACCTTTTACCCTAAAAACGGGTAAAAGGTAGGTTTGACCCCATCTTTATTTCCGCCGCTCCTTGCCGCCCTTGGCGTCCTTGACGCCCTCTTCGAACGGCTCCGTCAGGATGGGCACGACCCAGCCCTCCGGGCTTTCGGCGAAGGTCTCGATGTCCTCACTCACGGCCAACGGGTACTTGAGCCCGTTGAACTGCCTGTCGAGATAATCCCCGAGGGCCTCCTTCCGCGGATAGGGGAAGGCGATCCAGGCGTTCCGGTCGTAATAGACGCTTCCCGCCTTGACCGGCAGCATCCTCGTCTGGTTGTTCGAGCCGAAAGAATAGACGAATCCCCGCGAAACGTAAAACCAAAGGCCGTGCTGGATGTAGATGTACGGCTGCTGGAGCGAGGCCTGGCCGCCGTTGAGGTTGGGCGTCGCCAGGTCGAGGTAGAGCGCCGCGAACCCGATCCCCTTGGCCTCGTCGAATAGGCTGACCCAGGGCGTGTCGGGCCGGAGCACGGCGGCGTGGGCCGGATGCATTTTCGAGGCGGCGAAGTCGAGGATCTCCGTCTTTCCGTCCCTCTTGAAGGCCGCCTTGGTGAAGACCGCCGCGTTGAAGACGACTTCGGCGTTCCGCAGGGCCATGACGAAGAGGTCGTCCCGGATGTCCGTCACCGACTCGACCATGACCACCGGCGAGCCGGCGTAGAAATGATAGCGCAGCCCGATGTCGATGCCCTTGGGGAAGGGCAGACTGCCTTTGAGGTTGAGCGAGTAGAAGACCGGCCCCGAGACCTCGGTCGCCGCCGGGTTCGACCAGTCGGAGCTGTGGTACCAGGCGTGCGGCGGCGCGTAGACGTCGGGGTTCCAGTGGATAGCTCCGTTGGTCTCGAGCTTGTGCTCGAGCTGGATCTTGGTCGTCTTCTCGACGATCTCGTAGATGACGCCGCTCTTCTCCTGAAGGACGATCGTGTAAAAGGCGTTCTCGATCGTCCGGCCGAGGTCCTTGCCATTCTTCACGCTGAGGTCGGTCTTGTAGACCGGTTTCCGGGCCGTCGGGTTATTGTAGAAAACGAGGTAGGTGGCCTTCTCGCCCGCTTTGAGGTCGGCGAGGAAGGCGACGCTGAACGAGGTCGTCGGGTGGTAGCGGAGGACCCGCTCGCCCGTTTTCGCGTCCTTTTCCTCGATGGCCAGGATCTTCGGGTCGTTCCAGGTGGCCACGTCGTAGACCTGGCTGGGGATCTCTTTGTAAACGATAGCGGCGCCCTTGCGCTCGGCCCTCACGACCCGGATCTCGTCCGGCGAGCGCATGTAGTTGGCCAGGACGCCGACCGTGGCGTGGACGGGGTAGCCGGTCCGCTCGAAACCGTGCTCCTCGGAGAGGACGAGCGAGAGGTAATTCTTCCAGGCCGGGTCCCAATATCCCTTGCCGGCGGGCGACTGGAGAGCCGCCACGATAGATTCTTTCTTGCCGGTTTTCGCTTCGACGAGCTCGAGGCGCATCTCGGACTTGGTGTTCGGCCGCCAATTGAACCGGACCTTGATATCGAACGCGAGACGTCCCGCCTCGTCCTTGAGCCCGTTCTTGTCGACTTCGCGGCCGCTCTGGTAGACGATGAAATCCCTCGCCCGCGCCCCGTCGATCGCGACGCTGCCGACGCCCCAGGTCGAGCCCTCGAGCCCGGCCGGGACGGAGAGGTTGACGAAACCGCACTTGACGAAATACCAGGGCTCGCCGGCGACCGGGTAGCCGAACACGGGTTCTGCCCCGGGCGCGGAGGCGGAGGCGGTGGCTTCGCCGCCGCCCGCGGCGGTGTGCTTGTTCCCGCAGCTCAACATCAATGCGAAGCACGCTAAAAACCGCAACGTCCCCAACTTATTCGGGTTCATTAACG
>JBFYOD010000183.1:0-6426 GCA_041303965.1 Candidatus Aminicenantota bacterium
GGGCCTTCTCCCGGCGCAAGGCGAAGTCCTCCGGCGTGAGCGGCTCGACGCCGGTGGCCAAGTTCTTGAGTTCCTGGGGCGCCCAGGCGGTTGGCGCGGCCAGGGCAGCTGAACGGAGGCCCAGAGCGGCCAGAGAAATACTCCCGGTCTTGATGAACGAACGGCGGGTCGGTGACATGTTGGTTTCCTCCAGGAACTGGAAAATATCACATCTCCGGCCGCGGGAAAAGTTTTACTTTTATGGCGAAACGCGGATAATAGCCTAATATTCCCATGCGTGAGCGACGAGAAGGACTGGCGTCGGTCGGGGGAGCGGTCCTCCTCATCATCGCGGCCCTTCTTTCCAGTACCGTCTGCCGGCGGGACGCGGGCCGTGAGACGCTCTCGGAAGGTCCCGGCGCGGCGGCCGCTCTCTCCGTCCCCGCGCCGCCGACCGTCGACCGGGCGCTCGACGACCACTTCGCCTTCACCGCCGGCCTGCCCGCGGAGGCCCCTCCGTATCTCGCCTGGCGGGAAGAACCTGGCTGGAAGGGCTTCGCGTCCCTTTCGGGCAAGGACTGGGCGGAATTCGACTCCGCCGTCCTCGCGCCCATGGATGTTTGGGCCGGAAGCGACCTCGCGGAAGTCCGGGAAAAGACGTCGACTTTATTCTACCCCTTCGGCGGGCCGGATCTCGCCACGGCGTTCGCCCTCTTCCGCGGGGCGACGACGATCGTCCTGATGGGCCTCGAGCCCATCGGCAACCTGCCGGATTTCGAGAGGGCCTCAGAGGAGTGGCGCGGGGAATTCTTCGCCGACCTGGGAACGCTCGTCTCGGGTTTCCTCAAGCGCGGCTATTTCATCACGATGGACATGATGGACGTCTATACCCGCGGCAAGGTGGAAGGGGCCCTGCCGGTCATCGGCTTCTTCCTGAAGCGGGGGGGGTACTCGGTCGTCGACGTCAAGCGCTTCGCCCCGGACGAGAAAGGCGGCTGGATAGAAACCCCCTATGCGCGACTGGCCAATCGTCCCCACCGGCCTTACGGGGTCAGGATCGATTACCTGAAGCCCGGCGAAGCCGTTCTCCGAAGCGTTTATTATTTCTCGTGCGATGTCGTGAACACCGCTTTCCAGCCGGATTCGCCCCTCTTCCGGTTCTTTGACGGCCTGGGTAACATGACCACGTTCATCAAGGCCGGCTCCTACCTTCTCCACTGGAGCAATTTCTCGACGGTCCGCCAGCTCGTCCTCGACCGGAGCCTGTTCGTCCTCGAGGACGACACGGGCATCCCTTACCGCTTTTTCAAGCGTGGCGGTTGGGAAGTCACGCTCTTCGGACGGTACGCGACACCGGTCAAGGATTTCACCAACGTCGAGCAGTTGGACCTGCGTGCGGCCTACGAAGACCCGGAGGGGAGCGTCAGGCCCCTGCCTTTTCATTTCGGCTATCGCTGGGTGACGCAGGTGGACAACCTGCTCTTGGCCAAACGCCCGCGCCGTCCCTACAAGGTCCCCGTCATTCGATAGCGTGCCGGCTTTGTGTCAAGAACTCAATGAGATGATCCTGCTCTGCGTTCTGCGATGACGGCGCCAAAAATACCAATACCAGAGGAAGCCCGACGGTCTGGATGACCCGAGGCCGGCGATTTTCGTTGCCAGGGCGGGCCGCCTCCCATATAATGGGCACGCGGAGTTCCCTCCGAGGATAATGTTGGGCAAAAAAACAGACCCGGCCGGAATCGGCCGGGCAGAGATCGCCGGCCTCAAGAATGTCGATATCCTTGTCGGCATCCCAAGCTACAATAATGCGAGAACGATCGGCCACGTCGTCCGGGCCGTCGAGGCGGGGCTGACCAAATATTTCCCCGGACGCCGGTCTGTCCTCGTGAACTCCGATGGCGGGTCGTCCGACGGCACGACGGAGGTCGTCCGAGGAGCCGTCGCCGATTTCGACTCCATTCTGCTCGATCACCGCAAACGGGGCTTCCATAAGCTCATCACTCCCTACCACGGCATCCCCGGCAAAGGAAGCGCTTTTCGGACGGTCTTCGAGATCGCCCGGGAGCTCGAGGCCAAGGCCTGCGCCGTCGTAGATGCCGATCTGCGGAGCATCACCCCGGAGTGGGTCGAGCTCCTGATCAAGCCCGTCCTCGAGGAGGATTACGATTATGTTTCGCCGTATTATATGAGGCACAAGTACGACGGGACCATCACCAACACGATTGTCTACCCGCTGACCAGGGCCCTCTACGGCAAGCGGATCCGCCAGCCGATCGGCGGGGATTTTGGTTTTTCGGGCCGGCTGGCCTCGTTTTATCTCGACAAGAACGTCTGGGAAAGCGATGTCGCCAGATTCGGCATCGACATCTGGATGACGACAACGGCCATCGCCAACGGATTCAAGATCTGCCAGGCCTTCCTTGGCGCGAAGATCCACGATGCCAAGGACCCCGGAGCCGACCTCAGCGCCATGCTGCATCAGGTCGTCGGCTCGGTCTTCGACCTCATGGAGGAATATGCGGGAACCTGGCAGGCGATCAGGGGCTCGGAGTCCGTTGCCACCTTCGGGTTCGTCTACTCCGTCGGCCTCGAGCCCATCCAGGTTAACCTGGAGAAAATGATCGAGAAGTCCCAGATGGGCGTCAAAGAGCTCTCTCCCTTCTATCGATCGTTTCTGCCGGAGGACGTCCTGGCCTTTCTGCACGACCTGGCTGCCCGGCCGGACCGCCGGGCCTTTGCCTACCCGGATGCCGTATGGGTGAGGACCGTCCTTCACTTCGCCCTTGCTTGTCACCAGAAGCTTGCAAGCCGGGAGCACATCATCAAGTCGCTCACGCCTCTCTATCTCGGCAAGGTCGCCTCCTTCGTCATCGAGACCTGGGACAGCACCGCCGAGGAGGTCGAAAAGCGGCTCGAAGAACTCTGTCTATCCTTCGAGGGAGAAAAAGGCTATTTGATCGAGAGGTGGAACGGGAAGGCCTGAGTCCGCTTCCCCAAGGAGATCGCCATGAAAAGTTTCATCGACAAGATCCTCATCCAGCCGCTGCGGGAGGTTTTCCAGAAGTTCGTGGCCTTCCTGCCAAGCCTCCTCACCGGGATTGCCGTCTTCGCCATCGGCCTCGTTCTTGCCTGGCTCGTCAAGCTGCTAATTGTCAGGATCATCAAACTCCTCAAGCTGGACGCGGCCTTCGCCCGCTCAGGGGTCACCGAAGCGCTGCAGAAAATGGCCGTCAAGGACACTCCGGCCAAGCTCGTCGGGAGGATGTTCTTCTGGCTCGTCGCGTTCATCTTTTTCGTGCTTGCCCTGAGCGTGATGCGGGTGCCGGTGATCGACCAACTCCTCGAGCGTTTCCTCCTCTATCTGCCCAATATATTCGTCGCTCTCATCGTCCTGGCTATCGGCTGGTTCCTTGGCAATTTTCTCGGCCGGGCTGCCCTGATCGCCTCTGTGAACGCCGGCTTTAAGGCCGCCGGCCCGCTTAGCAAGGGGGTCAAGGGCATCATCTTGCTGTTCGCCTTTGTCATGGCCTTCGAACAGCTAGGCATCGGGCGGAGCACGGTTATTGCCGCATTCGCGATAGTGTTCGGCGGGGCGGTCCTGGCGCTGGCCCTGGCCTTCGGTCTAGGGGGCAGGGACCTGGCCAGAACGTTCCTGGATAAGCGATTCAAGAAGAGCGGCGACGACGAACGCGACGACCTCAAACACCTCTAAATGGCCCTCAGCTGATTCCTGCGTTGTCCGCGTCGACGGCCATCCGGAGCTTGTCTAGGAAGCCAGGTATGGCCGAAGTCACCCGGTTCCAGCTGGGGATCAGCGGAGAGTAGAGTGGGTCTTCCATCGTTTCCTTCCCCGCGATCTGGACCGCCCGGGTGAAGGCTTCGACGATGGTCGTTTCCAAGTGGTAATCGAACGCCAGCCCATTGTAAGCGGCGTCGTCGCTGTATCGGTTGACGGTGTCCTTGGCCGTCCGCTGATAGTTGACGACGAGAGTACGCAGGGCGCTCTCGCTGAGGATGATGCTCTCCACGGCCAGGTTCCGGAAGATCGATTTGGCGATATCGACGGCCATCTTCATCAGGCCCGTCCGTGGGTCTTCGGCCGACAGGGGCTGGTGCTTGTGCTCGTAAGTGTCGCAGATCTCGGCCTGACAGATCCGGCGCAGCGAGTAGTTTCGATAGACCTCGGCCAGCGTTTCAACTTCGAGTCCCCAATCGCCGGGGATACGGTTGATCCGGGCGAGGTCGGATATCATCGAGAACTCGCCGGCGAGCGCATAGCGGAAGCTGTCGAGGTAGACAAGGAACGGCAGATAGCCGAAGAGCTTGATGAGGCTTCGGATGAGCGGCGTCACGAACAGCCGCGTCACCCGACCGTGCATCCGGTCGGTCACCCGGGCGTAATAGCCCTTGCAGTAGGCATAATCGATGTGGGGTGAAGCCACCGGATAGAATAGCCGGGCCAGCATCTCCCGGGAATAATTGACGATGTCGCAGTCATGAAGGGCGATGACCTTGCTTTCCTCGCGGGCCAGGATATAGCCGTAGGCCGTCCAGGCCGATCGTCCCTTGCCGTCCTCCCCGGCCGAGAGATCGTTCGCCTCGAGGAGCTTATAGAGTTCGAGAAACTGCGGTCCCGAGGCCCAGACGATCCTGTGAGGCTGCGGCAGGGGCTCGAGGAGCTTGCGGACCTGCCGGAAATGGGCCGGGTCGTCGGTCCGGCCGAGCGTGACGACGATCTCGTTCAGGTAAGTGAGATCCTTGAGGACGTCCAGGATGCCGCGCAAGGCCGGGGAGTCGAGCTCCTTGGGCGTCGTTGGCAGGACGAGGGCGAGCGGTCGGTGCCTGTTGAACTCGGTTAAGTCGCTCTCCAAGCGTTCCTGGTTGAGGGCGCCGAGCCGATGGAAGGTGGCCAGGAGTCCTGTCTGATAGAAGTCGGCCATGATGTCCTCCTTTCCATATCCGGTCTCCGGCGACGCGTCGCCGGCGAGGTCAGGTCATGCCGCCGAGAATTCCGAGGATGGTATCGCGCCAGCCCTCGGGACCAGCGTAGGGAGCGATGATGAGCTCAGGCAGATGGGCGGCCTCGAGGTAGCTGCCGTCGGGCCTGCGAACAAGGATCGGGATGTCTACCGCCCGGAGCATCGGCTCGTCGTTGGCACTGTCTCCCAGCCCGACAGTCCGGATGGGTCCCCAACTCACTTCATAAAGCGACCGGAGGGCCCGGACAGCCCGGCCTTTATCGCTCCCGCCGACGAGGTGATGAAAGCGTCCGCCGCTGACGACCTGACAGCCGAGGGCCCCGGCTTCTTGGACGACCCGGGGCAGCATTCCCTCCTCGATCCCGATGAAAGGCTCGTCATATTCCCGCATCGCTGCTAGCGCGGCGTCCTGGCGCGTGAAGCCACAGCGCTCCGCGATCTCCTCGACCGTCATGTCGCCGAAGCCGCGGAGAGGGAGGCCGGTCGAGGCGCGGATCCTCTCGAGCGCCTGCCTGAGCTCGGGATAAGGCCTGCCGACCTCCAAGACGCCGTATCCGCCGTCCCGTTTGTCGAATCCGGCTTCGGGTCCAAAGTAGCCCTCCGGGACGAAGACGGCCCCGCCGTTCTCGACGATGAAAGGGTGGATGTTGGCCAGAGCCCGGCGCCAGCGTTCGGTTTCGAGCCGGGTCTTGCTTGTGCAGAAGACCAGAGGGATGCCGGCCTCGAGCAGGGCTTCGAGAGCTGTCCGGGCCGGCTCGAAAGAATAGGTTTTGTGGTCGAGAAGAGTCCCGTCGAGGTCGCTGAAAATTATCGTTGGGCGCGTCATGATCTGTTTAGAGAAGCCGCGATCATCGCCAGAGCGTAAAGGAATATTGCGGCTATTGCCAGGATACCACAAAAGCGCCGCCATTTCCGAAGCGCCGGCCGGCTCGGTTGCAGGAATCCTCCCGCCGAGCAGCTGGATTCCACATAGCGAACGAGAGCGATCCAGATCGCGGTCAGCCAAAATAGGAAAACAGCCAAACCGGGATCCCAACGCACCGCAATGAGTACAGCAAGAACGATCAGCGCAAAAATCCCTCCCCATAGGAAGAACGAGATGAAGAGCCGGGGAGGGACGTTGCCCTTACGTTGGGGCTTGGCCGTTATTCGATGTCTAGCGATGGTCATAACAATCCTATCAATATGAATCGCTCCGAGATTCCCTGACACGTCAAGTTCAAATTGCCTTGACGAGGGGCACGGACCAAGCCGTGAGCCTCCGGACTAATCCGTCCTCGGCTCCGGGCCCATGCTTCTCTTCTTGTTCCAAGCCTTGCGGATGAGGAGTAGCATGACCAGGAACAGGGCGACGATCATGACCCGGGCGCCCCAGAGGTAGGGCCGGTGGGCCGGGTCTTTTCCCGTCATCAGGAACTCCTTGACCGCATCCTGGTAGGTCCAGACACCCAGGAGTACGAGGAGG
>JBFYOD010000184.1:0-9933 GCA_041303965.1 Candidatus Aminicenantota bacterium
CGGGCCGGATGAGCTTCAGGGCGATCTTCTCGCCGATCTTGGTGTCGTGGACCTTGTAGACCTTGCCCATGCCGCCCTGGCCGAGCTCCTCGATGACCTGGTAGCGGCCGGCGAACGTGGAGCCGGTCGTCAGTTCTTCGCGTGTCGTGCCCATGGTTTCGGTGACGGCGGGCCGGGGTGGATCAAGCCGCGTCGCGCACTTGCCGCAGTATGTGGACTCCGGAGGATTATCAGTCTGGCATTTCGGGCATTTCATAGCCGATTCCCCTTCTTTGAGCGTGGGCTAAGGATAACGTTTATCGGCGGGAATAGTCAACCGGCCGAAGGAGGGGAACGCCCATCGCCGCGACGCCCGACCCCAGCCCCTTGGCGAGCTCCTGGAAGGAGCTTATGATGCCTTATGTGCTACGCGGATGACGGCCAAGTGATCTGCTCCCCCCGGTTCCTAAGATCTTTTTAGGAAGCGACAGACCTATTTCTTGTTTTTTTCGGCAGCGGCCCTTATCAGGCCAAGCTTTCTCTTGAGGTAAATTTTCGTCGACTCGTCGGCAAGCGAAACGGCTTTCTCCCCTGCCTCTATCGCCCCGTTGAAATTCTTCTGCTTGTACAACACCTGGCTTAGGACGTCCCAACTAGAATATTCGTCCGGCTTGAGCTCTACGATCCTTTTCGCCGCAACCAGGGAATCATCGAGATTCCGCTCCTGCGTCGCCCAGAAATTCGCATAACCCCAAAGATTGTTGGGATCGTCCCAATTCTTTTTGGCATATTCAGGTCCTATTAAGGACAGGGCTTTGTCCTCGAGACCCATTTTTAAGTACACGGCCGCCGCGCCGGAGAGAACGGAATACGCATCGAGTCCAATTTTAAGCGCCGTTCCGATCGCTTCCAGAGAGCCTTCGCGATTGGCGTTGCGGCTGGCCCAGAAATCGGCATATCGGACGAGATCATTAGCGAAGATTCGCGACCGATTCGTCAATGCACCGAGGCCATAGACCTCTTCGGCCATGAGCTTGTCTCCATGATTCAAATAGAAATCGGCCATGGCCTGGTTCTCAGTATAGAAAGCGGACTTGTATCGTGTCAGAAAATCAATTTTTTCAGCAAGCTCGATACCCTTTTCGGTATTCTTTCCGCTGCGGACGATGTATCGCAAGTAGAGGGAGAGAACCGCGGGATCCTCGGGGTATGCCCGTTGGTATTCCTCGAAAAAAGCCATAGCTTCCGTTTCAGGGGAGGTGGACACAATCCCGGCGAGCATCCGGTAAGCCTGTCCGCGTAGGTCGCTCGTGGGATGCTTATCGAGAAACGCTCTCATGAGTTTTTGGTTCGTCCGAAGAGCAGACTGGGCGATGACAAACTCGCCGTATTCCGAATAGGTGGCTCTGGCCTTACTGAAGGGGACTACGAACTTCCCGGACTTCCCGTCCGGATCTAGAGCAATCCCCTCCTTCCATTTTTTCATGGCCTCGTCACCGTCCAGCTTCAAGGCCAGCTTGAACACCGTGGCGGCATCCGATGCATTCTCCGCATAGCGTTCGGACAAAGATTTGTAGGTATCGATCCCCTGGGCGGATTTTTCGAGTTTTGCCAGAAAAGCGTCGGGGGGAGCTTCGTATCCGACGTGCCAGTCGATCTTGCTCCCGTCGGCTTCGACGATCATCTCCGTCGGAGTGGCGGCAATATCATATTTCTTGAAAAGCTCCTTTCCGTCGGCTTTCCCTTCATCGGCGCGGAAGACGACGAAGTTCCGTTTCAAAAATTCCTGATACTTTGAATTTGAATAAAACTGCTGAACCAGCAGTTCGCAGCCCCTTCAGCCACCCGAGAAAAAGTCGATCAAGACCTTCTTTCCTTCAGTCTTGGCTTTGGCGAGGGCCTCATCGAAGGACCCCGGAAAGAAAGTCTGGGCGGATGCTGACGAAAGGACAAGAAGGCAAAGTGCCAGTGACGCTGACTTTTTCATCTCCACCTCCAGGCTTTTCTTATACCAATAAAAATGCCCTGTCAATGAGCGAAACTCCCTTACATCCCGGTCTTGTCCCGAGCCGCAATGCCCAACCCCAACCTTTGGCGAGATCCAGGAATGCGTTTGGCTTCAGCATGCTGAAAAATGCCGATTTTTAAATAACAAGTAGATCCGTCAGCCAAGCTGCAATAAGACCCGAGGCATGACGATCACTGATATCGGGGCTTGTTCCTTTTCACTTCCTTGAGCCGGGCCGCGAACTGTTTTCCCGCCGCCGAACGTCGAGCCGGCCGTCCTCCGCGGCGGCCCGCACGGCGCAGCCCGGAGACCCTAGGGGATGACAAAAGCGGAAAGATTCACGCTGCCTTGACAGACCGTTTCCTGCGATTGACAAATTTCGCCGAGTGGTAGTATCGTCTTCTCCACAAAGGGAACAATTGAATCATGACAAGGGGGAAGCATTTGGCATGATGATCCGTACGGCTGCTTTTCGCCTCTTTTGGGGGATCTTAACCATTCTGTTTTTGCTTCCGGCGTCTAGCGTGGTGCCGCATGGACAAGACGGCAATTCTCGACCTCCCGGGATCGTTACCCCTTCTTCACCTCGGCTCGACGCCGATTTCGGGAAGATCCCGCTGCAGTTTATCCCCAACCGCGGGCAGATGGACGGGAGGGTGGCCTATTACGTCCAGGGCCGGGACAAGACGATCTACTTCACGGCGGAGGGGCTGACGTTTGTCCTTGTCCGATGGGCGGCCGAAAATGGCAAGGAAAACTCCGGCGCCCTGCAAGCAAGCGAGCCTCGAACCGAGTCGCGCTGGGTGGTCAAGCTCGATTTTGTGGATTCGGATAAGAACGTGAAACCGGTCGGCCTGGAGAAGTCCGGGGCTGCCGTATCGTATTTCAAGGGCAAACCCGAAGAATGGAAGACAGGGATTGCCGCCTGCTCGAAGATCGCTTACCGGGATCTGTGGCCGGGGATCGACCTTGTCTACTCCGGGACGATCAACCGGATGAAATACGAGTTCGTCGTCCATCCGGGGGCGGACCCGTCCCGGATCAAGCTGGCTTATCGGGGCGCGGAGAGGGTGGCATTAACGGTGGAAGGCCGCCTCGAGGTCCTTACGCCGGCCGGCGGTTTCGAGGACGACACACCGGTTGCCTACCAGGAGGTCGACGGCGAGCGGGTGGATGTCCCCGTGGCTTTTGACCTCGTTTCAGAGGCCTACGGATTCGACATCGGAGATTATGACCGGAGCCGGACTCTCATTCTCGACCCATCCGCGTTCATTTACTGCGGTTTCATCGGGGGCGCGGGCGACGAAGAAGGCCGCGCGATCGCGCTGGACGCGGCGGGAAGCGCCTATATCGTGGGCGCGACGTCTTCCGATGAATCGACCTTTCCCGTGACCGTGGGACCCGACCTGACATACGACGACGCCAACGGCGCCGGGTTTGTAGCCAAAGTGAGCCCGGACGGAACCGCGCTCGTTTACTGCGGCTATATCGCCGGCGCCACTTGCCGCGGCATAGCCGTGGACGATTCAGGGAGCGCCTATATCATAGGATCCGCATCCTCTCCGGATGACGGCTTCCCCGTAGCCCTCGGACCTGACTTGAGCTTCAACGGCGGCGGGGATGCTTTCGTCGCCAAGATCGCTGCTTCGGGTACCGGGCTCGTCTACTGCGGCTATGTCGGCGGCTCATCCTCGGACCTGGGCTACGGAATAGCCGTCGACGGACCAGGGAACGCCTATATCACGGGCATTACATACTCCAACGAATCCACTTTCCCCGTTATGGTGGGGCCGGACGTGACCTTCAACAATATCCTTGATGCCTTCGTGGCCAAGGTGAATTCAGCAGGCACGGCCCTCGAATACTGTGGCTATATCGGCAGCTCGGGCCACGATTACGGCTATGGAATAGCGGTGGATAGCGTGGGGTATGCTTATGTCACCGGCAGCACCTACCGCCACGAGGATGAGCAGGGTGTTCCGATCCCCCCGCTCTTTCCGGAAATCGTCGGCCCGGACCTGACCTTCAACGGATATATGGACGCCTTCGTGGCTAAGGTGGACCTGACGGGCGTGTCGCTCGTCTACTGCGGTTACATCGGCGGCTTAACCCAGGATTACGGCTCTGCGATCGCCGTCGACGGCTCGGGGAACGCCTATGTCGCGGGAACCACGGATTCTTCCGAAGCTGGTTTCTTCCCCGTGAAGGTCGGGCCCGACCTGATGTACAACGGGCGTGACGACGCCTTCGTGGCCAAGGTGGCCGCGTCGGGCGCGACACTCGTCTATTGCGGCTATGTCGGTGGTTCCGAGGACGACCGCGCCTACGCCATTGCCGTAGACAGCGCCGGAAACGCTTACATTACGGGGGAAACTTGGTCGGACGAGTTGACTTTTCCCACGGTCGACGGTCCGGACAGGAACCGCAACAGCATGATCGACGCCTTCGTGGCCAAGGTGGACTCCTCCGGTGCCGGGCTGGCCTACTGCGGCTATATTGGCGGAGGGGACAACGACTATGGGTATGGCATCGCCGTAGACGCCTCAGGGTATGCCTATATCGCGGGAACCACGGATTCTTCAGAAGCTGATTTCTTCCCCGTGACGGTGGGGCCGGACCTGACATCTAACAGCTTAAATAACGAAGCCTTCGTGGCCAAGGTCCCGGCGGTCCCTTACTTCTCGATCCCCGAGATCAATTCCATCACGCCCTCCGCGGCCGCCCCGCGAGAGCAGGGATTCACGATGGTCGTGAGTGGGTCCAATTTCGGCGAGCGGGCCATCGTGAATTGGAGCGGGGAAAGGCGTCCGACGACGTTCATCAGCGAAACGGAACTGCGCGCGGAGATCTCGCAGAGCGACCTCGGACACGGCCAGATCGTCCCCGTCACAGTCCGGAATCCGGAAGGGGAGACCTCCAACGCCGTGGACTTCAGCGTTAACAATCCCGTCCCGGTGCTGGACTCCGTAGAGCCGGCTTACCTCACCGGCGGCGGCCCGGAGACCGCTATATTTCTGAAAGGTTCGAACTTCGTCGAGAATTCCGTGGTTCGCTGGAACGGACAGGATATCATGACGGGCCTCAGCATCGATGAGGGGTGGGCCATTGTGCCCGAGAGCGGCCTCGCGCAGGGCGGCGAGGGCGCCGTGACAATCTTCAATCCCGCGCCAGCTGGAGGCACCTCGAGCGCCCTGACCATTCCCGTCACAAGCTTCATCCTGAGCGCCTCTCCCCAGTCCGCGACTGTTGCTGCGGGTCAAGCGGCGACCTATACCATCCAGGTGACGCCTCGGCTCGGCTCGTTCGATGCCCGCGTAGAGTTTTCGTGCGGGAACTTGCCCCGTGGCTGTACGAAATCCTTTTACCCGGTGGGCGCGATCCCTGGTGCCGCCGGCACGTCGACGGTGCTGACCCTCACTACGACTGCTGATTCCGGAGCCGCTGCCGCATCGCTATCGGCGCCGTCCCCCTTTGGCTCTCTCCCTCCAGGGATGTTGTTGCTTCTCCCGGCCATCTTCCTCTTGCTTCGTATCCGCAAGCCCGCGCTCGTGCGGCCCACCCGCCGCCGGCTTTGGGCGAGTGCGGCGGCCTGCCTGTTGATCCTTGCCGTCAGTTGCGGCGTGGAGAAACCACCTGGCACCGGGACCCCGGCGGGGACCCATAACATCACGGTGGAAGGGAAATCGGGGACCATGACCGTCTTACTGACCGTGAGGCTCGTCGTCCAATGAGCGCCGGCCTAGGCTTTTCCCAATAAAGGAGATCCCGTATGCAAGACAACCTGCTCAAAGCGGCCGTCATCGGCCTCTTCGCCGTCCTCTTTGCGGCATGCAGCAGCGGAGAGGTCGACGACGACAACACGCCGGTTTACAAGCATTACGTCTACGTCGTCAACAGCGGTTCGGCCACCGTTTCCGGCTATGTCATCAACACGGGCACGGGCGCTCTGACCCCGGTGCCGGGATCGCCTTTCGGCACGGGCCTGACGCCCGTCTCGATCGCCATCGACCCCCAGGCCAAGTACGCTTACGTGGCTAACGTAAACACCATCGATATCTCCGTTTACAGAGTCAACGCCGCCACGGGCGCACTGACCGAGGTCGCTGGCTCGCCGGTGGCGACAGGGACGTATCCCAGCCGGATAACGATCGACCCGGGAGGCAAATTCGCTTACGTGACGGAAGATGTTTCCGGTTGCATCTCCGTATATGCCATCGACCGGGCAACGGGGTTGCTGACGGAGATCGCCGGCTCCCCCTTCGCCGCGGCCGAGTACCCCAATTGCGTGGCCATCGATCCCTCCGGCAAGTTCGCCTACGTGACCAACGGCAACGCCAACAGCGTCTCGGCCTATGCCGTGGACGCCGTCACGGGGGGATTGGCGGAAATCCCCGGCTCGCCATTCCCGGCTGGGGAGTATCCCACCTCAGTCACCGTCGACCCCCTGGGAAAATTCGCTTATGTGACCAACATTGGCTCCCACAATATCTCCCTATACTTTATCGATGCCGCTACGGGGGCCCTGGCAGAGACCCTCGACTCTCCCCTCGACGCGGGGGCGGAGGCCATCGCGTTGGCGGTCGATCCCTCCGGCAAATTCGCCTACGCCGTGGACTTCCTTTTCAACGAGGTTTACGCGTACACCATCGATGGCGCGACGGGCTTCCTGGCGGCGATATCCGGCTCTACGTATCCGACGGGGTCCCTACCCAGGGCGTTGGCCGTCGACGCGGAGGGCGATTATCTCTACGTTGCGAACTCGGATTCCGCGAATCTCTTTGGCTACGCGATCAATAACGCGAATGGCTCTCTATCTAGCACGGGTGGAGGGCCCTTTAGCGCCGGGCAAACGCCCTATTCCATCGCGACGATCCGGATACACCAGTGACAACGGACCCTGCGTGCCGGCCGGCGATGCTATCGGGCGGTCAGCAGCTCCCTTAGTTGCTTGGCTTTGGCTTCTACTTGATAATAAATAAGTAAGCTGAATCTCCAGGCTGGAGCCGTCAGCTTAAAAGGCCATTTTTGGGGCTGAACCGGGAGTGTTAGTCCGCTCCTTCCCGTCGGCCCCGTTCCGGATTGGGCCTATCCTAAGCTTATGTCCGCGATCTTGATCTTCTCCCGTCGCCGCGACGCCCAGCCCCAGCCCCTCGGCGATCTCCAGGAAAGCGCTCCGCCCCCTCGCGTCCACCTGCCGGACGCACCGGGCCGTCCGCTTGTTGACTCCTTCCGCGGCCCGTGCTAGCCTTCTCTCAGCAGAAGGACAGTTGAATTGTCCTGAATAGGTAGGAATCCCAGATGAAAACTTGCGCAGTGCATATTCTTTTTGTCCTGGCTATCTATCTCATTTTCTCGCCGACCGCAGGTGCATTCCCTCCCTCGCTGGATGGCGCAGGCTGGACGCAGCTCAAGCCCAGGGTGGTTTATATCAGCAGTCTTGTGGCGAGCGGTGAGAATCTCTATGCCGGCACCATTTTCGGGGATCTCCTCCTGTCGAAGAACGCTGGCGCCAGCTGGACGGTGATCGACTCCGGTTTGCCGGACGCCGGTATCTGGTCGTTTGCCGTGAGCGGGGCGAACCTTTTTGCCGGCACTGTCGGGCGGGGGGTATTCCTGTCGACCGACAACGGCACGAGCTGGAGCGAGGCGAACTCCGGTCTGCCCGAAAATGCCCGTGTCTATTCTCTCGCGGTGGGCGGAACGAACCTCTTTGCCGGCACTTATGAGGGGGGAGTATTCCTGTCGACCGACAACGGCGCGACCTGGGCTGCGGCCACCTCCGGATTGCCCGCGAACAGCATGATTTATTCCCTCGCGGTGAGCGGGACGAACCTCTTTGCCGGGGTGGAGGGAAGCGGTGTCTTCCTTTCCCCGGACAACGGCATGACCTGGACGGCCGTCAACTCCGGATTGACGAATAAAATGGTCCGGGCTTTGGCGGTCTGCGGGACGAATCTCTTTGCGGGGACGAAAGGCGGGGGTGTCTTTCTGTCTTCAGATAACGGCGCGACCTGGACGGCCGTCAACTCCGGATTGACGAAACTCGATGTTTATTGTCTTTCCGCCGACGGGACGAAGCTCTATGCCGGTACCGGCGAAGGCGGGATATTCTTGTCCACGAACGACGGCGCCGGCTGGACGGCGATCAACCCCGACTTCATGCGCGGGTACGTTTCTAAGCTTGCGGTGAGCGGGGCGCATCTTTTCGCGGGCACCGGAGGGCACGGCGTATTCCTGTCCGCCGACAACGGCGCTAACTGGACGGCGGTCAACTCCGGATTTCCCGAAGGCAATTATATCTTTATCCGATCCTTCGCGGTGAGCGGGACCGATCTTTTTGCCGTCTGCGTCAGTGAGCCTGATATCCCCATCGGCCCCGGCGCCTGGACCTCCAGCAGCGTCGATAGCGTGCTCGTGTCCCACGACAACGGCACGAATTGGGGACGGATCCAATTCCCCGATTCATTGAGCAGGGTCTATTCTCTCATCATGAGCGAGGGGCGGCTTTTTGCCGGCGCTCCCGGCATCGTGCTCCGGTCCACGGACAACGGCAGGAGTTGGAGCAAGGGTGCATCGGGGAAGCCGACGGACTACATCATCGGTTCCCTCGCGGTGAGCGGGCCAAACCTCTTCGCCGCCGCCTATTCAGGCGTCTATCGCTCCGCGGACGAAGGGAAAAGCTGGACCAAGGTCAATTCCGGATTGACCGGCAAAGCGAGGAAATCCATCCATTCTTTCGCGGTGAGCGGGCTGAACATCTTCGTCGGCACGGACGACGGCGTATTCATATCGTCGGACAACGGCACAAGCTGGAAAGCAGTCAACTCCGGTTTGAAAACGAAGAGCAACGAAGGGGTCAGGTGCCTCGCGATGATCGGGTTAAATCTCTTCGCCGGGACCTGGGGCGCGGGCGTCTCCGTGTCCGCCGATAACGGCGCCGGCTGGAGGTCCGTCAACACCGGGTTGACGGACATGTTCGTCCTGTCTTTGGCCGTGAACGGGACGGATCTCTTTGCCGGGACCAGGGATGGCGGTGTCTTCGTGTCCACCGATAACGGCGAGACCTGGGCCGAGGCCGGCCCCGGCCTTCCCGAGGACGCCTCTGTCATAACCCTCGCGGTGAGCGGGCCTTACCTGCTTGCCGGCACCTACAAGCGCGGGATCTGGCGCCTGCCCCTTTCCGAGCTCCCCAAGGCGGACCGATAAACTGAATCTATCAGATCCGGCCCTATCCCAGCGCCACTTCGCTGATCTTGATCTTTTCCCGCGCCGCGACGCCCAGCCCGAGCCCCGAGACATGACGATTACTGATATCGGGGCTTGTTCCTTTTCACTTCCTTGAGCCGGGCCGCGAACTGTTTTCCCGTTGCCTTCTCCTGTTGCCTGCGCGCCTTTTCATCTTTTTTCAGTTCCATGAACCGCACCTCGCGGCGAAGCTTCAGGTAGCTTTCGAGCCGCCGGACGTCGAGCCGGCCGTCACCCGCTGCTGCCCGCACGGCGCAGCCGGGTTCGTTCTCGTGGCGGCAATCGACAAACCGGCAGCCCGCCGCGAGCCTCTCGATATCCGCGAAAGCCCTGTCCAGGCTCTCTTCCTCGGCCCAGAGCTGCAATTCGCGCATCCCGGGCGAATCGATCAACAAGGCCCCCCCGGGAAGCCGGACCAGTTCCCGGGACGTCGTCGTGTGCCGGCCGCGGCCCGCCGCGGCATCGCTCATCGGGGCCGTGGCAAAACGCTCCTCGCCGAGCAGGCGGTTGATCAGCGTCGACTTGCCGACCCCCGAGGAGCCGAGAAGAGCCACCGTTTTCCCCGGGACCAAGTAGGGCTCAAGGCTGTCCAGCCCGGCCTCGACGAGAGCGCTGATGGCCACGACCGGAACGCCGGGCGCTATCGCTCTCACTTCAGCGATGACGGCGTCCATGTCCGTGCGGAGATCGGCCTTGCTGAG
>JBFYOD010000185.1:0-3658 GCA_041303965.1 Candidatus Aminicenantota bacterium
TGGGTCGTCACGCTCCAGCGCCAGCTCAAAAAAGAGGAGGAAGTCCAGACCTCCATGAGGTCCGTCGGCGGGGCGGGCGGAGTAAGCAACGTCTCCGTCAAGACCACGGGCAACACCGAGCTCAGGACGACCGACGCCTTCAAGCTGGAGGTCTTTGCCGAGGACGGCGTCCTCCTCGGCGAGATCCCCCTGACCCACTTCGTCGACGTCATCAGGATCGCCGGCGACAGCCTTTTCCTCATCGACCGCGAGCGCGGCGTCACGGTCTATCAGTACAGGATCGTGGAGAAATGAACGTTGGGGGATGACGTCGTGGAGACGATCGAACGAACGAGCAGCCGCCCCGACGAATGAGGGAAGGAAAGAGAGGCAGGCCATGATGAACAAGATAGCTCGCGTCGCCGGATCCCGCACTTGGCTGGGCTTCCTTCCAGTCCTTCTTACCGTCACGGCCATCGCTTCCGGGCAGATCGTCGAGAACCCGGCCAAGCCGAAGGCGGCTAACGCCGGGCGTACTCTCCAGCTCACAGAAGTCTGGAAGATCAAGGACGACGGAGGCGAGTTCTTCTTCAAATATCCGAACAACCTCCAAATCGCGGAAGACGGCTCGATCTTCGTCGTCGACGCCGACGAGTTCCTCAAATTCTCCCCTGATGGGAAATTCCTCAAGAACATCTTTAAAAAAGGGCAGGGACCCGGCGAGCTGGGGGATTACTTTTTGTACTTCGTCTATGGTCGTGAGATCTTCATACAGGACTTCAACTCCCATCGTTTCTGGCGGGCCGATTTCGACGGGGTCTACCAGGAACAGATCAGCCTGGCGAATAAGGATTACAATGACTTTGCCGGGGTCGTACCCGACGGCTTCCTGTTCATGAGGCAGGTTTTGCCCCCTCCGAGCGAGCGGACGGGAAAGCTCATGGAGATCATTCACACCGTCGCGATCATCGCTAAGGACGGTTCTTTTCGGAGGGACGTCGCCACATTCAAGCCGAGAACGTTCCTGGGGTACCAAGCGGGAATGGGCTGGGACAACTCCATCACCAAGTTGGGCGCCGATTCAAAGCTCCTATTTGCCCTTCACAGCCGGGACTACCTCATCGAGGTCGTGGATCTGGCCTCCGGCACGGTCATCAAAAGGTTCGGACGGGCCTATCCTAAAGTCCCCCATGTCGAGAAAGAGTATGAACCGGATTTTCGGAAGAGGACCGGGGCGCCGAAGATCGAGTTCGAAGCGGACGTCAACAACCTCTACCCGGTCGGGGAGCATCTTTGGGTCGAGACCTCGACGGACGATAAAACGAAAGGCCGGCTCATCGACGTCTTCGACAAGGACGGCCGCTTCCTCGATAGCTTCTACCTCGGCGCCGGCCGAACCTTGATGGCGGTTCGGGGGGACGCTGTTTTTTGCCGGGAGAAGAACGAAGACGAGACGATCACTCTCGTTAAATACGGGATCGAAAAATAGGGGGAGATAATGAGGAAAACGTACCCGCAAGAAAGGCTCCGATGGCTGATCCTCCCGGCCGGCATTCTGCTCGTTTTGATCGGATCGTTCGCCGGCCCGGACCGCGCCATCGCGCAGACGATCGTCGAGAACCCGGCCAAGCCGAAGGCGGCGAACGCCGGGCGAGTGGTTGCGCCGCAAGAAGTCCTGGCCATCTCCGACGAAGGGACGAGCGATTTTTACTTCAAGCGGCCGCGCGGACTCAAAACCGCGCCGGACGGTTCGCTTTTCCTGCTGGACGAGAGTCAGGTTCTGCAATTCAATAAGGACGGGAAGTTCGGACGCAATTTCTTCAAGAAAGGCCAGGGACCCGGAGAGGTCAACAACGTCGGCGCCTGTCTGCCTGCCGTCAAGAACTTCATCATCCACTCGCCTTACCCCAACAAACTCGTCTTCTTCGACCTGGCCGGGAAATACGAACGGGAGCTCCCTGTCCGTTCTGAAACGCGGTCGATGATGACCGCTCTTCTTTTCCACGGCGGGACGTTCTATTTCGAAACGAGGGAGTTCCCCCGCGTCAAGGGCGATCCGGACTACGTGGATAGCCCCCACGCGATCCTCGCCGTCGACGCCGCGACCGGCGCGATCAAAACCCTGACCTCATTCGTGACCAGGGCGTTCGTCGTTACCTCGCCCGGCGGCGCGGGCGGGATGTTCGACATCACAAACCTCATCGCCACTCCGTTCAAGAAAGGACTGCTCGCTTTGGCCCACACCGAGGAATACCTGATCAAGATCTATGATCCGGCAGCGGACAAGGTCGTCCGCGAGTTCCGGCGGGCTTATGAGCGGGTCAAGCCCGAGCCGCTGACCGAGGAGCAGAAGAAGGGCGGCATGATCATCGACGGCAAGCACTTTGGTCCGCCCGAGCAGAAATATCAGAACGATGTTAGGAATCTGTTGACCAGGGGCGACGAGATCTGGGCTATGACCTCGACCAAGGATAAGACCAAGGGTGTCCTCATCGACGTCTTCGATGGCGAGGGGGTTTACCGGGACTGCTTCTGGCTCAAACTCCCCGAAGCGGCGCTTAAAAGCATCCTCTCCCCCGGCTCCTGCGCCCTCGACAGCGATTTCCTCTGGGTCGTCGAGCGGTCCGAGGACGAGACGTTCGCCATCAAGAAATACCGGGTCGTGATATAGGGCATGAATACTCTTTGGGTAAAAGGAGGCCGCGCATGAAGATCAGCCGGGGATCCGTCCTTATGATCGGCCTGGCACTTTTGTCTTTCCTGACGGCACTCGCGGCCTCCGCCCAAGACAAATGGAAAGGGACGATCGTCAAAGAAGGCGACGTGACGATCGTCAAGAACCCCAAGGAGCCGCTCTACAAGACGCCCGTCCTCGAGCTCAAGGAGGACCTCTCGCTCGGCGGCCCGAAAGCGCAGGGCGATTATGCATTTGGCGAGGTCCGGGCCTTCGTCGTCGACGACGCCGGCTCGATCTACGTCTTGGACACGAAAAGCGACCACATCAAGGTCTTCGACCGAGCGGGAAAGTACGTCCGGACGATCGGCCGCAAAGGCCAGGGCCCGGGCGAGCTCGACCGGCCGAGGATGCTGTCCATCAACCGGCCGGGTGGAGAGCTCGCCGTTCTCGAGCTCTCCCGCCGGATGTCCTTCTTCAAGCTGGACGGGACATTTCTCCGCCATGTCTCCTTCAAAGGAATATGGGCCCTTTACGGTCATGTCGATTCCCGGGGTAATATCTATGTCACCGAGGGCCTGGTCGATCCCAAGGACCCGCATTACGAACTGAAGAAGCTCGGCCCAGACGCTTCTTTCATCGCCATGCTGGCCCAATCGCCGGCCCCTAAGCCTGCGAACTTCAATCCCTTCAGCGCCGTCGGCTACTGGCGGATGGGCCCGCACGATACCATCGTCTACGGTTATCCAGCGACCTACGAAATCCAGGTCTTCGGCCCGGACAACTTGAAGGTCGCAAGGAAGATCGCACGCGACTACGATCCCGTCGCGGTCACGGACGAGGAACGAGAGGCCGAGAAAAAAGAGATCCCGCCGGGATCTAGCATCGTCCTCGATTTTCCGAAGTACCATGCGGCCTTTTACCGGTTTTTCCTGAGCGACCTGGGGCACGTCATCGTCCAGACCTGGGAAAAGACACCGGATGGGAAATTCGTCTTCGACATCT
>JBFYOD010000186.1:0-5924 GCA_041303965.1 Candidatus Aminicenantota bacterium
GATCTACCGGCCTCCCGTCGGCTCGATCACCGATCTGTCCGTCGCCCGCGACGACCGGGCGATCTACTTCATCCTGCGGCGGGACGAAGGGAACATCTGGATCGCTACGCTGAAGTGAGCCCTCAGCACTCCATTCCGAAGCATGGACTTATGGCTTGATCCGCTCGGGACTTCTCGGCGCCTCAGGTGAGCACAATCTGAGCACGATCGATTTTGCGCCCCACCTAATTACCTATATTATCAGTAACTTGAAACGCTAGACCAGTTGGTTCGTAATCAGCAGGTCGGAGGTTCGATCCCTCTCGCTGGCTCCACCCATATTCTCGGAGAAATCATGCGGCCTACCATTGACCGGCCCGTCGTTTATTGTTAACCTTAGCCTAACTGGATTGGGATTCAAGAGCAGGAGAGACGGTGGGCTCTTCAGAAGAGGGGAAGCTTCCTTCCAAGGACGGGAAGAAGATGTCTCTCCATATCTTGCTCCAAAAGCTCCGCAAGCGCCAGATCATCGAAACTCTGGCGGCCTTTATCGGCGGCGGCTGGTTGCTACTCGAATTCGTTCATTGGATCCTTGTCGATCACTATCATTTCCCGGAGAGGGCCATCGATCTTACGTTTATCACAATCCTCGGCGCCCTCCTTTGCACCCTGATCTGGCGCTGGTTTGGAGGGGGGGAGAAACCCAAAAGGCTCAAACCTGAGTATTTCCTCGTCCCACTGGTTCTCTTAATCACGCTTGGCTTGGATATTAATCTCCTCCTCCATCTGAAGGAACCTGAAGAGGAGGCACCTCCCGTCTCTCAGTGGAAGAACTCCGTCGCTGTCCTCCCTTTCGTAGATATGAGTCCCCAGAAGGATCAGGAATCTTTCTGCGATGGAATGACAGAAGACCTTATAAACCGGCTGAGCAATATCAGAGACTTGAAAGTCCCTGCGAGGACCTCAGTATTTATGTTCAAGGGGAAAACGCCAGACCCTCGCGAAGTCAGAGAAAAGCTCAAGGTTCAGACTATGGTCGAGGGCAGCGTCCAAAGATCTGGCAATAGGCTGCGGATAACAGCCCAGCTGATCAATCTCGCCGATGGCTACCATCTTTGGTCGATGAAATATGATAAAGAGCTTCAGGACGTCTTTGATATTCAGGATGAGATCTCCACGGAGATTGCGAATGCTCTTCGCCTCAAGCTAACATCCCAAGAAAAGGCCAACCTAACGAAACGCGGTACGTCGGACACGGCGGCTTATGAGCTTTATTTCAAAGGCAAACAATTCCGTTATACGGAACGACCGAAGGAAATGCTGCAGGCTAGGGACTGTTTTGAAGAGGCGATCCTAAAGGACCCGGACTATGCAGCGGCATATGCCGGACTCGCGGAAAATTATATGGTCCTAGGCCTCATTTCTGTTTTGCCGAGAGATGAGGCCGCAAACAAAGCAATGTTAGCCACTAGAAGAGCCTTGGAAATTGACCGAGATTCGTCTGAGGCACACGTCTCGAGCGGCGTTGTTAAGATGGTCTTCGATTGGGATTGGAACGGGTCTGAAAAGGAGTTCAAAGAGGCTATCGTCCTCAATCCCAACAACTTCGACGCCCATCGCGAATATGCTCTGCTGCTAGTAAGGAATCATAGGTATGACGAATCAGAACGGGAATTTCTCCGCAGTATAGAACTTGATCCTTTGAACGGCTTGCCCCTTCGAGATCTTCAATCTGTCTATCTCATGCAGGGGTGGGGCGATAAGGCCGATGAAACTAGAAAGAGACTAGCCGAAATCGACCCCTATTGGGCCAGATGGCGAACTGGCTTGGATCTCACTATCGAGGAAATTGAAAAAGATATCAACGAACAGGGCAAAAATGAATGGACCCTTATTGGGCTAGCGGCGGCTAATTTTAAGTCGGGCAAAACTGAGGAGGCTGCAAAATTTATCAAGGACGTAGAAGAACTCTATGAAAAAGGCAGGCAGGGAAACGTGGCCTATATTCTCGCAATGTATTATGGTGGCATTTTAAAGGACAGAGATCGCTCTCTTAGTTGGCTTGAGAGGGCTGTGGAAGGACGGGCACCCGGGCTTATCAATGTGAGCCGTGATCTCGTTTTTACTTTCCTCCATAAAGAAACACCATTCCAAGAAATATTGAGGAAGGTCGGTCTCAAGTAGGCGCACCCTCCTCCGGTCAGGTCACTACGCATGAAGCAGGATCTTCGATCCTCGGGCTCTGATCTTAGGCTCTAAAATGCCAGGTAGCGGTTTGATGGGCTGACGGGAAGTTGATAACCAATTCGTGGCAGCGCCGCAGGTGAGCACAATTTGAGCACAATCGATTTTGCGCCACGCCTAATTATATTTATTATCAATAATATAAAACGCTAGAGCAGTTGGTTCGTAATCAGCAGGTCGGAGGTTCGATCCCTCTCGCTGGCTCCACCAAATCCCCCCATATAGGGCGCAAAATCAGGAACTTAAGGGCTAAGCTGGCGGTCTATCTACTTTGCTTATGCTTGCCCTAATAAGCACCGAATTGACCTTCCAAGTGGGACAAATGTGGGACAAGCCCAGAATTAGCCGATAAGAATAGTCGGAGAAAATCTTCGGCGATTATGCAAATAGATCCGCAACGTGGTTCCGGACTCCGGATCCAAAGGTCGGAGGTTCGAATTCTCTCAGGCACGCCACGTTTGACTTCCCGCCCATCCCTCTGTTAATCTGAGGCCAGGTATAAGTAGGGGAACTCGCTTGGCCAATAAGTGTCTGAAATGCCATTCCGACAATCTCGAGGCTGTGAAATTCTGTGGGGAGTGCGGAACAAAGCTCGATGCCTCCACTCCGTGCAAATCTCCACCGCCCGACGACAAGGTGTTTTTTACCCAAACGCTCGATACCACAACCTGCGAGCTCATGCGCGGGACGGTCTTCGCGGGGCGCTACGAGATCATCGAAGAGCTCGGGACCGGAGGAATGGGCAGGGTCTACCGGGCCCACGACACCAAACTCAATGAAGAAGTGGCCCTCAAGCTCATCAAGCCAGAGATTGCCGCCGAGAAGAGGGTGTCCGACCGCTTCCGAAACGAGCTCAAGGTCGCCCGGAAGATCAGGCACAAGAACGTCTGCGGGATGTACGACTTCCACGAAGAGGGAAAAACACTCTTCCTGACCATGGAATACGTTCGAGGCGAGGACCTGAAGAGCTTCATCAAGCGGTCCAAGGTCCTGTCGACGGGGACGGCCGTTTCCATCGCCCGGCAGACAGCCGAGGGCCTGGCTGAAGCCCACAAGCTGGGGATCGTCCACCGCGACCTCAAGCCCGGGAACATCATGGTCGACAAAGAGGGCAACGCCAAAATCATGGACTTCGGGATCGCCCGGTCGCTTGTCGGCGGCGGGACAACAGGGGAGGGGGCGGTCATCGGCACGCCGGATTATATGAGCCCGGAGCAGGTGGAGGGAAAGCCGGCCGACGCCCGCTCGGACATTTACGCGCTGGGGGTGATCCTCTTCGAGATGATCGCGGGGCGGCCGCCGTTCGAGGGTGATACGCCCTTCTCGATCGCCAACAAGCACAAGAGCGAGCCGCCGCCTGTTCCTAAGAAGCTCGTGCCGCAGATCCCCGAGAGCCTCAGCCGCCTGATCCTCTGCTGCCTCGAGAAGGACAAGACGAAGCGTTACCAGACGACCGAGGAGCTAGTTACCGACCTGGCCGCCGTCGAAGACGCTCTCCCGACCGTCGAGCGGGTCGTCCCCAGGCGCAAGACGAGTACACATCGGGAGGTCCCAGCTAAGTTCCAGCTCCGAAGGCTCGTCATCCCGGCAGTTGTAATCGTTGCTGTTTCTGGGGTGGCCGCCTTCGTCCTTCTCTTCTTGGACAGATTCATGCCAAGGACCTCACTCGCTCCCCAATACAAACAGATCACGTTTTCTGGGACTGCTCAATTACCGACGGTCTCGCCTGATGGGAAATTTCTGGCTTATGTCGAACCTGCCATCCCAGCCTTGAGGAAGGTTATGGTGCAAGACCTGGCCGGTGGACCGCCGCTCGAGGTATTTCGGGGACCCCGATGTGACTTCTTGCGCTGGCTGCCAAACGGAACCGAGTTATCGATTATCGGTAAAGATAATTCAAACCAGACGACCTTGCTTCTTATCCCGCGCCTTGGAGGGTCGGCCCGGCCCGTTGAGTGTAGTGGCGGATTGACCACACTGGCTTGGTCGCCCGACGGTTCCTATTATGCTTGCACTGAGGGTACGAGCATCTCGATTGTCAATAAAATATCCGGAGCGGTTAAGGCGGTGCTTATTAAAGGACATTTTATGAATGTCCTCGATTTGGATTGGGCATCAGTCGGCGATCGTTTAGTTTTCACGACCGTCAATGATAAACGTGAGTACGCGCTGGGGACGATTCGGACCGATGGGAGCCAACAGCAAGAACTGGTTTCTGGCTTGTCCCGCATAGAATCCCCGCGCTGGTCTACTCGTGGCGATAGGATCTACTATTTTCTAGGGACCGGGCAATCCATGGATTTATGGAAGATCGCTATCTCGGCCAAGACGGGCGAGGCATCAGGGCGGGCATCAATCATCCTCTCCGAACTACAAACGGGAGTGTCTTTTTCGGTCACAAGCGACGGCAAGAAAATGGCTTATGGACGATTGCTCACGACCGGGCATCTTTGGCTGGCCGAGTCCAAGGCCTCAGGCCAAGATCGGGCCGTGAGTACCTCGGCTTTGACAAAGGGGACATCGGTCAATCAGTTCCCGAGCATCTCGCCCGACGGAAGACAATTGGCGTACGTAATGAACACCGGCAAGGTGGCAGAGCTTTTCGTCATGCCACTCGACGGCGGGGCTGCCCGACAGATCACCTTTTTGAACTCCATGAATTATGGTCCCGCTTGGTCTCCCGACGGCCGGGAGATTGCCTTTATTTCCATGGAGGGGGGAAAAGCGCGAGTTTGGAAAGTCAGCTCCACGGGGGAGAGCCCTACTCCATTTAGCGCCGATAATATTGGCGGCAGATCTTTGGCCTGGAATCCGGGGAATCAGATCCTCTATCAAATAATCGGGAATCGCAACATCGGGATGATCGACCCTGTTTCGGGGCGGGTCGATTTTCTGATTAAAGAGCACGAGGGCGGCTGGCTTTTTAATCCGCGGTTTTCGCCAGACGGAAAACAAATCGCCGTCTTCTGGAATCGGAGCCCTTCACGCGGGATTTGGGCTATCTCGCAAGTGGATGGTGAGCGAAGGTTCCTGTATCCAGGCAGCCATTTACCCGTGGGGTGGACACCAGATGGCCGATGGATTTACGCCGCGCTTCCGTCGGGCCAGATGCTGGAAATCATTGCTATCGACGCAAAGGGGGGGAGTTCGAAGAACGTCCACGATATCCCCGGAGATCAGGAAGATGGGACGCCGAGCCCTTTCTTTGTCAGTATGACAGCGGACGGCAAGAAGTTTGTTTATTCTGTAGGGAAAAGCCTGTCAGACATCTGGCTGGTCGAGAATTTCGATCCAGACATCAGATAAGTATATTCCTTGGCCTCTGTCCGATCGATAGGAAGCTGGGTGACAGAGCCTACTTCCGCGAGCGCTGCCAGAAATTCCTTGACCTCTGGAAGGACGCCGACCCCGGGATTCCAGAATTCGAGGATGCCAAGAAGCGGCTGGCCGGGCTGAAGGGCAGCTGATCACCAATTCGCGGCAGCGCGGCCGGTGAGCACAATCTGAGCACAATCGATTTTACGCCCCGCCTAATTATCTTTTTATCAGCAACTTGAAAGGCTGGGTCAGTTGGTTCGTAATCAGCAGGTCGGAGGTTCGATCCCTCTCGCTGGCTCCACTGAGTCCCCAACCCGAAATCCGGTTGGGCGCTTCAGGCCGTTTCGACCATCCAGCGGATGTATGCTCGCAGCTTTCCCGCG
>JBFYOD010000187.1:0-4259 GCA_041303965.1 Candidatus Aminicenantota bacterium
CCTTTCGCCGGGCGGCCGCCCAAGTGGGAACGCCCGAAGCGATCGCCGCCGAATATCGGAAGAACCGGGCCCTGGCCCTCGACCGCCGCCGTCCCTGGCGCCCCGGCAGGTTCATGCCCGCGCTCGGCATGAGCTACATGAAAACGGCTTGGCGCAAGATGAAGCGCCAGAAGGGCTATGCCTTCATTAACGTCGCGGGGTTGGCTGTCGGGCTGGCGTGCGCCCTGTTCATCTGGCTCTGGGTCCAGGACGAGCTCAGCTTCGACCGCTTCCATCAAAACGCGGCGAACCTCTTCCGCGTCGAGCAGGACCAGACGGGAGGACAGGGGACCTTCCACGTCTATGTCACCCAGTATCCCATGGGCCCGGCCATCCAGGCCGCTATCCCCGAGATCAAGCAAGCGATACGCTACCAACCCGCCGCGGGTGCGCTCATCCGCTACGGGGAGAAGGTCTTTTTCGAGAACCGGGTTAGGGCCGTCGACCCGGCTTTCCTCACGGCCTTCACGTTCCCCCTGCTCCGGGGGGACCCGGCGAGCGCGCTCAAAGACCCCCGTTCCGTCGTGATCACGGAGGGCATGGCGACGAAGTACTTCGGTTCCGAAGACCCCATCGGCAGGACCCTCGTCCTCAACAACGACCACTCCCTGGCCGTGACGGGGGTTATGAGGAACGTGCCCGCCAATTCGACCATCGGCTTCGACATGCTGGTGCCGTTCGAATTCCTGCGCTCCCTCGGCGTCAACATCGACGCCTGGGGGACCAACAACATCATCACTTGGGTCGAGTTGCATGATCCGGGCGCCGCCGCCGCCGTTGGCGAGAAGATCACCAAGTTCATGACGGATACGTTCTTTGAATCCCTCAAGGGCAATCCCGAGGCCCTGGCCCGGGCCCGCGGCCGACAACTGCCCCGCTACGGGCTCATGCCCCTGACCGATATCCGGCTCAAGGCGGTCTTCGGCTTCGGCCAGGCCATCGGGACGCTCCAGAGCGTCAAGGGCTTTTCCGTCATCGCCCTTCTTGTCCTGCTCATCGCCTGCATCAATTTCATGAACCTGTCCACGGCCCGTGCGGCCGGCCGGGCCAAGGAGGTCGGACTGCGCAAAGTTTCGGGCGCCCTGCGCCGGAACATCATAAGCCAGTTCTACGGCGAATCGGGACTGACCACGGTCCTGGCCGTTCTCGCCGCCCTGTTCATCGTAGCGGCCCTCCGCCCCGCATTCAACACCCTCGCGGGGAAGCAGATCCCGTTCAGCGCTCTCCTTACATCGCCCTTCCTGCTCGGCATCCTGGCCGCGACGGCCGTGACGGCCTTCATCGCCGGTAGCTATCCCTCTCTCCTCCTTTCCTCCCTGCGGCCGGCCAGCGTTTTCAGGGTGGGAACCAAGGCCGGCGGCCGGAGCTCCCTGTTGCGGCGTCTGCTGGTCATGGTCCAGTTCGGCCTGTCTATCGCCCTCCTCGTCGGGACTGCGGTCGTCTATAGGCAGGTCAGCTTCATGCAGGGCAAGGCGCTCGGCTTCGACCGGGAACAGCTACTGTACCTTCCGCTTCGAGGAGACGCCCCGGCCTCCTATCAGGCCCTCAAGGATGAGCTTCTCCGGAGCCCGTTCGTCCCGTTCGTGAGCGGGACCGGCCAGACCCCGACGTTCATATCGGCCAACTCCTGGGGCGCCGATTGGGAAGGCAAGGACCCCGAAAGCCGCATCCTGGTCGGGGTGACCCAGGCCGACTTCGATTATCCGGAGGCCCTGGGGATCGAGATGACCGCGGGCCGGACGTTCCGCCGGGAATTCGGGACGGACAAGGGTGGGGCGTTCCTCGTCAACGAGGAGGTGGCCCGGCTGATGGGGCTCCGGCCGCAGGATGCCGTCGGCAAGGTTTTTAAATTCCAGGGCATCACGGGGCCCATCGTCGGAGTGATGAAGAACTATCATTATAAGCCCGTCCAGAACCCCCTCGAGCCCATGGCGGTCGTTGTTGCGCCCGGGGCCGTCCGCTTCGCTATTGTACGTTTGGGAGGGGGGGACATCCCGGCGGCGCTCAAGCAGGTCGAGGGCGCGTGGCAGAGGATCAATCCGAGGTTTCCCTTCGAGTACCGGTTCTTCGACGACGACTTTGACGAAAGCTATCGGGACTACGAGCAGACGGGTGCGATCCTCAAATGGTTCGCCGGGCTGGCCGTTTTCGTCGCCTGCCTGGGCCTTTTCGGTCTGGCCTCTTTCCTGGCCGAGCAGAGGCGGAAGGAGGTCGGGGTCCGCAAGGTCCTGGGCGCGTCGTCCGGGCAGGTCGTCGTCCTCCTGTCCACGGAATTCACCAGGTGGGTCCTCCTGGCCAATCTCGTCGCCTGGCCCGCTGCCTACTTCGCTTTGAAGTCCTGGCTGCAGAAATTCCCCTTCCGGACGTCGATCCCTGCGGCGTCCTTTTTTGTGGCTGGGGGAGCGGCGCTCGTGATCGCCCTGCTGACGGTCAGCGGTCAGGCCTGGCGTGCGGCGAGAAAAAACCCCGCCGACGCTCTGAGGTACGAATAACGGGTGTTCCGCGAGATCATGACCGGAAGAATAAGGAGAAAAAAAATGAAACTCGCAACAAGGATCCTTTGGCCCGCGGCCGTCCTTTGCCTGGCCGGCCTGTCTCTCTACGCGCAGAAGCCCGCCGACCTCGTCGGGACCTGGTCCGGGGTGGCCACGCTCGTGGGGGTGGACACGCCTAACGAGCTGACCCTCGTCGTGGAGCTGAAAGAGGGAAAGCTCGCCGGGACCATGAGCGATCAATTCCAGACCATCAACCAGTTCGCCATCACGGACGCGACCTTCGAGAAGGGCGTGCTGAGCTTCTCCTCGCCGGTCGCCGGGCCGGGAGGACAGCAGGCGACCATCAAATTCAAGATGACCGTCTCCGGCGATACGATGAAAGGCGAAATGGAGATCCCGGAAATGGGTATGACCGGAGCATGGGAAGCAACGAAAAAAAAGTAGATCGATCATCTAATTCTTAGATAATAATCATATTGTAGGAATTTTGACCCCTCGTGCGGGGCTGAAGAAATAGCTTGATTTTCGTCCTGATATCTGATATATTACGACTAAACATAAGGCAGAAAGAAACTTTCGTATGAGCGAGGTAGAGGTTTTAGCGTGACTGGCAGAGTTTTCGACATCAAGCGCTATTCGATCCACGACGGGCCGGGCATCCGGACGACCGTCTTCCTCAAGGGCTGTTCCCTGCGCTGTCTTTGGTGCCACAACCCCGAAAGCGTCGAAGTCGGACCCGAGTTGATGCACTGGCCTTCGCGTTGCACTCGTTGTTACGCGTGCATCGAGGCCTGCCCGAAGAGCGCCATCACCAAGGACGCAGCCGGCGCGGTCGTCATCGACAGGAAGGCCTGCGACCTCTGCGGCAAATGCGCCGAGGCCTGCCTCTATGACGCCATGCAGATCGTCGGCCGGGAAATGAGCGTCGAAGAAGTCCTGAGCGAAGTCGAAAAGGACAAGATCTTCTATGACCAGTCGGGCGGGGGCGTCACGCTTTCGGGCGGCGACCCGTTCGTCCAGTCCGCGTTCGCCGAAGCTCTTCTCGACGGCTGCAGGTCCCGGGGCATCCCCGCGGCCGTCGATACCGCCGGTTTTTCCCGCAACGGCGTCCTCGACCGCGTCGCGTCCAAGGCCGACCTCATCCTTTACGACCTGAAGTGCATGGACGACGCCCGGCACAAGGAGCTCACGGGAGTTTCGAATGTCCCCATCATCGAAAACCTGAAGCGCCTGGCCGCGGGCTCGACCGAAGTCTGGGTCCGCATTCCGCTCGTATCCGGTGTCAACGACGACGACGAAAACGTCCGACGGACGATCGCGCTTCTCAGATCTCTGAAAACCATAAAGAAGGTGGGGATACTGCCCTACCATTCCGGCGGACTGGAAAAAGCCCGCCGGATCGGCCAAGAATCACATTTCCGGAAATTCGAGACCCCCTCGGAAGAACGGATGGCGGCCGTCGAGGCCGCCTTCCGGGAGGCGGGTTTCGAGGTCCGGCGCGGAGGATGACCATGAACGAACGCATCACGAAGCTCAGGACGCAGACGCTCGAGGCCAAGCCGACGATCAGCGCCGAACGGGCCAGGCTGGTTACCGAGTTCTACAAGCGGCCCGAGACGCGCGGCCTGTCGACCCCGTTCAAGCACGCCCTTTCCTTTAAGCTCATCATGTAGTAGAAGCGGATCGTTTTCAACGACGGAGAGCTCATCGTGGGGGAGAGCGGCC
>JBFYOD010000188.1:0-2776 GCA_041303965.1 Candidatus Aminicenantota bacterium
CCTTTCGCCGGGCGGCCGCCCAAGTGGGAACGCCCGAAGCGATCGCCGCCGAATATCGGAAGAACCGGGCCCTGGCCCTCGACCGCCGCCGTCCCTGGCGCCCCGGCAGGTTCATGCCCGCCCTCGGCTGGAGCTATCTGAAAACCGCCGGGCGCAAGATCGGCAGGCAGAAAAGCTATACCTTCATCAACGTTGCCGGCCTGGCCATCGGCCTGGCTGTCTGCATGCTCATCAGCCTCTGGGTGGTCGATGAGTTCGGCTACGACCGGTTCCATCAGAATGTCCGGACGATCTTCCGGGTCTATTATGACGAGTCGGCCACCGCGCCGGGCTCAACGAGCGCCCTGACTCCGCCCCCGATGGCGGCGGCGCTGAAGAAGGATTTCCCGGAAGTCCTGCGGTCCACCCGGTTCGGCGCGTGGGGGAGGCGGCTTGTCTCGTTGGGCGAAAAAAGCTTCGCCGAAACGAAATATATGAACGCCGACCCGGACTTCTTTGCCATGTTCACGTTCCCGTTCGTCAAAGGCGACCCTGCGTCGGCCTTCTCGAACCCTTATTCCGTCGTCCTGACCGAGGCCGCGGCGGAGAAGTACTTCGGGCGGGAGGACCCGATGGGAAAGACGCTGAATATCGACCATTCCTTCGACGTCGTCGTCAGCGGCGTCGTCCGGAACGTCCCGGCCGGATCGAGCCTGGAGTTCGACATGTTATCCCCCTTCGAGATCGTGCTCAAGAAATACATCGAGGAGAAAGCCGGGGATAATTGGGGCTTCAACTCATTCTCCACCTTCGTTATGCTGGCGGACGATAACTCCTGGTCCGGACTCAACAGGAAGATCGTCGGATACCTTAAAACGCTTGAGCCCCAGGAAACCGATAAGCTGGCCCTCCAGCCTCTGTCCGCGATCCATCTCCGCTCCCGCCTCGGAAGCGACTACAACAACACGGGCGATATCAAGTACGTCTGGATCTTCGGCGCGCTGGCCGCCTTCATTCTGGCCATCGCCTGCGTCAATTTCATGAACCTGACGACAGCCCGGTCGGCCAACCGGGCCCGCGAGGTAGGCCTGAGAAAGGTCGTCGGGGCGACAAGGCCTCAGATCATCCGGCAGTTTTTCGGGGAATCGGTCCTGATGGCGCTGCTAGCGTTCTCCGCCGCCCTTCTTCTCCTGGAACTCCTCATCGGACCGTTCAACACGCTATCAGCTAAGCATCTCGCCTCCGTTCTGCGGACGGACCCGCGCCTCCTTCTCGGCTTCTTCGGATTAGCGCTGGTCACGGGCCTCCTCTCCGGGAGCTATCCGGCGCTCGTCCTGTCGTCTTTCCGGCCCGTCCTTGTCCTCAGGGGAACGCTCCGGTCGGCCGCCGCGAACCCGCTCTTTCGAAAGGCCCTCGTCGTTTTCCAGTTTTCTCTGTCGGTATTCCTGATCGCCGGGACGGCGGTCATCTCCCGGCAGATGTCCTACATGAAGACCCTGGACCTGGGCTTCCAGCGGGAGCGCATCGTCCGGTTGTCTCTTTTCGGCGAGCTCAAAGGAAAATACGGAGTCATCCGGGAGGAATTCCTCCGGAATCCCGAGGTTCTGAACGTCACGGCGTCCCTGGCCCTGCCGACCGATATCCAGAACACCCCGGGGACTCCCGAGTGGGAGGGGAAAGATCCCGACGAGCAGATGGAGATCAAGGCTGATTTCGTCGATTATGACTACCTCGAGACTTTCGGCATCCCGCTCGTCGAGGGACGAAGCTTCCGCCGAGACATCGCTACGGACGCGGAAACGGCATTTATCATCAACGAGGAAGCCGTCCGACGGATGCGGCTCGCGCCTCCCGTGGTCGGCCGGTCGTTCGGCTTCTGGAGTATCAAGGGGCAGATCATCGGCGTCATGAAAGACGCGCACCTCCAATCCCTTCATCACAAGATCGAACCCATGGTTTTTAAGATGTTCCCCGATTGGCTTTCGACGATGTACGTAAAATTACGGGCCGGCGACGTCACCGCGTCACTCGGTTCGCTCAAAAAAACCTGGGAAGGGATGAGCCTCGGCTACCCGTTCGAGGCCCGTTTCCTTGACGACGATTTCGAGAACCTCTACCGGACGGAACAACGGCTGGGAGCCATTTTCCGGTATTTCGCGGCGCTGGCCGTCTTCATCGGCTGCCTGGGATTGTTGGGACTGGCCTCGTTCATGGCCGAGCAGCGGGCCAAGGAGATCGGCATCCGCAAGGTCCTCGGGGCCTCCGTGTCCGGCGTCACCCTGATGATGTCCGGACAATTCATCAAGTGGGTCCTGGCGGCCAACCTGATCGCGATTCCGGCGGCCTGGATCGTCATGAACCGCTGGCTTGGAGGTTTCGCCTACCGGACGGAGATCGGCATTTGGGTCTTCCTCCTTTCCGCCGGGCTCAGCCTGGGGCTGGCCCTCCTGACGGTCGCCTTCCAGTCCATCCGCGCCGCCCGGGGCAACCCTGTCATAGCCTTGCGCCAGGAGACCTGAATCCAAGAGGTGTGCCATGTTCAATATTGACCAAGCTACCAGAGAATGGAAAAAGGCCTTACGGCAGCATGAGACTCTTGAGGATGCCCTTGTCGCCGACCTCGAGCTCCAGCTCCGCGATATTTTCGACGCGCTGAGAGGCGAAGGCCTCACGGACGAAGAGGCCTTTCGCCGGGCGGCCGCCCAAGTGGGAACGCCCGAAGCGATCGCCGCCGAATATCGGAAGAACCGGGCCCTGGCCCTCGACCGCCGCCGTCCCTGGCGCCCCGGCAGGTTCA
>JBFYOD010000189.1:0-7684 GCA_041303965.1 Candidatus Aminicenantota bacterium
GGCGGCCGCCCCGAGGACGAGAAGAATGATGAAGGTTCCGAGCTTCCTGTTCATGACGTTGACGCCTCCTGGCGCGGAGGAGATTAACACGCCCGGGGACGGATTGTCAATCGCACGCAGCCGTCCAACTCTTTTAAGATCAACCCGTTTGGGGGTCGGAGTTCCTAGCCGGAAAAGACCTTGGCGATGTCGTAGAGCTCCGCGTCGACGGTTTTAGGTTCGGCCAGCGCCTCCCGGAGCGCGACGGGGACGACGTGGTTTCCCCGGAGGCCGACCATGTAGCCGAATTTCTCTTGCTTGACCAGGTCGATCGCGGCGACGCCGAAGCGGGTGGCCAAGATGCGATCGAAGGCGGTCGGCGACCCGCCGCGCTGGACGTAGCCGAGGACCGTGACGCGGGTTTCGATCCCGGTGAGCTTTTCGATCTCTCGGGCGATGATGTTGCCGATCCCCCCCAGCCGGACGTGGCCGAAGGCGTCCTTCTCCGTCGACTGGACGATCAGGGTCGCGTCCTTGGGCTTGGCCCCCTCGGCCACGACGACGATGCTGAAGAGCTTTCCCCGATCCCGGCGTTTTTGGATCTGGGCGCCGATCTCGTACACGTCGAAGGGGAACTCGGGGATGAGGATGATGTCGGCGCCGCCGGCGAGGCCGCCCTCGATGGCGATCCAACCGGCGTGACGGCCCATGACCTCGACGACCATGACCCGGTGATGGGCTTCGGCCGTCGTGTGGAGCCGGTCGAGCGCCTCGGTGACGATGGACACCGCCGTATCGAAGCCGAAGGTGTAGTCGGTCCCGGCGAGGTCGTTGTCGATCGTCTTGGGGATGCCCACGCACCGAAGCCCTTTCTCATGGAGTTTGTTAGCGACGCCCAGCGTGTCCTCGCCGCCGACGGCGACGACGGCGTCGAGCTCGAACTTCTCGACCTGGGAAAAGATCTTGCCCACACCGTCCTCGACATTGAAGGGGTTGGTCCGGCTCGTGCCGAGGATCGTTCCGCCCCGCGGCAGGATGCCGGAAATGAAGCTCAGGTCGAGGGGGAAGATCTTGCCCTCGATGAGGCCCAGCCAGCCGTTCTTGATGCCGAGGATGTCGAAGCCGTAGTGGACGATGCCCTTCCGGGTCACGGCCCGGATGACGGCATTGAGCCCCGGGCAATCGCCCCCGCCCGTCAGGATCCCGACTCTCATGGTTGTGTCCTCCGATCGACTCTAGCCCTAGCCCCGAAGCCGTCGGGGATTATACCCGTGCCCCCCCGTTTATTCAAGGGCGTTCATCCCCGGCTTGAGGGGAGAGGCCGTCTCTATTGACCCCGTGAGCGCTTTAAATTATGGTAGGAGCGACGTCATACGCGGCTGAGAAGGAGGAGAGGATGCCGGCGAAGATCATCAGCGGTAAGGCCGTGTCCTGCGAGATCCGGGAAGAGCTCAAGGGCCGCGCGGCCAAGCTCAAGGAGAAAGGCGTCGTCCCGGGGCTGGGCGTCGTCCTGGTGGGGGAGGACCCCGCGTCCATCTCCTACGTGACGGCCAAAGCCAAGGCGGCCGAGGAGATCGGTATCTTCGAGACGACGATCAACATGCCGCCCGACTCGTCCGAAGTAGAGATCTTGCGGACGGTCGACGACCTTAACCGGGATGGCCGCTACAACGGCGTCCTCGTCCAGCTGCCCCTGCCGAAGTACGTCAGCTCCGACAAGGTCATCAACTTCATCTCCCCGGAGAAGGACGTCGACGGGTTCCACCCCGTCAACGTCGGCAAGCTCCTCCGCGGCGAGCCGTGCCCCCTGCCTTGCACGCCCTACGGCGTCGTCCAACTGCTCGTCCGGGGCGGCTATAGCCCCGAGGGCAAGCACGTCGTCGTCTGCGGCCGGAGCAACATCGTCGGCAAGCCCCTGGCCGCGCTCCTCATCCAGAAGAAAAAGGGGGCCAATGCGACGGTCACGATCTGTCACACGGGGACGCCCGACATCACCCGGTTCACGCTCCAGGCGGACATCCTCGTCGCGGCCATGGGCGTGCCGCGCATCATCAAGGCGGAGATGGTCCGCGACGGGTGCGTCGTCATCGACGTCGGCGTCAACAGGGTGCCGGACGCCGCGTCGCCCAGGGGCTTCCGCCTCGTCGGGGACTGCGATTTCGAGGCCATCAAGGAGAAGGCAGAGGCCATCACTCCGGTGCCGGGCGGCGTCGGCCCCATGACCGTCACCATGCTCATGATGAACACCATCGAAGCCGCGGAGCGAAAGGCCGGTCTGGTCCCCTAGGCCCGACCCGGGTCCGACATGAAAATCGGCAAGATCGACGAAGCCGTTTTCCGTTCCCTGATACAGGGGAAATTCGGCCGCAAGGACTCGACCGTCCTCGTCCCGCCGATGACGGGCGTCGATGCCGGGGTCATCGACCTCGGCGGCGGCAAGGTCCTGGTCGTGGCCGAGGACCCCATCTTCACCATGCCCCGGCTTCCCCTGGAGATGTTCGGCCGGTTCACCGTCCATATCGGGGCGAGCGACGTCGCGGTGATGGGCGTCCGGCCGCGCTACATGACCTATTCGCTCCTTCTGCCCCCGGAGACGGGGCTCGAGGACGTCCGGACGATCGTCGACTCCATCCATCGGGCGGCCCGCGAGCTCGGGATCGCCATCGTCGGCGGCCACACCGGTTTCTACCCGGGTTTCGCGTCGCCGACGATCGGCGGGATCACCGTCTTCGCCGTCGCCCGGAAAGGGCAGTACGTGACGCCGGCCGGCGCCCGTGCCGGGGACGACATCATCCTGACGAAGGGGCCGGCCATCGAGACGGCCGGCCTGCTGGCGGTCCTGCGCGAGGAGGAGCTCCTCGCGCGATATCCCGCGGCCCTCGTCGGAAGGGCGAAAGCCCTGACCCGAGCGATAACCGTCGTCGACGACGCGCTCACGGCCATGGCCGCGGGCGGCGTGACGGCCATGCACGACGCGACCGAGGGGGGGGTCATGGGCGGGCTCTTCGAGATCGCCGCGGCGAGCGGCGTGGGGATCGAGGCCGACGAGCGCCTCTTCGTCTACCCGGACGAGGTCCGGATGGTTTGCGAGGCCTTCGGCATCGATCCGGTCAAGGCCATCGCCGAGGGCAGCCTCCTCGTCGCCGCCCGGCCGGGAAGAAGCGCCGGGATCGTCGCCCGCTTGAAAAGAAAGCGCATCGCTTCATCGGTCGTCGGCCGGGTCGTCGCGAACCGGCGGCGGCGGACGCTCGTCCGGACCGACGGTCGGGCCGAGGCCTTGGCCGTCCCCGAACAAGACCCGTTCTGGCCGGCGTTCTTCAAGGGATTGGAGAAGATCTGAGGGCGGGGAAAGGGGCTCAGCGGGCCTTCGTCTTTCCCTGTTTGGGCTTTTTATCGGCCATCGCGACGATGTCCTTCAAGGTGATGCTGTCGAAATACCCTTTCAGGAGTTCGGTCGCGTTCTTCCAGATGTCGAAGGTCGGGCAGGTGTCGATGAAATCGCAAAAAGACTCGTCCTCGACGCACTCGACGAGGCAGCAGTTTCCCTCGAGGGCGTGGAGGATTTCGCTCAGCCGGATGTCCTCGGGCTTACGGGCGAGAATGTATCCCCCGCCTGCGCCGCGGATGCTTTTAACCAGACGGTTGATCTTCAAGGGGATGATGATCTGTTCAAGATAACGGATCGAGATCCTCTCGCCGTCCGATATGTCTTTAAGGATGACGGCCTTATGTCCGTCGCCGCTCTCGTGGTGCCGGGCCAGGTTGAGCATCAGCCTCGTTCCGTAACGGCCCTTGGTAGAAAGTCTGATCATGGCATGCTCCTTAACTTCTATATTATATAGCTTTTCCCCCAATATCAACATGAATTTATAGGAATTATCAGTTTACTCAACCTCCCTCCGCCAGGTCCTGCGGCTTGACACCCTCCTCCGGCTGTGAGTATCCTACCCCCTCGACCGACGAGCCGGGCGTCTTTTCAGCGCGTGTTCAGGACGTCGGTCCGTCGCAATACCGTCGAAAGAAGGATGCCCATGTCCCACCAAATCCTCCTCGGTGACGAAGCGATCGCCCTGGGAGCCGTCCACGCGGGTCTCTCGGCCGGATACTCCTATCCCGGAACGCCCGCTTCCGAGATCATGGAGTACCTCGTCCGTCTGGCCGGCGAGACAAAGGCGTTCACCGCGGTCTGGTCGGTGAACGAGAAGGTCGCATATGAGGAGGCCCTGGGCGCCTCGTTCGCCGGGAAACGCGCCCTGGTCTCGTTCAAGCACGTCGGGCTCAACGTCGCGGCCGACCCCTTCATGAACTCCGCCGTGACCGGGGCCAACGGCGGCCTCCTCGTCGTCAGCGCCGACGATCCCGGCATGCACAGCTCGCAGAACGAGCAGGATAGCCGGTACTACGTCCAGTTCGCCCAGATCATCGCTTACGAACCCTCCGACCATCAGGAGGCCTACGATATGGCCCGGGAGGCGTTCGACGTCTCCGAGCGTTTCGGCCTGCCCGTCCTCATGCGCATGGTCACGCGCTTGGCCCACAGCCGGTCGCCCGTCCAAACCCGCGAGCCCCGCGGCCCGAACGAGCTGAAAACGGGGGCGTCGAAGGATTGGACGCTCCTCCCCGTGAACGCCCGGCGCAGGTTCGCCATGCTTCTCGATCGTCAACCGGATATGGTCCGCTTCTCCGAGGGATCGCAGTTCAACGTCCTCAAGCTCAACGAGAGCGATAGATCACTCGGCGTCATTGCCTCAGGCGTCGGCTACAACTATTTCCGCGAGGCCTTGAAAGGGGAAGGGGCGCTCCCATCCTTCCTCAAGATCTCGACCTACCCGCTTCCGGAGGGGCTCATCCGCGAGCTCGTCGGGCACGTCGACACCGTCCTCGTCGTCGAAGACGGCTATCCTTTCATCGAACGGCAGCTGAAGGGCCTCTTTGGCATCGCCGGCAAGACCGTGCTGGGCAAGCTCAGCGGCGCCTTCCCGGCGACCGGCGAGCTCTCTCCGGACATCGTCCGCCGGGCGCTGGGCCGGGGCCCTCTTCCGGCCGTCGCGGCGAGCGGGCTCCCGCTCTCCGGCCGTCCGCCCCAGCTCTGCGTCGGGTGTCCCCACGCCGACACCTTCAAAGCCCTCAACAAGGCCCGCGAGGACTATCCCGGCTCGAACGTGTTCAGCGACATCGGCTGTTACACCCTGGGCGCCCTGCCCCCCTACAACGCCGTCCAAACTTGCGTCTGCATGGGGGCGAGCATCGGCATGGCCCGGGGCGCGTCGGACGTCGGCCTTCACCCGGCCATCTCGGTCATCGGGGACTCGACCTTCGCCCATTCGGGCATCACCCCGCTCCTCGGCGCGGCCTGCGCCGATACGGACATGACCGTCATCGTCCTCGACAACGCGACGACGGCCATGACGGGGGGGCAGCCGAGCTGCGGGACCGGCGAACGCCTTCTCCGCATCATCGAAGGCGTGGGCGTGCCTAAGGAGCATATCCGCACGATCGAGCCGCTGCCGAAGAACCACGAAAAGAACATCCAGATCATCAAAGAAGAGCTCGACCACCGCGGGCTGTCGGTCATCGTCGCCGTCCGGGAGTGCGTCCAGGAACAGCGGAAGAAAAGGAGCTAGGCCATGAAGCAGGACATCATCCTCGCGGGCGTCGGCGGCCAGGGCATCCTGTCCATCGCCTACGTCATCGATAACGCGGCCCTCGCCGACGGGCTTTTTTTCAAGCAGGCCGAGGTCCACGGCATGGCCCAGCGGGGAGGGGCCGTTCAGTCGCACATGCGCCTCTCGAACGAGGCGATCTGGAGCGACCTTATCCCCAAGGGCGAGGCCGACATGATCCTGAGCGTTGAGCCGCTCGAAGCCCTGCGCTACTTCGAGTATCTCCGGCCGGGCGGGATCGTTGTGACGAGCTCGACGCCGTACCGGAACATCCCCGACTATCCGGACATCGACCGGGTTCTGGATGCGGTCCGCCAGGCGCCGAGGTGCGTCGTCGTCGATTCGGAACAGCTGGCCCGGGAAGCCGGGACGGTCAAGGCCCAGAACATCGTCCTCCTCGGGGCGGCCTCGGGCTCCCTGATCCTGAAGGAAGCGAGCTTGCTCCTGACCATCGATGCCCTTTTCCGCGGCCGCGGGGCCACGATCCTCGAGGCCAACCTCAAGGCCTTCGAGCTGGGAAAGAAAGCGGCCCTCGACGCATGAAAACGGACTGGAAAAAGGTCAACCGGATACTCGAGGCGGCGGAGCGGGACGGCCGGGATTTCCTGCTCGAACCCGAGGTCTATGAGGTCCTCGAGGAGGCCGGGATCCCCGCGCCCCGCCATGTTTTCGTCCCGGCCGGCCGGGCCGTCTGCCGGAAGGACTTGACCGGCCTCGGGACCGGCGCCGTCGTCCTCAAGGTCGTTTCTCCGCTCATCATCCACAAGTCCGACGTCGGGGGCGTCGCTTTCGTCAAGGCCGACTCCGCTTCGGTGAACAAAGCCTGCTCTTCGATGCTCCGGACCGTTCCCCTCCGCTATGTCGAATGGGAGAAGAAGGTCCGAGGCCGCGGCGCCGCCGGAGCGCCATCCTCGCCGAAGGTTGTCCGGGCATCCATCCGGGGTTTTCTCGTCGCCGAGAAGGTCGCCTTCGACAACGTCGGCTTCGGCTCGGAGATCCTCCTCGGCCTGAGGAATTCCCGTGACTTCGGGCCCGTGCTGACGATGGGGAGCGGCGGACTTGACGTCGAGTATATGAACGAACGTCTCCGGGAGGGGAGGGCCGTAGCCATCGCCTCCGCCCACCTCCTCACCGAGGGGAAGGCGCAGGGCCTGCTCGAACCGCTGACGTTTTTCGGCAAGCTAGCCTCCGAATTCCGGGGCCGGAAAGCGCTCGTCTCCCCCAAGGCCCTGGCCGAGGCCCTCCTCCGATTCCGCGACCTGGCTGCCGCCTTTTCGGCTTTCTCCGCGGACTCTCCTTATGTGCTCGAAGAAGCCGAGGTCAATCCTTTCGTCGTCCGCCGCGGCCGGCTCGTCGCCCTGGACGGGGTCTGCCGGTTCTCTCGCGACAAAGCGGGCCTCTCCGCCCGGCCGATCGCCGCCATCGGGCCGCTCCTCAAGCCGGCCTCGATCGGAATCATCGGCGTCTCGGAAAAGATGAACATCGGCCACATCATCCTCAACAACACCCTGCAGAACGGTTTTCCGGCGGAGAACGTTGTCGTCATCAAGCCCGGGCTCGAATCGATCGAAGGCTGCCTTTGCGTCCCGTCGGTCGAGGCCATGCCCGGGACGGTCGACCTCTTCGTCCTGACCCTCGCCGCCGACCAGTGCTACGACGTGATGAAGGACCTCGTCGAACACGGCAAGGCGCGCTCGGTCATCCTCATCGCCGGCGGCATGGGCGAGAAGGCGGGCGGGGCGTCGATCGAGGAAAAGATCCGCGAGCTTCTCCGCGAAGGCCGCCGGAGCGCAAAGACAACGCCCGTCGTCAACGGCGGCAACTGCCTGGGCATCGCCTCCAAGCCCGGCCGTTACGACACGACCTTCATCCCCGAACACAAGCTGCCCCGGCCGAAAAGCGTCCGCTCGGACATGGCCGTCAGCAGCCAGAGCGGCGCTGTCATGATCTGCCGGATGAGCAAGCTGCCGGAAGTCGAGCCGGTCTACGCCGTCTCTCTCGGGAACCAGCTCGACCTCACCGCCTCGGATTACCTGAGGTTC
>JBFYOD010000190.1:0-4601 GCA_041303965.1 Candidatus Aminicenantota bacterium
TTACAATTAGAGCCGCAACAGGCGTGCGCCGCGAATCAACAGGTCGGAGGTTCGATCCCTCTCGCTGGCTCCTTACCGGTAGTTGAAAATTACCGGAAAGAGCGCCGTCACGAACCACGCCCAAACCGCGAACGCCGGCATGTAGGCCGTCTGCCAGCGCTCGAGGTGGGCGAAGGGGGCGCGCCGGCGAAGGAAGCGCGCGTAGAGTATGGCCGACCAGGCCAGATTCACGAGCAGGAGCAGGTTCAAGCCGAGCGCCGCCGTCCTGTTGGGACTGAACCCGAATTCGGAGATGCGCGCGGCGATCGCCCACAGGGCGAGCGCGTCCACGATAAGGGCGGACACCACCAGCAGGAGCTGGAGGATGTCGAACCGGCCGGGAGGCGCCTGCGCGTCGCGGGCCGAGACCGCGTACAGGAGCAGGCCCAGCACGACGACCAGCAGCAGGTCGAAGCCGATGAGCACTTCCCGTCCGACGTCGATGAGATTGCCCGTCCAGATCATGGCTGCCACGAAGACGAGGAGAAGCGCCGTGAAGAGCGGCGTGAAAAGCCAGGTGAGCACGGGCGCCATGTTCTCGATGACGCTCTGCTTGTGCTCCACCAGCCACGCCCCGATGATCACCGCGCCCATCGCTCCGCACGGCATCACCCATCCCACGACCGCGCTTTCCGCGTCGAGGCCGATGGCCTTGAAGATGAAGAGCGTGAGGCCTATCAGGGCGCCTCCGCCGAGCGCGATGAGCGTGTAGTAGATGAACCACTCGCCGGAGAACCGCACGTAGTTCATGCGCTGATCATGGTGGCGCAACCGGCCGCCGGCGTAAGCATAAAACACCATCAGCCACAGCGCGAACGGAAGATGCATCGCGGACAGCATCCCGGTATGGCTGTCGGGTTCGAACGGAAAGACGTTCGCCAACAGCGCCGCCGCGGCGAACGGAACCGCGAGCCAGTACCATCCGATCCGGTGCAATCCGCGTCTCAACGCGAAGAAGACGGCCAGGAACGGAAGGACGAAAAGACTGAGGTTGCGCATGTAGAATTCCGTGTCCGCCGAGGGCTCCAAAAAGCGGAGGCCGAAGAGCTCGGGGACCTTGATCGCCACGGCCGCGGCGATCGCCAGCCCCACGGCCATGACGGCATCGCGCGGCTTGGTCGTCGACGAGGCCTCCATCACGGGAGAGCCCACGAGCTGCTTCCAGAGACGCTCGGAGTATTCCACCGCGAATTCGCGCGCCAGAGTATCCTGATCGCCCAGGCGCTTGACGGCCACCAGGAACGCTTCGTCCTCGTCCAGGCCCGCCCCGCGCAGCACGTCGATCTGGCTGCGCAGGTGGTCCTCGAGTTCCTCGACGTCGCCGGAATGGACCGCTTGCCGTCTCCGGAGGTACTGCCGCCACTGCCCGATGCGTTCTTCCAGGATCGCTGTGTTCGTCACGGTATCACTCCTCTCGAGGGCGGTTAGATGAGCTGTGCTGCCGGGTCGACGGCCATGCGCCGGATGCCCCTCATCGCTTGATCCACCACGTGCCATTGGCGGCGCTGGCGGTCGAGGTGCTCCGAACCGGCACGGGTCATCCGATAGTACTTGCGCCGCCTCCCGGTTTCCGACCTGCCCCAGAACGCCTCGACCAGGCCGTTGCGCTCGAGGCGGTGCAAGAGCGGGTAGAGCATGCCGTCGGTCCATTGCATCTCACCGCCGGACAGCTCGGCGACCCGCTTGACGATGGCGTAACCGTAGCTTTCGCCCTCACTTAGGATGGCAAGCACTAGCGGCGTGGCCGAGGCGGCTACGAGGTCCTTGTCGATGTTCACGGCGGCTGAACTCCTTTACCTAGGGCTACTATACATAACAGTTCTATGTATGTCAAGCGGGACGCAGGGAAAAAAGTGAGAGCATGGTCGCGGAGTCTGGTTCGAAGAGACGGCGACGGCGATCTCCGTTCTTGGCGCGCCGTCGCTCAACGTTTCTGCAACGCTGCAGGTAAGCACAATCTGAGCATGATCGATTTTGCGCCCCGGCTAATTATTTTTTTATCAATAACTTGAAATGCTAGGCCAGTTCGTTCGTAATCAGCAGGTCGGAGGTTCGAATCCTCTCAGGCAAGCCATTTGAAAGCCGGGAGGCAAGTTCCGATAGGCGTCCGGCGAATTCGGAAATTAGTATTGTGTCCCCGATTTGAGCAGCAGATCGCATAGGGCGACCACCGGGTACAGTGCGGTGCGGCTGAGGGCTCTGAGAACCGGGTGCTTTTCGACGAACCGGGCCGCGGGAGGCGAATACTTGTAATAGAGATCGACGAGAGACCTTCCCATGCGGCTTCTCATCAAGTACCGGTCCCGGAACTCCCTCAGGATCTTTACGTGCGGATGCGACGGATCGCCGTAGGCCGCTGTAGCTATGAAACAGCCCCACTCATTCAATTTCTTTTCGATTCCTTCGCCGACATAGTAAAAGTTCACCCAGATTTCCTTATCGCCGTCCATGACGATCGTGGCGGAGGGTCGCTTCAGGGCGATGTTGCCGACCCACTCGCCGAATTCATACTTGGCGCTCGGCGTGGCGCTGATCTGAACCTGGGTCCCCGTCGTATAGACATGGCTGCCCGCCGCCGGCGTGGCCGCCCCACCGATCGAGGCGTGGATCTTCAACGTACACGTGGGCTGCCCGAGGGCCGGGAGCTCGGTCGGGCCCCACGGCGTGAAATCAATGTTTGCGGTTTCGGCGACGAGCCCTGCGTTTTGGGGAACGGCCGCCGTGTCCGTCACCGGCGCGGCGACGTCGGTCCAAGTCGAGACTTCGTCCTGGGGCGACCCGGCCCCGGGCCTGACGAAAGGATAGAACGGGCCGATCGATCCGTCCGAAGCCGTCCTCATGATCCACATGAACGGCAAGGCATTAAATATGCCTCCCCAGGAATTTGTGGCGCCGGCCAGAACGTAGCCGCCGTCGCCGGCTCGAGCGAAGAGGTTGACTTCGTCGGGGGAGCACCGGCTCCCGTAGAACTTCTGCCATTCGATCTCGCCCGACGGCAGGATCTTCAGCAGATGAGAGTCTGCATGGTCATCATCGGAGGACGGGCTGCCGGTCATCGAAAGAAGGCATCCCCCGTCATCGGTCGGCCACACGGCCGTGTTGCTGACCGAGTACAAGCCCGACGAGTAGGACTTCTCTCGGATGATCGTGGCGTCCTCGGCGATCGTGACGACAACGACGCGGGGGGGGCCGAATGGCGAAGAGATGAACGACACAATGAACGAGCCATCGGCGGCGGATCTTATGAGAGAACTGCCCGAGGAGTCACGCGTTAGCTGCTTCTGGACCGCGCCCGCCAACGAGCCATCGGCGGCGGGTCTTATGAGAGAACTGCCCGAGGAGTCACGCGTTAGCTGCCTCTGGACCGCGCCCGTCGCGGAGAGCTTCAGGAGCCAGAACAGGCTCTGGCCGTCCGCGTCGAACGAGGTCGAGCACCCGGCGATGAGATAGCCGCCGTCGGCCGTCTGCAACACGGTCCCGGCCCCGTCGTCCGCGGCCCCTCCGATCCGCTTCTGCCACTCGACCTCCCCGGTCGAAGTAAGCTTCAGGACCCAGATGTCGGACGTCGTCGGCAAGGTGTCCGGCGTGCACGAACCGAGGACGATGACCCCACCGTCGGAGGTCGGGGCCGCGGCCGTGGCCCGATCGACGTCGCTGGTCCCGTAGGACTTCTGCCACACGATCTCTCCCTCGGCGGAGCATCGGCAAATGAAAAGGTCGGAATCGAGCCAGCCGGCCATGAGCGCCCCGCCGTCCGGGGTCGGGCAGATCACGTCTAGCCAGGCGCTGGCAAGGGTATAGGTCTTCTCCCAAACGACGCTTCCCGCTGCCGACAGCTTGAACAGCGTCGCGACACCGCCAAAGCTATAGTCGACCATGGCGACGATGCCGCCGTCCGGGGCGAGCCAGGCCTTCAGGCAGTTTGAGTAGTTCCCTCCGCCGCTGAACTTCTGCCCCCAGACCACCTCGCCCTCGAAAGAGATCTTGAAGATGTTCTCAGCGGAGGCGACGACCCAGCCCCCGCCGGGCGTATTGAGAAGGGTGTGCGGCGCGCCGGAACTGTTGTAGAGGGCCCACTGAGCCGAGAGCATCGCAGGCAAGGCCAGAAGGCCAAACGCAAGGAGTTTCTTCCCGAGCTTCATCTTATGGGCCCCCCTTTTCTTGACGTCCCGGCGCCTTGTCCATCGATAGGAATATTACGCTCTATAAGGGCAAAGTTGTCAAGAAGCTGTCAAGAAGTTGTCAAGATATCGCGAATTATCGGCGGGACCAGCCGGCAGGCGAATCTGATCCTACCTCCTAGTATCGAACAGTTGGCGCCATTAAAGGGGCACAAGAGGAAAGTCGTGGCGCCGCGGGCAGTGTTCGACACGACAAAGAGTCGACACTCAGCTGGCACCCGTCGGTTTGACTTGACTTCCGTCCTAAGCCATAATCGGCGGCGTCCCAGGAGGAGTCCAATGCCCAAAGCCCTGGTTTCCTATTATTCCCGGACGGGAAATACCAAGAAGATGGCGGCCCGGATCGCCGAGGTCCTCGAGTCGCAAGGCCTCGAGGTGGAC
>JBFYOD010000191.1:0-15634 GCA_041303965.1 Candidatus Aminicenantota bacterium
TGCTTAAAAAATCTTTTTCACCCCCTCTTTGGCTCAACCTAGGGGGTGCGGCGGCCGAGCGCCTTGCGGATGCGGTCAGCGGCCATTTTGGCTTCTTCCGTTACGGCTGCGTCGGCCAGGAGCGACTCGGCTGTCTTCAGTCCCGAGACGCAGGGAAAACGGACGAGCATGCCCAGGATGAGCTTTTTCTCTTCCGCCCGAGGGGCAACAGCCAGGGCGCGCAAGAGGTCCGCGACCGCCCCATCAGGAGCCCGGTAGGGCTCGAGGCCGATCATCCGGACGAAGGCCCGGACGGAAAGAACGCGGTGATGGAGCGCGAACGACGTCCTGGCGACTTCGTAGACGTCATCCCGCGCCATCCCGGTCGGCCAGTCGGCCAGGGCGCGAACGGCCGCGTCGACCACGCCTTCGTCCTTGTCCGAGAGGGCGGTCCGTATAAGGGCCAGGCCGGTGTCGTCGCCGATCTTCCCCAGGACGCGCAGGAGATCCGCCCTTTTTGGGGGATCTTTTTCCGCGGCTAAGAGGGCCTTGACGGCCTCGGCGCGGCTGAGTTCCCTCGGATTGGAGCGGGCGACCGCGGCGATGGTGTCCTGCATCGACTCCCGGGCTGTTTCGTCGTCGAGCGCGAGAAGAAGCCCGAGAAGGTCGGGAATGTCGGCCGTCCCGGCGATATCGCGGAGCGCTGCCGCCGCCTTGGCTTTGAGCGCGGGTGGGGCTGCCTTGACCATGGCCATGAGCGCTGGCTTGGCACCTGCGATGCGGCGCTCGCCTGCCGCTCGGACGAGCTCGGCCTTGACCGCGTCGTCGGACGTCTTATCAAAATGGGCCAGGATCGCCGCGTCGACATCCGGGCCTCGGAGCAGGGCCAGCGACTCCCGCGCGGCGTCCTGCTCGGCGCTAGAGGTCCTGGCCGCCTTGGTCGCCAGGAACGCGACCGACTTCGCGCCGCCGGCCTTGCCAATGGAGCGGAGCGAGGCCAGTCTCACGACGAGAGACGGATCTTCCGCGGCCGCGAGGAGAAATGGGCCGACGGTGTCGGCGGGGTAGCCGCCCAGGACCGCCGCAAGCTGGATCCTGGCGTCTACGGGAAGACGGGAGAGAAGATCGGCCGCCTGCCCGATGTCCCCAGGTCCGAACTTTTCCGGGACCATGGCGATGGCCGGCGCGAAGAGGACGGCGTCCTTGCCGGCAAGGGCCTTCAGGATGAGCTCTTTCCCCCCGGCGCCCGCCGCTTCGATCTTCCCCTTGAACGCGGCCTGCCGCATGACCGGAGGAAGGTTCGCGGCGATGAGTTTGTCGTAGATGGCCGCGGCCCCTGGGCCGTTCTCGGCGGCGAGGAGAAGGGCCGATGCCGCTTCGAGCTTGAGTTGAAGGCCGGCTTTTCCGAGGGTCGCGTTGAGGACACGGACCGCCTCGGGACCGCCGATCTTGCCCAGGGCCTTGACGGCGTCCGCGGCCAACGACAGGTCCTTGCCGCCGGCGAGTTTTTCGAGGGCCGGCACGGCTACGTTCGACGTCCGTTCCCCGAGTGAAAAGACGAGGCCGCGTTTCACCGTGCCCTGGGATCTGTCCAACGCGGCGAGAAGCGCCTTGTCGGCTTCGCCGCCCGGGATCTTTTCGAGGGCGAAGCGGGCCGCGTCCGTCGTCTCCGGTTTGAGAACGAGCGATGCCAGCACGGGGACCGAATCCGGGCCGCCGATAAGCCGCAGCGCCCGGCACGCTGCCATCAGCCCGCCCGGCGCGGGCGAGCCCTGGATGAACCGGAGCAGCGCGGCTTCGGTTTCGCGGCGGGCCTGAGGATCGTCCTTGTGCGAGAAGACATAGGCTCGAAGTCCGAGTGGCGCGCCCACGCCCTGGTCGAATTTGTAGTTCGCGAGGTCCTTGAGGATGGCCTCCAGCGAATCATAGGTCAGGGCGAATTCGGTCTGGGGCCGTTGCTGGGCCGTCCCCATCGGAGCGAGAAGGCCAATCCCCAGTATAGCAGCCAGGGCGATCCCTGCGATCCTCCTGCCGAAGCCTTGAGAGTGTGTCAGGGGAGTTCTCATGGGTCTCCTCCTCATTCCGGCCGCTGCCAGGGTTTGCGATAGGAGTGGCCGAGGAGCCGCTCCGCTTCGGGGTCGCCGATGATGGTCTCGGCGGCCGGGTCCCACTTGATCTTCCGCCCGACCTCCATGGCGATGACGCCGAGATGGCCGACGCTCGCCGAGCGGTGGGCCGTCTCAGCCGGGGTGATCGTCTTGGCCCGGCTGCGGACGCAGTCCAGGAAATTCTGGTGATGGTCACGGCTCTTGTAGAGGCGCACCTCCTCCGGTCCGATGATCTCGCGTTTCAGGCTTTCGGGCTCGGTCATGAACTCGCCCCGATCGACCCAGATCCAGCCGTGTTCGCCGATCCACTTCGTGCCGCTCCAGATCTCGTCGTACCCGCCGGCCAGGACCATGGGCGTCCCGTCGGCGTACTTGGCCTTGACGTAGTAGCGGGTCGGGCTGTTGTAGATGCCCGACTTCGGGAACTCGCCCGTCGCTTCGATCTCGACGGGGCCGGTCTCGTCCCAGCCCATGCCCCAGTGGGCGATGTCGAGATGATGACCGATCCAATCCATGTATTGACCGCCGCCGAAGTCCATGTTCCAGCGCCAGTTCATGTGGACGCGGGCTTTGCAGTAGGGCCACCAGGGCGCGGGTCCGACCCAGAATTCATAGTCGAGGTTGGTCGGTGGGGCGACAAGCGACTCTTGACCGAAGGTCCCGGCGAAGTCGTAGTGCCCCGAGGGGAGCCCGACCTCGATCCGTTTGACCTTGCCGATGCGGCCGTTGCGGACGAGCTCTGAGGCCTGGTGGAAGTTTTCGACGGAGCGCTGCCAGGAGCCCGTCTGCCAGACGCGGCCGTAGCGCTCGACGGCGTCGCAGAGGGCCCGGCCCTCGCGCAGGTTGTGGGTCAGCGGCTTTTCGCCGTAAACGTCGAGGCCAGCCCGGAGCGCCGAGATGGCCAGGATGGCGTGCCAGTGGTCGGGCACAGCGATGGAGACGGCGTCGAGGTCTTTGCGCAGGAAGAGCTCCCGGAAATCGTGGTAGGTGGCGCAGGCTTTATTGCCGTACTTCTTGTCGGCCATGCCCTTGGCCATGGCCAGCGGCTCCTTGTCGATGTCGCAGACGGCGACCCACTGGACCTCGTTCTTCTCGAGGAAGTTCGACATGTTGCCCGGGCCCATCATGCCGAAACCGATGCCGGCCATGACGATCCGATTCGACGGCGCGACGGCCCCGTCCTTACCCAGAGCCGCGGCCTTGACGATCGTCGGGAAGCCGGCGACGGCCGCGCCCCCGGCCAGGGCGGCCGTTTTGATGAATTGCCTGCGGTCCATTTTCGTGCGTTTTTCGCTCATGCGGCTTCCTCCGTCTTGCCCAATCCTAAATATTGGCTTATCGAAGTGATGTAACAGACTGCTGGCGTCCTCTTCGCCGCCGAACGTAGTCTGTCACTTCCATCGATACTTCAGACGAGCGGCGTCTGCCCCGGAACGGCGACCGGGTCGACCGGGTTCGGGCCGAAGGCGAACTTGGCTGGGGTCAGGTCGAGCTTGGAGGCGTTCATCGCCCAGTCCCAGCTCAGGGCCCGGCCGGTGTAGGCGCTCATGCGGCCCATGATGGCGCAAAGCGTGCTTTCGGCGATCCGTTTGCCTTCATTGAGGGGCTTCCCCGCCCGGATACTGGCGATGAGGTCGGTGTGCTCGACGACGTAGGGGTTGGGCTCTTCCCCTTCGAATTTCCAGACGCTTGGGCCGGAAATCTCGCCGTAGCCGAAAGCGTGGCCTTTTGTCCCGACGATCTTCTCCTCGACGCGGTCGGCGCAGCCCGGGGTTTGGCGGCACATGCTCATGACCCGGGCGCCGTTGGGGTACTCGAACTCGACGGCGAAGTGGTCGAAGATGTTGCCGTATTCGGGGGCCGTCCGGACCTGCCGGCCGCCCATGCCCATGACCTTGACCGGCGTTGCGCCGAAGGCCCAGTTGACGACGTCGATGTTGTGGACGTGCTGTTCGACGATGTGGTCGCCCGACGTCCAGGAGAAATAGAGCCAGTTCCGGCACTGCCATTCCATGTCGCTCATCTCGGGCGTCTGCTTGATGACCCAGAGCTCGCCCTGGTTCCAGTAGCACTGGCCGCCGACGATCTCGCCGATGGCCCCGTCGTGGATGCGCTTCAGGAGCTCGAGGTAGCTCGCCTGGTGGCGGCGCTGCGTGCCGGCGACGATGGCCAGGCCTTTCTTGGCGGCGAGTTCCGAGCTGGCGATGACGGACCGGACACCGACCGGATCGACAGCCACCGGCTTTTCCATGAAGACGTGCTTGCCCGCCTCGATCGCGGCCTTGAGATGGATGGGCCGGAACCCCGGGGGGGCGGCCGTGACGATATAGTTGATGGCCTTGATCGCGAGAAGCTTCTTGTAGCCGTCGAACCCGGTGAAGCAGGTCTCGGGCGTGACTTTGACCGCGGCCGGGACCTTCTCGCGGAGGGTCTTGAGGGATTTGTCGATGCGGTCCTGGAACGGGTCGAAGAGGGCCAGGATCTCGACTCCGGGCGAGGAGTTGACGGCGTCGATGGCCGCGCCGGTGCCGCGCCCGCCGCAGCCGATGACCCCGATGCGGATCGTGTCCGTCCCGCCGGCGCAGCGTCCGCTGGACCCCGCGACGGCCGCCGCGAGCGTGGCCATGGAAGCGACGGATGTCGTCTTGATGAAATCCCGCCTGGTCATGCCGAGGATCTCGTCCTTCTTTTCGTTCATTGTTGTTCTCCCTTCTTCTTCATTTTCAATTAAAAGCTATCGGCGGCGCGGTAGGCTTCGAGGAGGGCCTTCTCGCCCTCGAGGCCGGCCTTGCTCTTGCCGTGCTCGAGGCAGAGGACCCCCTGGTAGCCCTTGCCGTGGATGTGCTTGAAGATATTCCGGTAGTTCATCTCGCCCGTGCCCGGCTCGTCCCGTCCCGGCGAGTCGCCGACGTGGAAGGCCGCGATCTCATCCCAGCAGGCGTCGATGTTGGGGATGATGTTGCCCTCGGTGATCTGCTGATGGTACATGTCGTCGAGGATCTTGACGGACGGGCTCCCGACGGCGCGGCAGATCTGGTAGGTCTGGGCCATCTTGGTCAGGAAGAGACCGGGGTGGTCCTTCGGGTTGAGCGGTTCGAGGACGATGATGAGGCCCGACGGCTCGCACAGCCCGGCGAACCGCTTGAGGTTCTCGACGACGTTGGCCGTCTGGTAGTCCCAGTCGAGGCTCTCGTCGAAGCGGCCGGGAACGGCCAGGGCCCACTTGCAACCGGTCCGCCGGCTCGTCTCAACGGCCGTCTTGAACCGCCCGGTGAGCATGTCGCGGACGGCCGCGTCCCGGGTGACGAAGGACTTAACCTTGAAGTCGGCGTATACGACGAACGGGCCGATGGTCAGGCCTAGCCGGGACGATTCCTTGGCCAGGGCCTCCTGCTCGGCGGGAGTCCGGCCCATCAATCCGTTGTCGAACCAGGCCTTGAAGCCCTGGTCGGCGATGAACTTGAGCTGGTCGGCGGGAGCTTTCCCGGCGTGGGCTTCGAACATCCCCAGCCCCGGCGCGTACTTGAGTTTGAAACCGGCGCCGGCGGCCGCCGCGGCTTTGGCCTGGCCGGAGCCGCGAAGCGGCGACATGGATACGGCCGCCGCCCCCATGGCCGCGGTCTTGAGGAAACCTCTCCTCGTTGATCGGTTGTCTCGATCCCCCATGGATACCCTCCTTACCGGAATTCCAGGGCGGCGAAAGAACGGACTCCAAGGGTTCTTTGCGCGCCCACGACATGGGGATTCTATTAAAAGGAGAGGGCTAATTCAATCCCCTTCGCCGGATTCCACGGATAAAGTCCGTGGAGCTTCAGCCGCGATGAAAAAAAAGGGGGGATTTGACCCGAGCCGGGGCATGGCCTACACTGAAGAGAAGAGAGGTACCCATGAAACCATGGATAGTGATCTTGATATTCGTCATCGCCGCGGGCGCGGCCGTGAAGGCCCGGGCCCAGGAGAAGCCGCTCGAGGTCGTGCCGTCCGTTGACGTCCAGCGGTACCTCGGGACGTGGTACGAGATCGCGACCATCCCCCAGCGCTTCCAGAAGGGCTGTGTCGGCGTCTCGGCCCACTATTCGCTCCGGGCCGACGGGGATATCGACGTCGTCAACGCCTGCCGCAAGGAGACGCTCGACGGCAAGGAGCGTTCGGTCCGCGGCAAGGCCTGGATCGTCGACAAGACGACCAATGCCAAGCTCAAGGTCCGCTTCTTCTGGCCTTTCTCCGGCGCCTACTGGATCATCGAGCTCGACAAGGACTACCAGTGGGCCGTCGTCGGCCACCCCAACCGGAAATACCTCTGGATCCTGTGCCGGACGGCGCGGATGGACGGGGCGGTCTACGACGAGCTTCTCAAGCGGATCGCCGCCAAGGGCTACGACCTGAGCAAGATCAAGAAGACCCTCCAGCCCTCCTGAAACCTTACTAAAATAGTAGGAAATAGGACAGGGCGTCCCCCTTTTCGGACATCTGAAGGTTCCCGTTCACGGTCCCAACTCCGCCCTCTGCCTCCGCACACCTTGGCATGAAGCTTGCATTTCTGCCTGAGTGGCAAGCATGGAGCAAGCCAAAAGAATTCTACAGAAAGGAGAATTCGATGAAACTCTTAAGAATTACATTAATCGTTCTTGTTCTCACGGTTGTGGCCTATCCACAGACGTCAGACTTGGGGATGGGGACATTTTCCAGCGAGAGCGGGGCCATTCTCATGACCGTCGACGCCAGTCTCGTCAACCGGATCGTCAATAGTCCCTACGTCATGTTCTACGCCTTCCTGGGCTCCAAGGACCAGGGCCAGGCCGTCACCGTGGCGGCCAAAGACGTGGTCATGGTCTACAAGGGACAGGAGTACGCCATGCCCTCGCTCAAGGAACTCCGGGCGAATTACAGCGGGGAGATCCGGGACCTCGATTTCTACCGGCGCTTGGGCAAGGAAGCCGTCGCCGGTTCCTGGGTACGGATGTACCATTTCCCCGAGAACTCGAATTTCTTCCCCACGCTCACCCAGACCGCGGAACTGCCCGTGGACGAAGGCCACATGGTCGGCTATTGGGGATTCCTGACCCCCCTGTACTTCAAGAACCCCGGCTTCGCCAAGGGAGACCGCCTGACCATCAGGGTCAGAGACAAGAAGAACCCTGAGCTCGCCGGAGAGTGCGAAGTCATCCTCAACTGACGGGCGGGAATCAATTCAGGAGATCAAGGAGTTCGGCAGCGGATGAGACGGGGCGCTGACAGGCGCCCCCAGAGCAAACGTAGGCGGCGGTCCGACCGCCGCCTACGTCCATGTCCTTGGTAAAAGGGGCGAGGCGTTCGAGAACACGCGCCGCCTCGGGCCTGTCCGTCGGCTTGAAGAGCGTGACCGCGTTGGGGAGGTAAATGCCTCTCAGCGCCTCAAGAAGCTCCCGGGTATCCGGACCATTCCATTTCCCGACGACGACAATCTCCCTCGACGGCCCGAGAGCGAAATCCAGTCCGCGGAGGAGTTCCGTGGACATGCGCGGGTGGCCGCCGACGTCGAGCGAAAAAGCTTCCGCCAACCGAGCTGCCTTTTCATCGAGGTCCTGCCGTCCGGTCAGCCGGGCCAGGCGGAGGAGGTTCATCAGCATGATGGAATTGCCTGACGGCACGGCGCCGTCGTAGATCTCCTTGCGCCGGGCGCCCACCTCCGGCGCGTTCGCGGCGAAGAATAACCCGCCCTCCTTTCCGTCCCAGAAATGTTCGATGGTCCGTTGCGCGAGCTCGAGGGCTTTCTCGAGATAGCCGGGATCGAACCCGGCCTCATAGAGCCCGAGGAGACCTTTGATCAGAAAGGCGTAATCGTCGAGGAAGGCGGGGACGCGGGCCTCGCCGTCCGTGAACACGTGCAGGAGACGGCCGCCGGGGGCGCGCATCTTTTCGAGGACGAAACCCGCCGCCCTCTCGGCGGCGCGAAGATACCTGGCCTTGCCCGTCGCCCGAAAGACAGAAGCCAGGGCCGCGATCATCAGGCCGTTCCAATCCGCGAGGACCTTGGTGTCCTTGAACGGCCGGACCCGCTCCTCGCGGGCGAGAAAGAGCTTTTGCCGGATCTTATCGATTTTGCCGGCGGGCTCCGCAGGCGGCCGCCTTCTATGAAGGATGTTGCGCCCGTCCCTCGATCTCCCGGGCTCGGAGAAATTGCCCCCGGCTTCGAGACCGAAGACGCGGGCCGCGAGCTTCGCTTCCTCCGGGCTAAGGATGTCGTTGAGTTCATCCGCCGTCCAAAGATAGAACTTTCCCTCCTCGCCCTCGCTGTCGGCGTCTTCGGCCGTATAGAATCCGCCCTCGGGGGAGGCCAGGTCCCTGAGGACGTAGTCTGCGATCTCCGCCGCCGTCCGCTTGAATTCGCCCTTCCCGGTCGCCGCGAAGGCCTCGGCGTAGACCTCAGCCAGGAGGGCCTGGTCGTAGAGCATCTTCTCGAAGTGCGGGACGAGCCAATCGGCGTCGGTCGAATAGCGGTGGAAGCCGAAGCCGAGGTGGTCGTAGATCCCACCCTGCCGCATAGCGGCGAGCGTTCTTTCGGCCATGGTCAGGGCTTCGGCGCGGCCGGTCCGTTTTCCGTATCTCAAGAGGAACCCGATGTGGTGAGGGATGGGGAATTTGGGCGGGCCGCCGAAACCGCCCCGACTTTCGTCGAAATCCGCGGCCAGCTCGCGGAAAGCTTCGTCCAGGGTCGTCCCGGTTAACGCCACCCGCGCCTCGCGCTTTTCCGGCCAGCCCCTGTCGACGGCGGCGATGACCTCGGCGGCCGAGCGGAGGACTTCTTCCCGCCGCGTTCTCCAAGCCTCGCTGATCAGGGGAGCGAGCTCGAGGAGGCCCGTCCGGCCCCATTGCCGCGACTTGGGAAAATACGTCCCGGCGAAAAACGGCCGCTTGTCCGGCGTCATCACGATGGTCAACGGCCAGCCGCCGGAGCCGGTCAGCATCTGGCAGATGGCCATGTAGTGCTGGTCGAGGTCGGGCCGTTCCTCCCTGTCGACCTTGACGCAGACAAAGGCCCCGTTGAGGACCTGGGCGGCCTCCTCGTCGGCGAAGGATTCCCGCTCCATGACGTGGCACCAGTGGCAGGTCGAGTAGCCGATGGACAAGAAGACGGGCTTGTCCTCGCGCCGGGCCCGTTCGAAGGCCTCGTCCCCCCAAGCGTACCAATCCACAGGATTGTCCGCGTGCTGGAGGAGGTAAGGGCTCTTTTCGCGGGCCAGGTGGTTCATCGGCGGGTTATTTCTTTTTCCCGATGAAACGGTCGATGAATTCGAAGGTGCGCTCGTAGGCCTCCATCCGGGTCGCATGAAGAAGGAACTCGTGCGGCTCATCAGGGGCGATCATCAGCTCGACGTGGACGTCCCCTTTGGCCCGGAGCTTTTGGACGATGTCCGTCGTCTGTTGGAAGGGGACGTTGCGGTCATCATCGCCGTGGATGAAAAGGACCGGCGATGTCCAGGTGGCTACGGCGGCGACGGGTGAGGACTCGCGGGCGACCTTTCGCCGGGGCTCGTCGAAACGCGTCCAGCGCATCTGGGACCAGTCGTGGACCCCGGCCATATCCACGCCGACCTTGAAGATGTCGGAATTACGAGCCAGCGATAGGGCCGTCAGGAGCCCGCCGTAGGATAAGCCCCAGGCCCCGATACGCTCAGGATCGATCTCGGGCCGGGTCCGGAGGTAGTTGACGCCGGCCAGGACGTCCTGGTACTCGGCCGCGCCCTCCAGGCCGCAGTTCGGCGCTTCCCGGAAGGACCGGCCGTAGCCGATGCCGCTGCGGTAGTTGATGGAGATCACAACGTAACCGCGGCTGGCGAAATACTGGTTAATGCCGTAAGCTTCCGAATAGAACTCCATGTAATGCCAGCCGAGGAGCATCTGCCGGATGGGCCCGCCGTGCGTGTAGACAACGGCCGGCCGCTTGTCCCCGGCCTTGGCGCCCTTGGGCAGGAAGAGCTGGCAAGGGACCTCGAGCCCGTCGGCGGCCTTGGCGATCACGAGTTGCGGTACTACAAGTTCCTGGAGCGGGAATTCTGCCGGAAGATCGCGCGGCGCGACGACCTCGACTTTCCCGCCGGCGGCCGGGACCATGGCGACGGACGTCGGGTGGACGGCCGTGGCGTAGAGGAAGGCCGCCCGGTTTCCCGAAGCCAACGCGACGGGCCAGGTTCCGATGACCTCCCCCTTGGTGAGCTGGAGGGCCTTACCCCCGGCCGTGCCGACCTTCCAGATCTGCCGTCCGTGGAGGTCGCCTAGGTTGCTCGAGAAATAGAGCGTTGCCCCATCGTTCGAGAGCCCGAGGTGCTCGACGAACGACTCGCCGGGCGTGATGTCCTTCGGCTCGCCGCCGCCGAGGGGCATCGAGAAGACGTGGTTCCATTCCTGGCGTTCGGCTGTGAAGAGGATCAGGTCGTTGGCCGCGAGGTCGAAATTCCTGAGCGTAGAGAACCGGGGAGACTCCTTGGGGGTCCGCCATAATTCCCGGGCCCGGCCGGTGGCGGCTTCCGCGACCCAGATGGCCAGGTCGGCGGGTCCCCGCTCGCGGAATTCGCTCGCGACATCGGCGTCGAAAGCGCGGCCGGGGCGGCGCACGAAGGCGAGTTTGGACCCGTCCGCCGACCAGCGGGGGTCGCTGTCGCGGTCGACGCCCGGAGCGATCCAGGTGATCTTGCGGCGGGCCAGGTCGAAAACCCCGATCAGACTGTGGTCCTGCCGGTCACTGACGAAGGCGATCCGGGTGCCGTCGGGAGACCAGCGTGGGGAACCGTTCCGGCCGGCCGCTCTGAACAGCAGCTCGGGCGCGGGGATCTGATCCGAGTCCCGGCGAGGGGTGAGCGGGATCCGATAGAGCTGGCCATCCTTCGGCATGAGCGCGGAGAGCCCGTCCGGCGCAAGGACCGGGCCGCTTCCGATGGCGACTTTCCAGGGCCTGCCTCCGTCGGTCCGGACGGCCCAGATGGCTTGCTCCCGTCCGTCCGGATCGCTGTCGGAGTTCGTCACCCAGCCGGCCTCGTTGGGCGTCCCGCCCTTGATGAAGACCGCGGTCCGGCCGTCGTCCGTGAGGAAGACTTCGTCGATCTCGAAGACCTCGTCCCGGCCGAAGCCGGTCAGGTTCACCGGCCGGAAATCGGGGGCCGCCGCGGTCCAGACGTTCCGTGCGCCCCGGTCGTTGAAGATCCAGGCGATGCGGTCGACCGACTTGGCCGCGACCAGACCCGAAGGATAGGCCGGCGACAGGACATCGGCGAGGGAGAACGGCCGGTCGGCGGCGGAACTCCCGGCCGCCCCGACGGCCAGCGCGATGGCAACGACGATTACGAAGATCCGTGTTTTCATTTTTTCTCCAAATGCCCGAATTCGACGAGAAGGAGAGAGGCGTCCTTGATGAGCCCGACGCCGGGTGCATAGAGCTTGTATTCCTTGGCCCCCTTCTCGAGGGGAGTCGTTTCCGCGATTTTGAGGCAGTCCTTGAACTCCCCCGCCGGCGTCTTCAGGGTTTCGCGGAGGCCGGCGATCTCGGCCCGGTCCATGGCCACGCCGGGAGCGACCTCCTGGTAGTACCGGGCCCCTAACTCGACCTCGCCCGGCATGGCCAGCCCAAAGCGGGCTCCGTTCTTTCCCGATTCCCAGGCGCCCTCGTGGTCGACGATCTTTCCGTTCTTGTAGATATCGACCTCTTCGCCGAAATAGTAGACACCGCGGTCGGCCGTATTGAAGGCGAAAAAGTTCCGGGAGACCTCGACGAGCTTGCCGCCCTTCGATTCCCGCTCCTCGACGATCCGTGTTTCGATGCCGTCGACGAGTTTCGTCTCGTCGAGCACCGTAATGACCAGGGTGACCCGGCTCAAACCCTCCCGTCCCTCAAGTTTCAGGCGGTAGCCCGGCTCGAGGCGGAAATACGCGTTCGAACCGACGGAGACGAAGTCTTTTTTATCGACGGCGAAGGTATCCGCCCAGCCTGTTTTTGAAGGAGCTTGGGCCAGGGTCGCGAGCGCCGCGCCGACGAGCATCGCCAAGATCGTCATCCCCAGGATCAGCCCACCCGAAGCCTGTCTTCGATTTCTCATGATAAGCCTCTGGACCAGCCGACGGACCGGCGGTGTCCGCCTTCGTTCTTGCTCTCATTATGTTAGCACAGGAGGCCCGGCCGCGGAACTTGTCCTCGCCTCTATCGGCCTCGGCAGTATCGAACAGACGACGGTCGGCCTGACTGTCCGGCTCAACTACAGTCTGACGCCGGACCTGTGCGTCCAGCTCTACGGCCAGCCGTTCGTCTCGGCCGGGAAATATTCGCTGTTCAAAGTGATCACCGAACCCAAAACCCGGGTGTGGGAGGACCGCTACCGGATCTTCGGCGAGGACGAGATCGCCTTCGACGCGGCGGGCGAGATATACACCGTGGACGAGAACGCGGACGGCATCGTCGACTACAGCTTCGGCAACCCCGATTTCAACTTCCTCGAGTTCCGCTCGAACCTGGTCGTCCGCTGGGAATATCGGCCCGGGTCGGCCATCTTCCTCGTCTGGTCCCAGGGCCGCACCGGTTTCGATACCCTGGGGGATTTCCGCTTCGGACGGGACTTCGGCGCCCTCTTCGACGTTCACCCCCGCAACGTCTTCCTGGTCAAGTTCTCGTACGGCTTCCAGTTCTAAGGTCGGGGGGCCGCGCTGCCGACGAGAGATGGATGAAGCTCAAGGGCTTGAGCCTTGGTGGCTTCGAAGGGAAATATTATCGGCGGCGGATGCGATTGCCGCGCAAAGTCCCGCCTTATGATGCGATGTTTAAAAGTCAGGAATGTAAACGCGTTTCTGCGCAGAGTATGAGTATCCAATCGGATTAACTGCTTTAATTCTGTAATAATAGAATGTGTCGCCGTTTACATCACTATCTTGGTATGCTGTTTCGTTTTGGCCGAGCTCAACAATCACCTGCCATTGCGACGTCCCTTCCTCTTTTCTTTCCACAATGAAATGCTCTTCGTTGTTCGATTGGTCGATCCAAGTGAGTTCTAAGATAGAGAGTTCCAAGTTCCAGTCGCCATCAAGTCCCAGTGGCGTATCTGGCGCATCGGCAGGAATCGTCGCTGATGCTTCGGCCGTAAAATCAGTATTCCCGGCCATGTTGTAGGCTCTCAGCTTGTATTAATAGGTGACGGTTGTAAGTGCATCACCGTCACTCATCGTAGTTTGATTATTGTTTGCACTATTGAGATATGGATAAGCGGGATCTCCCTGAATTTTCCTCTGGACCTCAAATCCGATCTCATTAGTAGAATTGTCTTGCCAGCCAACGGTTATCGTACTCCATCCAGTGGCGGTCACGGAAATATTACTAGGCGTCCCGTTAGGAGCGGCAGAATCATACATAACATTGTAGGCGTTAAGCCGGCCTCCTGAGACGCATTTGTTGTACAGAGAGCCTAGGATATCAACCTTGGCCAGCAATCTTGATTTAAGTTGGGACACGCTTAAACCAGAACATTTGCCTTTGGCCAGGGCTGCAACGCCTGCGACGTGAGGCGCAGCCATAGATGTGCCGTACAAAAACCGATAACTGTGAGCGCCGCTTGTGCTGAGTATGTTTCTTTCTGGATGTTCTGAAACGTTTGCTCCACCCGGTGCCCCTATGTCGACTGAAGTACTCCCATAATTTGAATAAGTTCCAAGATTATCATTGTCGTCCGTCGCAAGAACTGCAACAATGTTAGCGCAATTATAGCTTGCCGGATAGTGTGGGGAATTGTTGTTATTGGAACCTGCATTGCCAGCTGAGGCAACAAAAAGCACTCCTGCCGCCCCAGCTCTTTGGATAGCCCGCAGTAATGTCTCGGAAAAGTTCGCATCCCCAGAGCTTTGGTTTATGATCTTTGCTCCATTGATCGTAGCGTAGTCAATGCCGTTTGTAAAATCAGCATCTGACCCTCGTTCTCCGGCATAATCATTGACTTTAATAGCCATAAGCTTTACGTTCCAATTAATGCCTGCCACGCCTTCGTCGTTATTCCCGATAGCGCCTATCGTCCCTGCTACATGAGTGCCAAGATATTTACCAACATTATCATCCATAGGATCATTGTTATCAGAAATGAAATTCCAGCCCCGGTAATCATCAACATATCCGTTTCCGTCATCATCCACATCGTTGCCAGGAATCTCGTCCGTATTTATCCAAATATTCGATTGCAGGTCGACATGATCGTAATTAATCCCCGTATCAAGTACGGCGACAATCATGTCCGGATTGCCCGTATAAATACTCCAAGCTTCTGGCGCGTCTATGTCAGCATCAGGAGTACCCTCAGTCTGACCGTAATTCATCAATCCCCACAGCTCTGAAAAACGAGTATCATCCGGGATTACATCTAAATGTCTTATCCAGTTCTTCTCCACGTATTCGACACATGGGCTTGACTTGAGAATATCAATCGCTCTAATCATGCCAATCTCATCCGGAACCAGCAGGCGAAACGTAGAGGGCTCCAATATAAAGGATCTTGACGAGAGCACTCTGGCATTCCACTGGCCTGAGCTTATTTCAGTGCCATTGTGCGTGATGATTCTGGCTTTAATTGAATTAACAATATCAACAATATTCGGGTTTTCCGTCTCTATTTTAAACTTTACGAGAACTTCATTAGGCATAAATTCTTGCGACTCGATTGCTTGGTTATTCCTAGATGTGCTGTTCAAAAACAAGAAAAACAAGGAAAAGAAAACTAAGCATCCAATCACCAATGTCACTTTTTTCATTACCGTTTTCATATTATCCCCCCCTTTACTATTCTTTGAATAAAACAACCCTTGAATCAACAACCTTGCCGATTTTTCTTTTCCTTGCTTATCCACCCCCCTCTCTAAAACAGGAAAAGCCTAACTCCCACCTTTAAAGAAATGCCGCTGATATCTAATCTCGCTTTCCTAACATCTGCAATAAGCTCAATAGAACCTTCAGGCGGCACTTCCCAGACCGTCAGATCCGCGTGACGGACGCCAACGAGTAGATTTTCTTTCGTGAAATAGTATAGCCAGCCGGTGGTTTCCTCGTAGAAAGGATAACTTGTTTCATTTTGCTGTATCGCACGGAAATTACTTATTCTGGCATATCTTCCATGAAATTCAGCAAATATCCTCAGATTTCGGCCCATCCGAAGTTCCAGGCCTGCCCCGACATGAAATCCCATAGTGGATTTCCACTCTGTCTCCCAATGACGCTTAGTCCAATCTTCAAAAGTGAGAGGATTATCATATGTTCTCAAATCAAACTGCTCGCTCATTTTGCCCTTGTAATATCCGACCCCGCCATTAAAGTATATCGAGGCCTTGTCGCCCTGGCGCCAATAATAATATAGGGTAACTTTATACGGAGCGGATGTCATGATCTCGGGTTCATAGGAATATTCGTAAATATAAAAATAAGGATCATAATTTTGAATGACTCTGAGGAAGCTCTCATTTCTCCTATTGATTTTAGCTCCCGATACCGCTATGCCCAGACCGAATTTTCTGAGAAAGTCGATCCTTACTTCGGCTTCCGAGTTCGCGTA